>NZ_CP030048.1:1500568-1800681 GCF_015291665.1 Bradyrhizobium sp. CCBAU 53338
GAAATCTTTGGCCTGCTGAAGGGCGGCGAGATCGATGCCTTCGCGCTGTCGCGCGACCAGCTCAACAAGATGGCGCAGAAGATTCCGGGGACCAAGGTGCTCGACGAGACCTTCAAGAAGACGGTGACCGCCGTTGCCGTCCCGCTCGGCCACAGCCAGGCTCTGGCGTTCGTCACCAGGTTCATGAACGAGGCCGTAACCAACGGCACCTTGCGCAAGGCCTATGATAACAACGGGCTGAAGGACGCGCCGATCCGCACCGAATAGGCCGGCCATATTGGATTTCGCCGGGCACACATGCATGGACACTGGATTGCAGCTTCGATGGTGTCGCTGCTCTTGACGATGCAGAGCGCTCAGGCCCAACCGCTGACGATGGATCCTGAAATGATCGTCCCCGTTGCCGTCCCGGTTCGGCATGGAGCCGCCTGCGTCCGATGTGCCGCCCGAATTCCGGCCGCGGCGCGGCCGACAAGATCATGCAGTTCTGGCTCTATGCCGACAACGACCGCCTCTACAAGCAAGAGCTGATCGGCGAAACGGCACCTCCGCTGCCCGAGTCCGGTCACCTCGAGATCGAGCCGCCGCGGGCGAGGCGTGCCTGTGAATAATTTTGTCCGAACAACTGCGCAAAATGTGTTTGCGTCAAACTGACACAGCTCTGTCACCCGTGATCGCTAGGGTCGCGAGGTCAATCCCTCGGGGCAAACAGAGATGAAAACCAAATTCTTGACGACGGCTGCGGTTCTCGCGGCCGCGACGACGCTTGCCTGCAGCATTCCGGTGTTCGCCGACGATTTCGATCGTGACCATGATCGCGATCATCATGCGCATCACATGCACACCGAAACGCCGATCAAGCATCTCGTGGTCATCTTCAACGAGAACCGCTCGTTCGACCATTATTTCGCGACCTATCCGCATGCCAGCAATCCCTCGGGCTCGATCCCCTTCGTGCCGAAGCCGCATACGCCGAAGGTCAACAACCTCGCCAACGCCAATCTGCTGGTGAACAATCCGAACACCAATCCGGCGAACGGTGCTGGCGCGACGGACCCCTTCCGGCTCGACCGCACTCAGGCCAACACGCAGTCGCAGAACCACGCCTACACCGCGGAACAGCAGGCCTATGACAACGGCAAGGCCGATCTGTTCCCGAAATATACCGGACGCGGCACCTCGGGCGGCGTCGGTGCGTTCGGCACCACCGGTCAAGTCATGGGCTATTTCGACGGCAACACCATCACCGCACTCTGGACTTACGCGCAGCACTTCTCGATGAACGACAATGCCTACACCGACACCTACGGTCCGTCGACGGTCGGCGCGCTGAACGTGATTTCGGGCCAGACCAATGGCGCGGTGGCCGTGCTCGGCAATGCAGCGACGCAAATCATCCCGGACGGGCAGGGAGGCCTCACGGTGATCGGCGATCCCGGTCCCGCTTATGATCCTTGCAGCACCCCGGGATACACGACGCAGGTCACGATGACCGGCAAGAACATCGGTGACCTCCTCAACGATGCCGGCATCAGCTGGGGTTCGTTCATGGGCGGCTTCGATCTGGCCGTGACCAACGCGAACGGCACGACCGGCTGTGCGCGCAGCACGTTCTCGACCGTGGTCGGCGCTTCCAAGGCGGACTACGTCCCGCATCACGCCTGGTTCCAGTTCTACAAGTCGACCGCCAATCCGAACCATCTGCGGCCCAGCTCGGTGCAAGCGGTCGGTCACACCTACGAGAAGGACGGCAAGACCCTCGATCCCGCCAATCACGGCTACGACATCGAGGATTTCTACGCGGCCGTAAAGGTCGGCAATTTCCCGGCGGTGTCTTACGTCAAGCTGCCGGCCTACCAGGATGGCCATGCCGGCTATTCCGATCCCCTCGACGAGCAGCAGGGCATGGTCGAGCTGATCAACTTCCTCCAGAAGCAGCCCGAGTGGCGCGAGACCGCCGTCATCATCACCTACGACGATTCCGACGGCTGGTATGACCACGCTTACGCCAGGCCGAGCAGCGCTTCCTACGACCCGACCGCCGATCAGCTCAACGGTGCCGGCCAGTGCGGTCTCGGCGTCACCAAGCAGCCTCAGCTGCCCGGTGTCGGCGGCAAGCCGGTGAACGGCCGCTGCGGCCCCGCGACCCGCGTGCCCTTCATCGTGATCTCGCCCTACGCCAAGACCAACTTCGTCAGCCACGCCGCCATCTCGCAGGCCTCGGTGGTGCGGTTCATCGAAGACAACTGGCTCAAGGGCAAGCGTCTCGGTGGCGGTTCGTTCGATGCCACCACCGGGTCGATCATGGACCTGTTCGACTTCGAGCATGATCACAGCCATGACTTCCGGACCGACGCGCTGTTTCTCGATCCGACCGCCGGCACGGTCATCGTGAGCCCGCCGGACGAGCATCACCACCACTAGCCCAACGGTACGCATTTGATGAACAGCCGCTCCATGTGGCTCCTCGGCGCCGGCCTGCTCTGTCTGGCCGGCGCCGTCCTTGCTGCCGAGACGGAGGGGCTTGCGGAGGCAAATCTGGTCGGTGCGAATCCGAATCCGGTTCGCCTCATGCGTCCGCCGGTCGCGCCGCTGTCCGCGATGGCTCTCCTCGGCAAAGAGATCTTCTACGACGCCTCTCTGTCGTCTTCAGGCAGGCTCTCCTGTGCGTCTTGCCACAGTCCGGATCACGCCTACGGACCGCCGAACGACGGGCCGGTGATGCTTGGCGGCATCGACCTGACGCGGCAAGGCGCACGCGCCGTCCCGTCGCTGACCTATCTGGAGCGCCAGCCGAATTTCAGCATCGGGCCCGACAAGGGCGATGACGACAACATCATTGATCTCGCGCAGATGGCGGCGCTCGGCCAGCAGTCCGTGCGCACGACCAAGACCGCGGGCGGCACCGGCGCGTCGGCGAACATCGTGCCGCAGGGCGGCCTGTTCTGGGACGGCCGTGCCGACACGCTCCAGGATCAGGCGCTGTTCCCGCTGCTCGATCCCAACGAGATGGACGGCGGCAGCGCCGAGATCGTCGCGGACAAGCTGCGGCACGCGCCTTATGTCCGGCGCTTCGTCGACCTGTTCGGCGCCGGCGTGCTGAGGAACCAGCGGCTGCTGATCGCGGAAGCGATGTTCGCGGTGGCGCGCTATCAGGTCGAAGAGCCGAGCTTCCATCCCTACACCAGCAAGTACGACTACTGGCTCGAGGGCAAGGCGCGGCTGTCGGAAAGCGAATTGCGCGGCCTGCAAGTGTTCAACGACCCCGACAAGGCCAATTGCGCCGGCTGCCATACGTCGGCGCCGACGCGCGACAGCCTGCCGCCATTGTTCACCGACCATCAGTATGAGGCGCTCGGCGCGCCGCGCAACGCGGCGCTCGCCGGGAATCGCGATCCCAATCATTTCGACCTCGGCGTCTGCGGTCCGCAGCGCACCGATGTCGCCGCGCAGACGCAATATTGCGGCATGTTCCTGACGCCGACGCTGCGCAACACCGCGACGCGTCATGCCTTCTTCCACAACGGCGTCTTCAAGACGCTCGAAGAGGTGCTCGACTTCTACAATTTCCGCGACACGAATCCGGAAAAGGCGTTTCCGCGCATTGCCGACGGCACGGTGCGCAAATACGACGACCTGCCCGAAAAATATCACGCCAATGTCGACGTGACAGATCCGCCCTTCGATCGCCATCCCGGCGACAAGCCGGCGATGACGGAGCGGGACGAGGCCGACATCATCGCATTCCTGAAGACGCTGACCGACGGCTACAAGCCGGAGAATTAACGCCCCTTGATCTCCGCGTATTTCACCATGGCCTTCTCGAACTTCCGCTTGAACAGCCACATCGCACCCAGGATCTCGCGGAAAGTCGCCGAGCTTCGCGCCCGGTCCGTCCTGCCGAAGGCGAAGATGCTGTTGTTGCGCAGGTGCTTCATGATGGTGGGATTGGATACCCGGTAGTTCAACAGGTCGCCTGATTTGAGGGCCGATCGCGTCGGCGTCGGGATGATCTGGATCAGCTCGAACAGCTTCATCTGCTCGATCGGATCGGGCAGCGTCTTCACGATGACAGGGATCTCGGCAAACAGTTCCGCATGCGCGTTCATGAGGCCGTCGCGCACGTTGGTCCAGTGGTTGAAGCGGCGATCAATGCCGCGGGACCGTGCTTCTTCCTTGTCGTCGCGCGCATTCAATGCGGGATCGGCGGCCGCGATCGTACCCTTGATCGCCTCCCATTTGCGCTGACCGTTGCGGTCCTCGGACGGGCCGGTCTGGAAGCTGCCCATGTAGCTGTTCGAGCGCGCATTGCGGACGTTCTGCTTGCCGTTCGTCTCCGCATAGAACAGTCCCAGGCTGATGAGGCCCGCGGCGTCGGCGTCAACGGGTTTGAGCCCCTTGGCGCGTGCGATCGCAGTACCGAGGTCGACGACGTCCTTGAACGGCGTCGCCGAATTCTGTGCGCTCGCGGGCGGCGCCTCCATGACGTCGAAGATGTCGGCGTATTCGTCGACCAATGGCTCGATTGCGGAGTCGAAATAGGCCGGCGGAATCCCGAACTTGTTCGGCTTGCCGATCCGCGACGGCACGGCGTCGGTGAGATCCTTGTAGGTGCTGATGACAGCGACGCGTGCCAGGTAAAGGGCCTGGCCCGGCAGGTTCGGCAGCTTCTGCTTCGCCTCGATCTGGCGGCGCCGCTCGGCCAGGATCGATTTGAAATCGCCGAGCGCGCGATCGTAGGCGGCTTGCGCCTCCGACTGCGCCGGCGTCAGCGCTTGCGCCTGGCTCGTGGCCGCCGCCGTGAAGAGCAGCCCAAGCACCGCCATGACTGTGGCGATGTGGCGTCGTCGTTCCATGGCTGCCTCCCACGTCCAGGAGATTCGCTGGTCATGGGATCGTAAGCATCAAACCCGCGGCCTGGCGAGCCGCAAATCGGGCTCTCCGATCTCATCCCGCCGCCCGATACTCCGGCGCCGACGCGAGGAACCTGGCATAGTCATCCGCGTCCGGCGGGAGAAAGTGTCCGGCGGGTCCGCCGCGCTTCTGCGTCTTGGCGCCGATGTCGGCCATCAGCTCGTCGAAATGACGGTAGTGATACGGCGCGACGCAGAGGCCGCCATAGACGCCCGCGGCCGGCCGCTCGACGCGCTTGAAATGCAGCATCATCTCGATGTTGTCGCGCATCTGCTGCGCCGTCGGCTGGTTCTCGAGTTGCCCATCGGCATAGCGCACCAGCCAGTTGGCGGCGAGGTCGGCGCAGAGCACGGTGCAGAACGACGAGTTGAAGCCGACGAAGCCGAGGTCGGGCAGATCAGGATTGGCGATCAGGCGATAGAGCCGGTACTGTCCGTCCGCATCGAGCAGCTTTTGCCGATAGGCGTCGGGGAGGAAGGGTACGCCGAGCTTGTAGCCGATCGCGAGCACGGCGACATCGGCACCGATGCGCTCGCCGCCGCTCATCACGATGGTGTCGGCTTCACAATGATCGAAGCTGCCGAACACGGCCTTGATGCGGCCGTCGGCGACCATCGGATAGAAGCCGGGCGTGGCGATCGGGACCGAGCAGTTGACGCCGTCCTCGATCCGCTCTTTCGGCACCATCTTGCACTTGTTGAGCTTGAGCTGCGCCTTCAACAGGCTCTCCAGCCCCCGCCAGTTCGCCCAGATCAGCGGCGCGGCGAGGCGGTACGCGAGCCGCGACATCGTGCCGATGCCCCAGCCCGGAAACATCTCCTCCTGTGCGCGGATGTAGAGGATGCGCTTGAAGTTCACGAGCCCGCCGATGAAATAGGGGATGCGCCAGACCGGCTCGCGCATCACGATGGTGACCTCTCGCGCGCCTGATTTCACAGCGTTCACCGCAATGTCGGTCGCCGATTTCGATCCGCCGAGCACGACGACGCGGCGTCCCTTCGCCAGCATGGGATCGCCGTATTTCGACGAGTGCAGGATCTGTCCGCCCTGGTCCAGGAAACTGCCTTCGCCGCGGCAATGCAGCTCGCGCGGCTCGTTGAACTGTCCGGTGCACACAGCGACGAAATCGAAATCCTCGTTCGTGATGGCGCCGTCCTTGCCTGATAGCGCCAGTGTCCAGCCCGGTTTTCCGTCGGTGCGCCGCGCCATGCCGGCGACCGCAGTATCGAGGCGCAGCATGCGGTCAAGGCCGAAGCTTTTGGCGTAGTCGGCGAGATAGGCGTGCACCTGCGGCCCGGTCGGCCATTCCGGATAGGCATCAGGCATGGCGCGATCGGTGTAGCGATAGAGATCCTTCGGGCTTTGCGTCTGCACATCGGGATAGGAGCGTGCGGGCTCCCAGACGCCGCCGAGATCGGCGCTGCGTTCGACGATCGTGACGCGGTGGCCGCGGGTGGAGAACGCCTTTGCGGTGGCGAGGCCGGATACGCCGGCGCCGATCACGCAGACATGCTTGGGGCTGACCATGGGATGGCTCGCAATCGATGTGTTTTGCGCGCAAGCGGCCTCGTTCAGCCGCAAGGCGCGGCCGGCGGAGCTGCAAGCAGATGAAAGCGGACGAGGAGGCGAGGCGCCTAGTCGTTCGCCTCGGGCGGCAGGAAGTCGACCTCGTGCAGCGCCGAGATGCGTACGACTTCGGCGGGGTCGGTCAGATTGTGCAGCTGGTTGAACAGCGCCTCCAGCTTTTGCATCGGCGAGACCCAGAACAGCGCGCGGCACGGCTTGTCGGACTTGTTGAAATAGCCATGCGGGATGCCGCGGGGCATGCGCACGAGATCACCCGCATGAGCCTTGACCCAGACGCCGTCGAGCTTGAGGTCGAGCGTGCCTTCCTGCACCAGGATGAACTCGTCCTGGGTCGGGTGGATGTGCACCGGCACGAACTGGCCAGGATCGCTGTTGGTCTCGAACGCGAAGGTGGAGTCGGTGACGGCCTTGGGGAAATACACCTGGCCAAGGATGTTCCAGGTCTTGCCGCCGTAGCCTGTGCCGTTCGCGGTAATGCCCTTTTCGAGTGCAGTCATGGCTCGCCTCCTGTTGAATTCCGGCGAGGATGGAGCTTCGGCCACGTGCGGGCGGCTGTCTATCCGCTAAACGAATCCGGACATGGCTGTTGCCATGCAGCACGACGATCTTGCGACATGGCCCTTTTCGCGCCCTGCGAACTATTATAGGCTTAAAGCAATTCCGCGACGCGAAGCGTGGTCGATGATGTCCGCAGCCGTGCTGGAAATGAGCGCAAGGCCACCCGCATCCGAACGGCTTGCGGCCTTCGCGCGCGTCGCCACCGACGATGTCGATGAGGCGGCCGAACAGATCGGTCGCATCTTCTGCCCGCATGATCTCAAGCCCGCGCAGGCCCGTGCGTCCGGATTCTCCGCCCGGCACAATTGCGCGGCGTTTGAAGGCTTTTCCATCAACTACGTCAGCTATGGCGGGACAGTCAGCATCGATCCCGGTTGTCTCGACCGCTTCTTCCTCGTGCAGATCCCGCTCACTGGTACCGCTCACATTTCTGCGGGCACCGGCGGCTTCGATGTCGCGCCGGTCAAGACGGCGTCGCTGCTGTCGCCGACCATCCCGACCCGGATGATCTGGGCCGATTGTGCGCAGATCATCCTGCTGCTCGACCGCCGCATGGTCGAGCAGCGGGCTGCGGCGCTGTCGGGCCGGGCGGCCGGCGCAGTCGAGTTCGATCCGGTCATCGACCTGAACGCGCCCGAAGGGCGTGATCTCCGGGTCCGGCTCGATGAGTTGATGCTGCTCGCCGAGCGTCTCGGGCCGTCCGGCCTGATGTCGCCGGTCGCGATGGCGGACTGGCGCGAGGCGCTGCTCGATCGCCTCCTCACTGGCCAGCGGCACGGCCTGTCGGATGCGATCAGGACGTTCTCGGGGCAAGCCGAGCGCCTGCCGCGCGCGCTCCGCGCCGCGCGGGACTATCTTGCGGACAATGCCGACGAGCCGCTCGACCTCGTACAACTCGCCTGCGCGTCCGGCGTCGGCATCCGCGCGCTTCAGCTCGGCTTCCGCCGTCACTTCGGCGTTTCGATCTCGGAGATGCTGCTCGATATCAGGCTTGCCAGCCTTCACGCCCGGCTCGCGCAAGCGCCACCAGAAATTTCCATCACCGGCATCGCCTTCGATCTCGGCTTCACCCATCTCGGTCGCATGGCCGGTGCGTACCGCGCAAAATTCGGCGAGACGCCGTCGGCCACGCTGCGACGGCGGATGAGCTGACGGCGGTCATTCGTTCCCGCGATCGTCGCTCGTCTGTTTGCGCAAGAAGCCCTCGACCTCGGCCTGCACCGAATAGGGCGTCGGGATCGCATCGCCCGCGGCATCGACGGCGGTGTCGAGCGAGCGGCGCAGCATGCGTGCAAGCTCGGCCTTGCGGTATGGCTTTGTCAACAGCGGTGCGCCCATGGTGGCGCCGCCCGGCGCGTGCTGGGAGTCGTGTGCGTAGCCCGACGTGAACAGCACCCTGAGCGACGGCCGCGCGGCCACCATCCGGTCGGCGAGCTCGCGCCCGTTGATGCCGCCGCCCATCACGATGTCGGTGAACAACAGGTCGAATGGCGTGCCGTCGGCCGCGATCGCAAGCGCTTCGGCGGCGTTGGCGGCGGGGATGACCTTGTAGCCGAGGCTTTCGAGCTGCACCGTGACGTAATGGCGGACGTCGCGGTCGTCCTCGACGCAGAGGATGGTCTCCGTTCCGCCGACGATCTTGCGCGCATCATAGCTCGCGGGGCGAAGGGCGCTGGTTTCGGCCTTCGGCAGATAGATCGCGAAGATCGTGCCGCGGCCTTCCTCGGATCTGACCTTGATGCCGCCGCCCGACTGTTTGACGAAGCCGAACACCATGCTGAGCCCGAGGCCGGTGCCCTTGCCGACCTCCTTGGTCGAGAAGAACGGATCGAAGATGCGCTCGACGATCGCCTGCGGAATGCCAGTGCCGGTGTCGCCGATCTCGATCTCGACATAGTCGCCGGGATATCCGGCGCCGACTGCGACGGCTTCGCGCACTCCGAACACCACGTTGCGCGTCGTCAGCATCAGGCGGCCGCCCAGAGGCATCGCGTCGCGGGCATTGATCGCGAGGTTGAGCAGCGCGGAGGAGAGTTGCCCGCGGTCGGCGAAGGCGAGCCAGATATTGCCGTCGAACTTCCGCACGATCTCGATCTTCTTGTCGAAGGTCGCCAGCAGCAGCTTTGAAAGCTCCTCGAGCAAATCGTTGACGTCGATCTCGGCCGGATGCAGCGCCTGCTTGCGCGCAAAGGAGAGCAGGCTCGAGGTCAGCGCCGCGCCGCGATCGGCGGCCTCGCTGATCAGCTTGGCGATGGTGGCGAGCCGCGGATCGTCCTTCACGGCGTCGGCGAGGATCTCGATCGTGCCCGTGATCACCGTGAGCATGTTGTTGAATTCATGCGCGATGCCGCCGGTGAGCTGGCCGACTGCTTCCATCTTCTGGGATTGAATCAGCTGCTCCTCTGCGGCGCGCTTCTGCGTGATGTCCTTGACGAAAACGTTGATGATGGTGCGGCCACCGAGGCGGAGCGCTGTGCTCGACGCCTCGATCAGGATCTCGTCGCCGTTGCGGTGCACGAGGCTCGCCTCGAAGCGGATACCGATCGGGGTGTCGGACAATTCCGGCAATATTCTCATCATGCGTTGTCTGAAGCCCGATCGCAGCGGCTCGGCGACGAGCAACTCGACGACGTCGGCGCCGATCGCCTCGGCCCGCGACCATCCGGTCAGGGCTTCGGCCTGGAGGCTCCACTCCAGCACGATGCCGCGCTCGTCGGTCTGCACGAAGGCGTCGAGCGCGGTCTTGATGACGGCTTGCGTCATCTGCGCGCTGTCCGCGCGTGCCTGCAGCTGCTCGGCCAATTGCGCGTCGAAGTGCTTGTTCCGTGATGTCGCGATGCTGCCGGCGCAAAGGCGCGCAAGCAGCACCGCAGCGGCCGCACTTGCAAGCAGGGCAACGAACTGGGCAACGCCGAATCCGGGTCCGGTCACGGCATAGGAGGCGGAGAGAGCCACGGCGGTCACGACGGCCTGCGCGGCCATTGCTGATGTCAGAAGCCCCCTGAGTTTCATGCTCTCGTACCACCGACGTCAGCCGCGGACCCTCAACCATCCGCCCAGTCGCACGAGTCCGGCTCCCTGTGAGCTACAGACTCCCTGCGGCGGCGTCGAGGGCAAATTCCGGCGCTATCTGGGCGAGATATTCCGAGGGCGTCAACCTGGTGGCGAATCGGTTTGGCGCAGGGTCGTGACCCAAATCACCCGTGCCGCCTGCTGGGTCGGGTTGTCGAACATGTGCGGCACGATGCTCGGGAAACGAAAACTGTCGCCCGCTTCCAGCACGTGGGCCTGGTTGTCGAGCCACAGGCGGAGGCTGCCGGAGAGGATGTAGCCGGCCTTCTCGCCGGTGTGCTGGAGGAAGTCGGTGCCCGAGGAGGCGCCGGGGTTGAGCGTCAGCTCGTAGAGCTCCATCTGGCCCTTGCCTTCCGGCGTCAGCGCTTCCTTGACGACGCCGCTGGCGGTGAGGCGCAGCAGGCGCCTGTTGTTCTTGCGCACGATGTAGCGCTGCACATCGGCGGCGGGATCGCTGGTCTCGAAGAAATAGGAGATCGGCACGTCGAGCGCGATGCTGAGCAGGCGCAGCGTGCGGATCGACGGCATCGCGCGCGCGCGTTCGAGCTGGCTGATCATGCCGTTGGAGAGGCCGGTCTTGTTGGCGACGTCCTGGATCGAGAGACCCGCGCGCTGGCGCAGCAGCCGCACGGTCTCGCCGAGGCGCTGGTCGACAGCATCGTCGGTTTCGATCGTCGGGGTATCCTTCGGACCGTCAGTGTCGCCGCGACCATCCATGTCGCTCTCCCAAGCATTTCCGCGCCGCCGGATTGGCCGGCGGCGGAGTGAAAAGGTCGCGCATCCTAGCAATCTGATTGACAGCTGTATTTAGTCATGATGAACTTTTGGCTGAAAAATTTAGAAGCACTAAAGCCCACTCCTGTCCCTTTGCCGGGGTCCTGGGGCGCGGGAGAGGTGCCGCGTGCGGGAACGGAGACTGGTCATGGCAGATGACACCGGCAAGTTCAGCGTTGGCGGACTGCATCATCCCGGCATTCCAAATCGCCGACAATTCTTCCAGCTTGGCGCCGGTGCCGCCGCGGGATGGACGCTTTCGGGCAGCGCCTTTGCGCAGACCGAGCGTCCGGGCATTCCGCCGGACAAGCCGCGCGGGCAAGTGATCGCCGCATTGTCGCAGGAGCCGACCGTCTTTCATCCCTTGATGCCCGGCATCGAAGTCGACCAGGGCGTCTGGTGGCAGGTGTTCTCGCCGCTCTGGTTCATCGATCCCGACGGCAAGTTCGTGCCCGACCTCGCGAGCGAAGTCCCGACGGTCGAGAACGGCGGCCTGTCGGCCGACGGCCTGACCTGGAAGATCAAGCTGCGCAAGGACGTGAAGTGGCACGACGGCACGGCCTTCACGGCAGATGACGTCAAGTTCTCGCTCGATCTGATCAACAATCCCGACTTCCGCGTCCGCAATCGCGTCGGCCACAGCCTGGTCAAGGACATCACGGTCGTCGCGCCCGACGAGATCCATTGGCGAATGGAAGCTCCCTATTCGCCCTATATGTCGATCCTGTCGCTCACCTTCATCGTGCCCAAGCACATCCTCGAGAAGGTATCCGACCCGAATTCGTCGCCGTTCCACAACGCGCCTGTCGGCACCGGGCCGTTCCGCTGGGGCGAGCGCGTGCCCGGCGACCATATCCTGCTCAATGCCCACACCGGCTATCACGGCAAGGGACCTTACGTCGAACGCGTGGTCTTCAAATACATTCCTGACCTCACCGTCCTCTACACCCAGTTCCGCACGGGTCAAGTCGACTACACCGGCCTGCAGGGCATTTTGCCGAACTTCGTGCAGGAGGCGAAGACGCTGAAGGGTCGCAAGATATTCGTCTCCTCGACCTCCTCGGTGGAGCATATCGCGCCCAATCTGGAATTCGGCCCGTTCGCCGACCGCACGGTGCGCGAGGCGCTCTACCTCGCCATCAACAAGCAGGCGATCATCGATGCGCTGAACTACGGCCTGCCGACGCAGACCGAGAGTTTCGTGCCGCAGCAGGCGTGGTCGTTCCAGCAGGGTCTGCCGCAGCACAAATACGATCCGACCAGGGCCAACGCGCTGCTCGATGCCGCGGGGTGGGCCCGTGGCTCCAGCGGCGTGCGCGAGAAGGGCGGCGTGAAGCTCGAATTCACCAACTCGACGACCGCAGGCAACGCAGTGCGCGAGCAGACCCAGCAGCTCCTGATCCAGGACTGGCGCGCGATCGGCGCGAGCATGCGCGTCAACAACATGCCGGCCGCCGTGATCTGGGGCGACTTCTGGCAGCAGTCGAAGTTCAATTCGGTGATCGTGGGCGTGAACTTCATGCTGGGCAGCGATCCCGACGTGACGCCACGGTTCGGCTCCGGCGCGATTCCCGCCAAGGGCGGCCGCGGTTACAACACTTATCAATACCAGAGCGCGGAGGCTGATCGGCTGCTCGCGCAAGGCGCCAGGCAATTCGATATAGCGCAGCGCAAGACCACCTATGGCGACCTGCAGAAGCTGATCCGCAACGACCTTGCGATCCTGCCGCTGTTCCAGGGCTTCATCGCCGAAGGCGTGAAGGAGGGGCTGCAAGGCTTCCGCCCCAACATCAACACATCGACCAATTGCTGGAACATGCGCGAATGGTACTGGGCCTGATGCCTCAGGCCGGCTGGATCGCCTGAGATGGCCCGTTACGTCCTCAATCGCCTGGCGCAGGCGGTGATACTGCTGGTGATCGTCTCCGCGATCGGCTTCGCTCTCCTGCATCTGGCGCCCGGCGGTCCGCTGTCGCAATTCGCGGCCTCGGCGCAGATGACGCAGGAGGATCTCGACCGCGTCAGCAAGCAGCTCGGGCTCGATCGGCCGCTGCCGATCCAGTATCTCGACTGGTTCGGCCGCATGTTGAAAGGTGATTGGGGCAAGTCCTATCGCGACGGCGAGGCGGTGCTGTCGGTGATCTCCTCGCATCTCGGCGCCACGCTGGAGTTGATGACGACGGCGACCATCATCGCCGTGCTGCTCGGCTGCTGGATCGGCATATTGGGTGCGCTCCGCCGATATTCGTTGTTCGATTCGCTCGCCACCGTCGGCGCCATGATCGCGCTGTCGATCCCGACCTTCTGGTTCGGCCTCGTCACCATCTACGTCTTCTCTGTGACGCTCGGCTGGCTGCCGGCCGGCAACCGCGAAACCGTCGGCGACGGCTCCTTCCTCGACCTGCTGCATCATCTGATCGCGCCGGCCATGGTGCTGGCGCTGGTCGAGACCGCGATGTGGGGCCGCTTCATGCGCTCCTCCATGCTCGAGGTCATCAACCAGGACTACATCCGCACCGCGCGTGCCAAGGGCATGCCGGAATGGCGCATCCTCACGGTGCATGCGCTGCGCAACGCGCTGCTGCCGATGATCACGGTCGCGGGCCTGCAGTTTCCGACGCTGCTCGGCGGCGCGCTGGTCGCGGAGACCGTGTTCACCTGGCCCGGCATGGGCCGGCTGTTCCTGGATTCGATCGGCTATCGCGATTATCCCGTGGTGATGGGCATCCTGATGTTCTCGGCGACGATGGTGCTGATCGGCTCGCTGATGGCCGACATCCTCTATGCCGTCGTCGATCCACGTATCCGGGTGAGCTGAAGCGATGGCGACCGCAGTCCTGTCCGCCGCTCAACCCACACCTGGCCAGGGCGCCTGGCGACGCTTCTGCCGGCATCGGCTCGCTCTCGCCGGCGCCGTAATTATCGTCGTCCTCGTGCTCGGCTCGGCGTTCGGTCCTTATCTCCTGCCGTTCGACGACACCTATATCGACATCCTGAAGCGTTTCGCGCCGCCGTTCTCGGGCGCGCACATCCTCGGCACCGACGAACTCGGCCGCGACGTGCTGGCGCGGTTGATGATGGGGGCGCGTGTCTCGCTGTCGATCGGCTTCGTCGCCATGGTGATCGCGATGGTGGTCGGCATCGTCGTCGGCGCCTTCGCCGGCTTCTATGGCGGTGTGGTCGGTGCAGTCCTCATGCGGCTCGTCGATGCCGTGCTGTGCTTTCCGACCATCTTCCTGCTGCTGGCGCTGGCCGCGCTCACCGAGCCCGGTTTCGTCACCACCACCGTGCTGATCGCGGCGACCGCCTGGATGTGGGTGGCCCGCGTCGTCGAGGCCCAGGTGCGCTCGCTGCGGGAGCGCGAGTTCGCGGTGGCAGCCCTGGCCTTCGGCTCGTCGAACCTGCGGATCATGTTCCGCGAGCTCGTGCCCAATGCGATGGCGCCGATCCTGGTGGCGGCGACGCTCAACGTCGCCAAGGCGATTTTGCTGGAATCCTATCTCAGCTATCTCGGCTACGGCATCCAGCCGCCGGCCGCGAGCCTGGGCAACATGCTCAACAACGCGCAGATCTATCTCACCAGCGCGCCCTGGCTTGCGATCGCGCCGGGTGTCGCCATCACGCTCGCGGTGACGAGCTTCAACTTCCTCGGTGACGGCCTGCGCGATGCGCTCGATCCGCGGATGAACATCCCATGACGAAAAGCCTCGAACTGATCTGCAGGAGTGCATCATGTCCCCGCCGCTCAACCGTATAAACAGCGACGAACGCCTGCCGGCGCAGGCGGATGTCGTCGTCATCGGCGGCGGCGTCATCGGCGTCTCCGCGGCCTATCATCTCGCCAGGAAGGGTCTCTCCGTCGCGCTGGTCGAGAAGGGCCATGTCGGCGGCGAGCAGTCGAGCCGCAATTGGGGCTGGTGCCGCCAGCAGGGCCGCGCGCGCGAAGAGATTCCGCTGGCGCGCGAAGCGCTGCGGCTTTGGGAGGACATGCAGAACGACGCCGGTGTCGATGCGGGCTTCCGCCGTACCGGCGTGTTGTTCCTGACCAAGAGCAAGGACGAGCTCGCGAGCTGGGAGCGCTGGGCCGCGGTCGCGCGCGAGATGCAGGTGCACTCGACTGTGCTGACGCCGGCCGAAGTCGCCGAGCGCATGCCCGGGAATACCGACAAATGGGTCGGCGGCCTGCACACGCCGAGCGATGGACGTGCGGAGCCGTCGATGGCCGTGCCTGCGCTCGCCACCGCTGCGCGAAAGCATGGCGTCACCATCCACCAGGGCTGCGCCGCGCGCGGGCTGGAGACCTCGGGCGGAAAGGTCAGCGCCGTCGTCACCGAGAAGGGCGCCATCAAAACCCAAGCCGTGCTGCTGTCGGGCGGCGCCTGGTCGTCGCTGTTCTGCCGCCGTCATGGCATCGAGCTGCCGATCGGTCTCGTCAATGCGACTGCATGCCGAACCACGCCGGCGCCGGAGATCACCTCGGGCGCACTCGGCACCGATCTCTATTGCATCCGCCGCCGCCTCGACGGCGGCTTCACGCTGGCGCTGCGCAATCGCGGTACGGTCGAACTGTCGCCGGACCTGTTCCGCTATGCGCGCACGTTCTGGCCGACCTATTTGCATCGCAAGAACGGATTGAAATTGTCGGTCGGCAAGTCGTTCTTCGATCAGATCGTGCGCGGCACCGGCTGGAGCTTCGACAAGCCGTCGCCGTTCGAGACCGAGCGCGTGCGCGATCCCGCGCCCGACATGTCGCTGGTCAATGCCGCGATGGCTTCGCTGATCAAGGCGAATCCGGAGCTGAAGGACATCGAGATTGCGGAAGCCTGGGGCGGCACCATCGACTGCACGCCGGATACGATCCCGGTGATCTCGCCGGTCGATGCATTGCCGGGCTTCTTCCTCGCGACCGGCTTCTCCGGCCATGGCTTCGGCATCGGTCCCGCGGCCGGCAAGCTCGCCGCCGACATCGTCACCAACGCGACGCCACTGGTAGATCCTGCCGCCTACAGCCACAAGCGCATGATCGACGGGCGCCGGCTCGCGCCGGTCAGCCCGTTCTGAGGGCTGCATGAGCGTCCTCTACAAAGCCAACATGTTGCGCGGGGCGGAGTGGGCGACCTTCTTCGCCGAGCGCGCGCCGCAAGTGCCGTTCCGGCTCTGGCCTGACATCGGCGATCCCGCCGACGTGCGCTATCTCGTGGCGTGGGTGCCGCCGGAGGACATCGCGGCGACCTTTCCAAACGTCGAACTGGTCTTCTCGGTTGGAGCCGGCGTCGACCAATTCGATGCAACGAAACTCCCGGCGCACATTCCGCTCGTACGCATGCTGGAGCCCGGCATTGCCGAGACCATGGTGGAATACGTCACGATGGCGGTGCTGGGCCTGCATCGCGACCTCCTGCACTTCATCCATCAGCAGAAGGAACAAGTCTGGCGCGAGATCCGGATCACGCCGGCCAAGCGCCGGCGCGTCGGCGTGATGGGGCTCGGTCAGCTCGGGCAGGCCGTGCTCGAACGGCTCAGAGGATTCGACTTTCCGCTATCAGGCTGGAATCGATCGCCGCGCGAGATCGAGGGCGTGATCTGTTACGCGGGCGCGGACACCTTGCCGGAATTTCTCGCGCAAGCCGACATCCTCGTTTGCCTGCTGCCGCTGACCGACGAGACCCGCGGCATCCTCAACGCAGATCTGTTCGCGCGCCTCCCGCGTGGGGCGGGGCTCGTCAGTGTCGGACGCGGCCCGCATCTCGTCGAGGCCGATTTCCTCGCCGCCCTCGACAGTGGTGCTTTGTCCGGCGCGGTGCTTGATGTCACCGATCCCGAGCCGCTGCCATCAGGCCATCCGTTCTGGAGCCATCCGCGCATCCTGCTGACCCCGCACAATGCCAGCATGACGAGCCCGGATACCGCGGTCGATTTCGTGCTGGACGTCATCGCGCGTCACCGCCGCGGCGAGGAGCTGCCGGGGCTGGTTGATCGCAAACGGGGTTACTAATGAGCATCGGCGCAACGAGACCCGACCAAGTCGTCGCGGAGGCACAGTCGCCCGTGCTGACGGTCTCGGACCTTACCACGTCTTTCCTGCGCGATGGGCAATGGATTCCCGTCGTTCGCAGCATCTCCTTCGACATCGCGCCGCGCGAAACCGTGGCGATCGTCGGCGAGTCCGGGTCGGGCAAGAGCGTCACCGCGCTGTCGATCATGCGGCTCCTTCCGAAGGAGAGTGGCCGTAGCGAGGGCTGCATCACGCTCGCCGGCCGCGATCTCCTCGCGCTCCCCGAAACGACCATGAAGGACATCCGCGGCAACGACGTCGCGATGATTTTCCAGGAGCCGATGACGAGCCTCAATCCGGTACTCACGATCGGCTTCCAGATCGCGGAAGCGCTGATCCAGCACCGCGGTCTGTCGCGCGCGGCGGCGGAGGCTGAGACCATTCGGCTGCTCGACCGTGTGCGCATTCCCGCGGCGAAGTCGCGCTTTCACGAGCATCCGCATCGCTTTTCCGGCGGCATGCGCCAGCGCGTGATGATCGCGATGGCATTGGCCTGCAAACCAAAACTCCTGATCGCGGACGAGCCGACCACCGCGCTCGACGTCACCATCCAGGCCCAGATCCTGGAGCTCTTGAAGGAGCTTCAGCAGGAGGAGGGGATGTCGATCCTCTTCATCACCCACGACATGGGCGTGGTCGCCGAGATCGCCGACCGCACGGTCGTGATGTATGGCGGGCAGGCGGTAGAGACCGATGCGACCGCGCGCATCTTTGCCGCGCCCTCGCATCCCTATACGCGCGCACTGCTCGCGGCCGTGCCGCGGCTCGGCTCGATGGACGGCCGCCCACGCCCGATGCGCTTTCCCATCGTCGACAAGGTGACGGGCACCTCCGACGAGCCGGCTGAAACGCCTGATACGGTCTCGACTGTCGAGCGGCCGCTGCTCGAGGTCTCGAATCTCACCACGCGCTTCCCGATCCGATCGGGCCTGTTCGGCAAGGTCTCGGGTCGCGTCCACGCGGTCGAGAACATCTCCTTCACCTTGCGCGCGGGCGAAACGCTGGCGCTGGTCGGCGAGTCCGGCTGCGGCAAGTCGACCACGGGCCGCTCGATCCTCAAGCTGACGGAGCCCGACGCCGGCACCGTCCTGATCGACGGCCATGACGTGCTCGCCATGACCGGCCGCACCTTGCGCGACTTCCGCAGGCACATGCAGATCGTGTTTCAGGATCCGTTCGCGAGCCTCAATCCGCGGATGTCGGTGGGAACGGCGATCGCAGCCCCGCTGCTCGCCAATGGCCTCGCCACCGCTGCGCAGGCGCGTGAGAACGTCGCCGACCTGCTCGTACGCGTCGGCCTCACCGCCGACATGGCCGCGCGCTTTCCGCATGAATTCTCCGGCGGTCAGCGCCAGCGCATCTGCATCGCACGCGCGCTGGCGCTCGGACCGAAGCTGATCGTCGCGGACGAGGCGGTCTCCGCGCTCGACGTTTCGGTCAAGGCGCAGGTCGTGAACCTCATGCTCGACCTGCAGGCCAGCATGGGCCTCGCCTATCTCTTCATCTCCCACGATATCGCCGTGGTCGAGCGCATGAGCCACCGCGTCGCCGTGATGTATCTCGGCGAGATCGTCGAGATCGGCCCGCGCGCATCCGTGTTCGGCAATCCGCAACATCCCTATACGAAGAAGCTGATGGCGGCGGTGCCGGTGCCGGATCCCGCGCGCCGCGGCAGCAAGCGCGAGGTCGCCAACGACGAGATCAGAAGCCCGGTGCGCGCGCCCGACTATCAGCCGCCGGCCCGGCAATATCGCGAAGTGTCGCCCGGCCACGTCGTGCAGGTCTGGGGCGAGGAGTGGTCGGCCTGAGGCGATTGCGCTCTACGAGTTCACGTGCACGAAATCCCGCAGCAGCGGGTAGATCTCGTTGTTCCAGCGTTTGCCGGAGAATACGCCGTAATGGCCGACGCCGGCCTGCATGTGATGGACCCGGCGATAGGCGCGGACGCCGGTGCAGAGGTCCTGCGCCGCGAGCGTCTGGCCGATCGAGCAGATGTCGTCCTTCTCGCCCTCGACCGTCATCAGGCCCATGCGGCCGACGGCCCTGGTGTCGACGGGGCGGCCGCGATGCATCAGCTTGCCCTGCGGCAGCAGGTGCTCCTGGAAAACGTCGCGCACGGTCTCGATGTAGAACTCGGCCGGCAGATCCATCACCGCGAAATACTCGTCGTAGAAGGTCTTGATGCTCGCCGCCTTCTCCGTCTCGCCCTTGGCGATGTGGTTGGCGAGATCCATGTGCTGCTTGATGTGGCGCTCGAGATTCATCGAGACAAAGGCGGTGAGCTGCACGAAGCCGGGATAGACCTTTCGCAGCGCGCCACGGCACTGCACCGGCACGTAGTTGATCAGGTTGCGCTCGAACCATTCGATCGGCTTGCTTTTCGCGAAGTCGTTGACCTTGGTCGGCTGGATGCGTGTGTCGATCGGACCCGCCATCAGCGTCAGCGTCGCCGGCCGCGAGGGATGATTGCCCTCGCACATGATCGCGGCGGCCGCGAGCGCCGAGACCGACGGCTGGCAGATCGCCACCATGTGCGGGCGCGGCCCGAGCTGGCCGAGGAAGTCGATCAGGTGCTCGGTGTAGTCGTCGAGTCCGAAGCGGCCCTCGCTGCGCGGAATGTCGCGCGGATTGTGCCAGTCGGTGATGTAGACGTCGTGATCCTGCAGCAGTGTCTTCACGGTGCCGCGCAGGAGCGTTGCGAAATGGCCGGACATCGGCGCCACCAGCAGCATGCGCGGCTGCTCGCTGACGCCGTCCTTTTTGAAATGCAGCAGCGAGCCGAACGGTGTGGCGTAGGCGATCTCCTCGGTGACGCCGACCGCGCGGTTGCCGACCATCACGCTGTCGATGCCGTAGGCCGGCCGGTCATAGGTGAGGGTGGAGCGCGAGATCAGCTCCAGCGCTGCCGAGAGCCGGCCGACGACCTGGTCCGACATGCCCTGCGGTACCAGATTGAGGAATTTCAGCGCGGACGAGGCTCCGGCCCGCCATGGCGCTGTCAGGTCCATCTGATTCTGAAAAGCCTGATAATACATCGACATCATACTGAAGCGCCCACCTGTCCGCTGCCGCCATGCAATATCGGAGCCAGACAGGCGGTGGCCGCCCCTGGAATTGGCACGTCGCTTGCTGCGCGTTTGGCCGGAAACGTGAGGGAAGGGCCCTATGGCGAAGGCGACACTGACCATCAGCAGCAAGAACTACTCGTCCTGGTCGCTGCGTGGCTGGCTGCTGACGAAGTTCTCCGGGCTCGATTTCGAGGAGATCATCACGGCGCCGGACGATGCCTCCGCGCGCGCCGAAATCCTGCTGCTGTCGTCCTCGATCCTGGTGCCCTGCCTGCGGCATGACGGCGCCACGGTATGGGATACGCTCGCGATCGCCGAATATCTCAACGAGGCGATGCCGGACGCAGGGCTGCTGCCTGATGATCGCGTGCAACGCGCGCATTGCCGCTCGATCTCAGGCGAAATCCATTCCGGCTTCACGACGCTGCGCGCCTCGCTGCCGGTCAATCTGAAGGGGCATTTCCCCGGCTTCAAGATCTGGTCGCGCGCGCAGGCCGACATCGACCGCGTCTGGTCGATCTGGCGCGAATGCCTGGCGAAATCAGGCGGGCCGTTCCTGTTCGGCGAGAAGCGCACCATGGCGGATGCGATGTACGCCCCCGTGGTGACGCGCTTCGTCACCTATGACGTCAAGCTCGAGCCGCGGCTGAAGGCCTATGCCGATACCATCATGGCCATGCCCGAGATGAAGGAGTGGATCGCGGCGGCGAGGGAAGAGCCGGCCGAGATCGAGGAGCTCGAGGTCGAATATTAGGCAGGCGACGCGGCGCCTTGCCTGTTTCCGGGGCGCTGGCATCAGGCCACCTCGCCGGCCTCTATGTCTTTGCCAACGTTAACTTTTGCCGAAGGTATTGGCCGAGGGCCGATCTTGGGCCGCGCAGATATTGTGCGCCTCGGCGACGCCTTGTCGACATCTAGCCGTGAACAGCCGCGTACGGGGCCATCAAGCCGATTCGGACGTGATTCGTTCGGGCCGCGTTCCATTCGTTAAGGCGGAGCGCGGCCCCGTTGCATTATGAGACAGAGGCGGCCTTCAGGCCGAGTGTTTCAAACGCGGCCGTCGCCAGCCGATGACGGTGGCTTCCACCGCGATGCCGGCCTCGTGGTTCTGCCAGCGTCCCTCGACATAACGGCAGGCAAACGGCAGTTGATACGTCCCGCTGTGGTCCTCGCACAGCACTTCGAGTGGCAGGCCAGGCGGCGGTTCTCCGGCGCCATCGAATTCCGCCAGACGTCTTTCGCGCGTTGCCATTCCAGAAATCTCCCCTAATCAAAGCCACGGAAAGAGCGCCCACTTTTTCCGCGCACGGTTTAATGCTCCCCGTCCGAGGGAACGGCCCAAGCTCACCGCGAGAATGCGGTGCCAATGTGGTAGCCTCGAGCGGCTGTGCGCCATCGGCGCACATTGCCGTGATCGATTTGATGAGGAACCTGAATGCCGCGCCGGATCGCTGCTGCTTGTTTCGCTATGTTACCTCTCGTCGCGCACACGCCGGTGCGTGCGCAGGACGTCCCCGGCATCGAGATCTGCACGGTCGAAAAGACGATGGAGCGGCGCACCAGCTGCCTGCAGAGCAACGTCGATTTCCTCCAGAAGACCATCACAAAACTCAACCTCGATCACCAGCAGAAGCTCGATGCTGCCATCAGGCAGATAGATGCACTGAAGGTGGCGCTCACGAGTTTGCAAAAGACGATCGGCGATCTCCAGGCGGCGCAGGCAAAGACGGCCGAGGATTTGAAGAAAAAGCAGGACGCGCCGCCGCCGAAGGATGCGAAGGACAAGTAACGTTTGACCGCAACGCCGATCAAACGGGGCATCTCGTGATCGTCTAGACCGGCCTTGCTTCGAACGAGAGCCCTAACCCATGAACCCAGCCCAGCGTGCGCTCTGGTACATCGAAAGCCATCTGGCCGAGCCGATGACGCTCGACGAGATCGCGGCGATCGGTGGCGTGTCGCGGTTCCACATGGTGCGAGCGTTTGCCGCAGCCACCGGTCTCCCGGTGATGCGCTACGTGCGGGCACGCCGGCTGAGTGAAGCGGCGCGCAGCCTTGCCAGGGGCGCGCCGGACATTCTGTCGCTGGCGCTGGAGGCAGACTACGGCTCGCACGAAGCATTCACCCGCGCGTTCCGCGACCAGTTCGGCACCACGCCCGAAGCGGTGAGGGCGGCGACGTGCACCGGCCAGCTCAAGCTTCAGGAGCCGATCCTGATGGAGTCCTCCATGCTCGACAATCTCGACGCCCCGCGTTTCGAAACCGCAAAAGCCTTCCTCGTCGCCGGCCTCGCCGAGCGCATCGCCTGCGACAACGGCGCGGCCATTCCGGGCCTGTGGCACCGCTTCCACCAGGAGGTCGCCGACATTCCCGAGCGCGTCGGCAACGTGGCTTACGGCGTCTGCTGCAACGGCGATGATTCCGGCAATTTCGACTACATCGCCGGTGTCGAGGTCGCCGATTTCTCCGACCTCGCGCGCCGCTTCGGCCGCATCCGCATCCCCGAGCAGCGCTACGCGGTGTTCACCCACGCCGACCACGTCGCCTCGATCAGGCGCACCGTCAACACGATCTGGAATCAATGGCTGCCGGCCTCGGGCTACAAGGCAGCGGATGCGCCGAACTTCGAGCGCTATGACGAGAAGTTCGATCCGGTGACCGGCAATGGCGGCTTCGAGATTTGGATACCGGTCAGGGAGTAGCGCGCAACGCTGGCATACCATCCCGCTTGCTTGGCAAGGGAGATCGACTTTGTCATAACCGCTGGCAAAACTTGCCAGCGGGGCCCGTGCCGGACATCCCGAGCAAGCCATAACAAGCAGCCGGGAGGGTCCCCAATGTCTGACATCCGCGTTCTCGCCACCGACCTCGAATTTCCCGAAGGCCCGGTGGTGATGCCGGATGGTTCGGTGGTGCTGGTGGAAATCCGCGGCCAGCGCCTGACCCGCGTTCATCCCGACGGTCGCAAGGAGATCGTGGCGAAAGTGCCGGGTGGCCCGAACGGTGCGGCGCTCGGTCCCGACGGAAAAATCTACATCTGCAACAATGGCGGATTCTCCTGGATTCCGACCCGCAACATGATCATGCCGGGTCCGCAGCCCGAGGACTATCTCGGCGGCTCGATCCAGCGAGTCGACCTTCAATCCGGCAAGGTCGAGACCGTCGTGACCAAATGCGGCGAGCACGATCTGCGCGGTCCGAACGATCTGGTCTTCGACAAGCACGGCGGCCTGTGGTTCTCCGACCTCGGCAAGCGCCGCGCCCGCGAGATGGATGTCGGCGGCATGTACTATCTCAAGCCCGGCATGACTGACATCGTCGAGGTCGTGCACGGCATACTGCCGGCCAACGGCATTGGTCTCTCGCCGGACGAAAACACCGTCTACATCGCGGAGACGCCGACGGCGCGGCTCTGGGCCTATGAGCTCTCCGCGCCCGGCACGCTCAAGCCGCGCGACGTGATCTATCGCGGCGAGCGGGGCAAGCCGATCTGCGGCCTCGGCGGCTATCAGATGTTCGACTCGCTCGCGGTGGAAGCAGGCGGCAACGTCTGTGTCGCGACCCTCGTCTCCGGCTGCATCTCGGTGATCGCGCCCGACGGCACCCTGGTCGAGCAGGTCCCGACCGGCGACCGCGTCACCACCAACATCGCCTTCGGCGGCCCCGAGCTGAAGACCGCCTACATCACGCTGTCAGGCAAGGGCGAACTCGTCGCCATGGACTGGCCGCGCAGCGGTTTGCCGTTGAATTTTTTGAATAAGTGAGAATGTGTTGAGCCGGCATTCTGAACGTGCTGTACAAATTCCGCCGTCATTCCGGGATGCGTGCGCAGGCACGCAGGCCTGGAATCCATAACTCCGGCACGTGGATATGGATTCCGGGCTCGCCGCTTCGCGTCGCCCCGGAATGACGATCAGTCGTTTTCTTGGAGACAACCTCAATGCCTTGGCCCGATCCCGTCACCCTGCGCGGACAGCATGCCCGTCTCGAGCCGCTGTCGAAAGAGCATCGCGATGGCCTGATGGAGGCCGTGAAGGACGGCGAGCTCTACACGATCTGGTATACCGCGATCCCGACGCCGGAGAACGTGGCCAAGGAGATCGACCGACGTCTTGGCCTCCAGGCTGCGGGCTCGATGCTGCCGTTCACCGTGTTCGACGCCGGCGGCAAGATCGTGGGACAGACCACCTACATGAACATCGATGCTGCCAATCGCCGCGTCGAGATCGGCTCGACCTGGTATGGCAAGAGCGCGCAGCGCGGGCCGCTGAACACACAGTGCAAGCTGCTGCTGCTGACCCACGCCTTCGAGACGCTGAACTGCATCGCCGTGGAATTCCGTACGCATTTCTTCAACCACCAGAGCCGCCGCGCCATCGAGCGTCTCGGCGCCAGGCAGGACGGCATTCTGCGCAGCCACCAGGTCGCGCCGAACGGCACGCTGCGCGATACCGTCGTCTACAGCATCACGGCCGCCGAATGGCCGACGGTGAAGGCACATCTGAACTATCAACTCAACGAAAAGCCACGCTAGGGGCGGCCGAGGCATCATGGATAGATTTGATTATGTGATCATCGGCGCGGGCTCCGCCGGTTGCATCCTCACTTCCAGGCTCAGCGAAGACCCGAACGTCAGCGTCTGCGTGCTCGAGGCGGGACCCTCCGACTGGCACCCCTACATCCATCTGCCGGCGGGTTTCATCAAGACCTTCCACATGAAGAGCATCAACTGGGCCTACCAGCAGGAGGTCGGGCCCTATACCGGCGGACGCAGCATCTATGCGCCGCGCGGCAAGACGCTCGGCGGCTCGTCCTCGATCAACGGCCACATCTACAATCGCGGCCAGCGCATGGATTTCGATACCTGGGCGCAGATGGGCAATCGCGGCTGGGGCTATGCCGATGTGCTGCCTTACTTCAAGCGGCTGGAGAAACGGGTCGGCGAGGGCGACAGCACCTTTCGCGGGCGCGACGGTAATCTCACCGTCACGACGATGGACTGGCGCGATCCGCTCTGCGAAGCCTTCATGGAAGGCGCGGTCTCGCTCGGCATTCCCCGTAATCCCGATTACAACGGCGCGAAGCAGGAGGGCGTTTCCTACTGCCAGCGCACCATCGACAAGGGCCTGCGCGTCTCCGGCTCGACCGCGTTCCTGAAGCCTGCGATGAAGCGGCCGAACGTGCACGTGCACACGCACGCGCATGCGACCGAGATCATCTTCGAGGGCAAGCGCGCCGTCGGCGTGCGCTACACCAAGGGCGGTCGCGGCGGCACGCCGGTGGAGGTGCGCGCCAACAAGGAAGTGATCCTCTCCGGCGGCACCTATAATTCGCCGCAGCTCTTGCAGCTCTCCGGCGTCGGCTCGCCCGATCTGCTCAATGCCCACGGCATCCAGGTGCGTCACGCGCTGCCGGTCGGCGAAGGCCTGCAGGATCATTACGCCCCGCGCACCGTGGCGCGCGTCAAGGACATCAAGACCATCAACGAGCTTCGCCGCGGCTTCTCGCTGTGGATCGAGGCGCTGAAATGGGCGACCGCCCGCCGCGGCCTGCTCTCGCTGTCGCCGACCATGGTCTATTGCTTCTGGCACTCGGGCGAGAGCGCCGACAGCTCCGACCTCCAGCTCACTTTCACGCCGGCCTCTTACAAGGAAGGCGTGCAGGGCCAGCTCGAGGACGAGCCCGGCATGACGGTGGCCTCCTGGCAGCAGCGCCCGGAGAGCCGTGGCTATGTCCGCATCCGCTCGAATGATCCGTTCGCGGCGCCGATCATCCAGACCAATTATCTCGATGCCGAACTCGACCGCCGCGTCATCGTCGGCGGCATGAAGCTCGCGCGCAACCTGCTGAAGAGCGCGCCGCTGTCGCCCTATTACGCCTACGAGGATTTCCCCGGCCCGAACGTCAACACCGACGACGAATTCCTGCATGCCGCCACCGAGCGCGGCACCACGACGTTCCACCCCGGCTGCACCTGCCGCATGGGCCCGGCGGATTCATCGTGGGCCGTGGTCGACGACCAACTCCGCGTCCACGGTCTCGAAGGCCTCCGCGTGATCGACGCCTCGGTCATGCCGCGCATGATCTCGGCGAATTTGAACGCCTCCACCATGATGATCGCCGACCGCGCCTCGGACCTCATTCGCGGCAAGGCCCCAATGGAAGCCGTGCGTATTCCCGACGCCGTGGTGGCTTAAGATTTCGTCGGGTGGGTTAGCTTGCGGCTGCGCAAAGCGCAGTCGGCTAGCGTAATCCACCGCGTCTCTCATCGCGGAAACGAGAGAGGTGGGTTACGCTGGCGCCAACCCACCCTGCCAACTTCATTCGGATTTGCCCGTCGGGCAAAACACCCCGCCGCGCGTCAATCCTTCCCCGCAAAAATATTCCACTTTACCGAAATTCGGAATTGCGGCATAACTCGAAACAGCCCGGCCCGTTGATGAGGGGCGGTTCGCGAGTCGTTCGAAACGCGGGCCGGGTTGCGGTGGACGCGGCAGCGTCGGCACGGACGGTGAAGGGCAGGGCGGATTGCTCTCCGTGAGCCCAAATCGTCGTGTGGACGGACGGCGCTGAACGCGTACGGCAAAACCGTGTGGTCCTGACCGTCGTTGCTACGGTCAAGCTCTTGCGAAGGCGGCATGCGCGTCAACCGGCGTGGTGCCGGTGAATTTCGCAAGGACGAGGGAGGCCAGAAGGAATTCGGCTCCCGGGAGAGCACGGCATAAGCCGTCCGACCACTGCGCAGGGAAGGCCGTGTGTTCGGCTTCACCTGTATGCCGCTGTGCATTTCTCATTGCGCTACATGCGCACAGCGGACCGTGGGTGCCAGCCGGCACCCGGCCTTCCCTGCGCCCTCCGTTCGAAGAGGGTGCGACAGACGAAGCAAAGCTCGGGCGAGATGCGCCGCGAGGACGCGAAGATGTGTCTGCGCACCCCTTACTGTCATCCGTGCGGCCAGCGCGCAATTGCGCACCAGGACCGGGCGATCCATTGTTCCAGAGCTTGTTGTGATTGAATCGAGAAGCCGCGGCGTACCGGATGCCCCGGTCAAGCCGGGGCATGACACCGTCAGTGTGGCTGCAGCGACGTGCGACCGCAGGAGCGCTCGCCCTTACACTTCACGTCGGCTCAAGAATGCCAGTCGCTCGAACAGATGCACGTCCTGCTCGTTCTTGAGCAGCGCGCCGTGCAGCGGCGGGATCAGCTTGCGCGGGTCGCGCTCGCGCAGCTGCTCGACGCTCATGTCCTCGTTGAGCAGCAGCTTGAGCCAGTCGAGCAGCTCCGAGGTCGACGGCTTCTTCTTCAGGCCGGGCACCTCGCGCACCTCGAAGAAGATGCGCAGCGCCTCCTCGACCAGGCGCTTCTTGATGCCGGGGAAGTGGACGTCGACGATGCGGCCCATCGTGTCGGCGTCCGGAAACTTGATGTAGTGGAAGAAGCAGCGGCGCAGGAAGGCGTCCGGCAGCTCCTTCTCGTTGTTCGAGGTGATCATCATGATCGGGCGCTGCTTGGCCTTGATGGTCTCGCCGGTCTCGTAGACATGGAACTCCATGCGGTCGAGCTCGAGCAGCAGATCGTTCGGAAATTCGATGTCGGCCTTGTCGATTTCGTCGATCAGCAGCACCGGGCGCTGCTCGGCGGTGAAGGCTTCCCACAGCTTGCCGCGCTTGATGTAGTTCTTGATATCCGAGACGCGCGCATCGCCGAGCTGGCTGTCGCGCAGGCGCGACACCGCGTCGTATTCGTAGAGGCCCTGCTGCGCCTTGGTGGTGGACTTGATGTGCCAGGTCAGCAGCGGTGCGTTCAGCGCCTTCGCCACTTCCTCGGCCAGAACAGTCTTGCCGGTGCCGGGCTCGCCCTTGATGAGGAGCGGGCGCTCCAGCACGATCGAGGCATTGACGGCGACCTTGAGATCGTCGGTCGCAACATAGTCCTTGGTGCCCGTAAATTTCATTGCGCGTCCTTGTTGGTCGTCGGCCGGGAGAGCGCCCCGGTCGCGACAGGGGAGCGGCCGCACGCGGCACCCGCTCCTGGTTCGGTCAGGCTTTCAGACCCGTCTTATCAGCGAAAGGATGACCAGCACAATCACCGCGCCGATCGTGGCATCCACGATGGCGCCGATCGTGCCGGTGGCGAGCTCGATGTGCAGTTGGGGCAGCACCCAGCCGGCCACCAGCGCGCCGATGATGCCGACGACGATGTTGCCGATCAGCCCAAATCCCGCCCCGTGGACAATCTTGCCGGCCAGCCAGCCGGCTATCGCACCAATGATGAGCGCTGCGATAATTCCCATTGCAAACGTCCCCAAAACAAACCTGTGACGCCCTCAATTCTAGAGCAAATAGCCTCCCGGTCCAGCGCCCGGCGCTGCCCTCCGCCCCTTGACGTTCGCCCCCCGACGGGCAATCTGTCATCCATGTTCCTGCAATTCTTCACTTCTCTGCGCGATGCGCAGGTCCCCGTGACGCTGCGCGAATACCTCACGCTGATGGAGGCGCTCGACGCTGATCTGTCGGACTATTCGGTCGAGAATTTCTACTATCTGTCGCGCACCTCGCTGGTGAAGGACGAGCGCAATCTCGACAAGTTCGACCGCGTGTTCGGCACGGTGTTCAAGGGGCTGGAAAGCCTGCTCGACGCCATGGAGAAGGCGGAGATCCCCGAGGAGTGGCTGAAGAAGCTCGCCGAGAAATACCTCAGCGAGGAGGAGAAGAAGCAGATCGAGGCCATGGGCTGGGACAAGCTCATGGAGACCTTGAAGAAGCGCCTCGAGGAACAGAAGGGCCGGCACCAGGGCGGCTCGAAATGGATCGGCACCGCCGGCACCTCGCCGTTCGGCGCGCACGGCTACAATCCCGAAGGCGTTCGCATCGGCCAGGAGAAGAACCGCAACAACCGCGCCGTGAAGGTGTGGGACAAGCGCGAGTTCAAGGATCTCGACGGCAATGTCGAGCTCGGCATCCGCAACATCAAGGTGGCGTTGCGGCGCCTGCGCAAATTCGCGCGTACCGGCGCGCCTGACGAACTCGATCTCGACACCACCATTCGCGAGACCGCCAATCACGGCTATCTCGACGTTCACATGCGCCCCGAACGGCGCAATGCGGTGAAGCTCCTGGTGTTCTTCGACATCGGCGGGTCCATGGATTCGCATATCGAGCAGGTCGAGGAGCTGTTCTCGGCGGCGAAGAGCGAGTTCAAGCACATGGAGTATTTCTACTTCCACAACTGCCTCTATGAAGGCGTGTGGAAGCAGAACAAGCGCCGCTTCACCGATCGTACGCCGACCTGGGACGTGCTGCACAAATACCCGCACGACTACAAGGTCGTGTTCGTCGGCGATGCCTCGATGTCGCCTTACGAGATCATGGTGCCGGGCGGCTCGGTCGAGCACGTCAACGAGGAGCCCGGCTCGGTCTGGCTCGACCGCATCATTCGCACCTATCCGCATACTGTGTGGCTCAATCCGGTCGCGCAGAAGCACTGGGACTATTCGGAATCCACCACCATCATCAAACGGATCTTCGCCAACCGCATGTACCCGATCACGATCGAAGGTCTGGAGAATGCGATGAAGGAACTGACGCACTAGCTGCAGGCTCGGCCGACAAGAGGGAGAAGCATATGCCCCAAAACATCACCCGCGGCATCAAGGCGCTGATCGACGAGGCCAATGCCGAGATCGAGACGCTCTCCGCCGTGGACGCCATCGAGATTTCCAAGAACGGCGACGTCGTCATCGTCGACATCAGAGACCCCCGCGAGATCGAGCGCGACGGCCGCATCCCCGGCGCGTTCTCCTGCACTCGCGGCATGCTCGAATTCTGGATCGATCCGCAGAGCCCGTACGCCAAGCCGATCTTCCAGGAAGACAAGAAGTTCGTGTTCCACTGCGCCGGCGGCCTGCGCTCCGCGCTCGCGGCCAAGACCGCAAAGGACATGGGCCTGAAGCCCGTCGCCCACATCGCCGGCGGCTTCGCCGCCTGGCGCGACGCCGGTGGGCCGACGGAGCAGTGGGAGCCGAAGAAGAAGGGGTGAGGAGGAGCTGTTGCGCTCTCCACTCGTCATTCCCCGCGAAAGCGGAGAGTCCAGTACGCGGCGGCCTATCTGTTGAGTCACGGCCGTTTCGGCGTACTGGATCGCCCGTCAAGCCGGGCGATGACAGCAGAGTTCGACGCGTGCTGCTTCAATCTCGCTCGCGCTGTGCGCGCCCCGGAATGACCACAAGGAAAGACCAATGACCGCCGCCGATCCCCTCGTCTCCACCGAATGGCTCGCCGCCCACATCAACGACGCCAACGTCAAAGTGCTCGACGCCAGCTTCAAGTTGCCGGGCGTGCTGCCACTGCCGAAGGATGATTATCTCGCCGCGCATCTGCCTGATGCCGCGTTCTTCGACGTCGATGCGGTGTCGGATCACTCCAACCCGTTGCCGCACATGTATCCGAGCGCGGAGCAGTTCGGCCGCGATGTCGGCAATCTCGGCATCTCCAATGCCGACACCGTCGTGCTCTACGATGCCGGCGGCTGGGTCGCGGCGCCGCGCGCGTGGTGGATGTTCCTGGCCTTCGGCCACGGCAATGTGCGCATCCTCAATGGCGGCCTGAAGAAATGGCGCGCCGAGGGACGCCCCGTGGAGAGCGGCGAAGTGAAGCCGAAGGCGGCGACGTTCAACGCGAGCTACGATCCGAAGCGCGTGCGCAGCATGCAGCAACTGGTCGCCAATGTCGAAAGCCGAGCGGAGCAGGTGATCGACGCGCGCGCCGCCGACCGCTTCGAAGGCCGCGCGCCCGAGCCGCGCGCAGGCATCCGCTCCGGTCACATCCCCGGTGCGCGCAACGTACCTTATGGCCAGCTGTTCGATGCCGCGACCGGCACGATGAAGCCGCTCGACGATCTGCGCGCCGCCTTCACCGGGGCTGGCGTCAAGCTCGATGCACCAATCGTCACGAGCTGCGGCTCCGGCGTCTCTGCCGGCGTGCTGACGCTCGCGCTGTATCGCTTGGGCGTTACCGACACCGCGCTCTATGACGGCTCGTGGTCGGAATGGGGCCAGGAGAAGGGCCCGCCGATCGCGACCGGGCCGGCGTAACCCCGTCGCGAGGTCAGCGCGCGCGGGCGACCGTCGTGGCGAGCGTCTGCTGTTGCTGGCCGAACGGATCGAGCGCCTGCTGGATCTGCTGAGGCGGCGGGCGTCGCACGATGCGGTGACGCTTCTTGGGCTTGTGCGCGCGCGGCTTGCTCTCGGGCGCCGTGCTGGCGGCCTTCGGTTTCGCCGGCGCGAGGTCGTTCAGCGCCGCAACCCTTGCCGCGGCAAGGTCGCTCACGCGCGATGCCAGTGCCGGTGTCGCGGTTCGCGGCACGTCGGTGGCGGACAACGTTGGGGCCGGCGTCGCCGCGGCGATGGAGACGGTCGTGTCGGCCGGGGTCAGTGTGTCGGTGGGCGCGGGAGCCGCGGTCTCGATCGGGGCTGGCTCGGGAGCCGGCGCTTCGACGGCGGGCGTAGTCGTCTCTGCAGCCGGCGCAATGGCAGCGACCTGGGCCTCGGGCTGGGTTTCGAGCGTCACTGCGGCCATCTGCTCGGGGCCGGTCTCGACCGCGGGCAGCCCGATGCTCGGGATTTGCTCGGGCATCGCAAGCGCCGCCTCATTGGCATCAGGCGGGGCCGGCTCCACGCGCAGCGCTGCAAGCACCGGCTGGGCCGGTTCGGGGCTCTGCGCGAACACCTGCTCCTGCGGACCGTTCCGCCAGGAGGGGTTGCTGACGTACTGCTCGTGGCTCGCCCGCAGCAGCGAGGCGGCGCCCAAGCCGAACACCAGAATGGAGGTAGACACCAGGATCGCGGCAAGCAGGAAGCGAAAGCCGGGAAGCATCGACGGATTACGAATTTCCGCCCCGGCGGCGTATGGCCAGGGCCCATGAGCCATTTGAACGCGGTGACGGTACTGGGTGCCGCGTTCGCCACGCAGGAATTCGAGCTCAAAGCGGTGGCGAATCAGGCTGATTCGACCATATCGCAACGTCTCTGCGCCGTTCCGTAAAAATCAGGGCTGATGCTCCGGCAATCTACGGCAAAATGCGATTTCCGCCCCGTGATGCAACGGAGCAACTGTGTGCGATTGCATCACAAATCGCTAAATCAGGCACAGATCAGCAGGTTATGTCTTGAATGTGCCGCTATCTTCGGTCATGTGGCCGTCAACGGCTCGGACGGGGCCCGGGGACTTACAAGAGCGATGATGATCAAACATTTTCTGACGATATGCGCTGCCGCAACAGTCGCTGCGGCGGGAACCTCGCTTGTGCAGGCCCAGAGCTATCCGGTTCAACAGGCGCCGAGCTATGGCGCTCCGAGCGAATACCGGCCCGGCGACCGCACCCCGAATTTCGACTCGCTGGAGGATGACGACGACGCGCAGGCCTCGCTGCCGCCGCCTGGTCCGGCCGACGATCCGCGCTACGGCCGCCCGGCCGGCGCTCCCCCGGTTTATTCGGCCGCCCCGCCGCAGGGTCCGGTGATGTCCCCGGATGATCCGCGCTACGGCCGCCCGGCCGGCGCTCCCCCGGTTTATTCCGCCGCTCCGCCGCAGGGACCGGTGATGTCTCCCGATGATCCCCGTTACGGCCGGCCCGCAGGTCCGCCCCCGGTGATCTATGGCGATCGCTCGGGCCAGGCGCCCGCCAACGACGGCATGCGTCCGCCGGAAGCCGTCGGTGGTCCGGCCGCGACCGGCGCGGTCTCGCCGCAGCCCGGTGCCGATGGCCGGCCGATGTCGGTCGCCTCGTTGCCGCCCGAGGAGCAGCCCGACGCTGCACCGGCGCAGTTGCCGCCGAACCTGCGTCGTCAGGAGGTCGCGTTCCAGACCAAGGAGCCCGCCGGCACCATCGTCGTCGATACCCCGAACACCTACCTCTATTACGTCCTCGGCAATGGGCGCGCGATCCGCTACGGCGTCCGCGTCGGCCGCGACGGCTTCACGTGGACCGGCGTGCAGAAGATCACCCGCAAGGCCGAGTGGCCGGATTGGCATCCGCCGGCGGAAATGATCGAGCGCCAGCCCTACCTGCCGCGCTTCATGGCCGGCGGCGAAGGCAATCCGCTCGGTGCCCGCGCCATGTATCTCGGCTCGACCGTGTATCGCATCCATGGCACCAACCAGCCTTCGACGATCGGCAAGTTCGTCTCCTCCGGCTGTATCGGCATGCTCAACGAAGACGTCTCCGATCTGTTCGACCGTGCCAAGGTCGGCACCCGCGTGGTCGTCTTGCCGGGCAATCCGCCTCCGGGCACGACGACCGCTTCGGCGGCACCTGCGCCCGGTCAGGCGCCGATGGCCGCCCAGGCCGGTCCGGTCCCGGGTACGCAGCCCACAGTGGTGCCGCCGCTGCCCGCGCCGGTCACCGTGCGCTAGGCGCTTCGAGATATCTGGAATTGAGAAGGGCGTGCCGTCGGCACGCCCTTCGTCGTTTGAGGTCGGTGTCGTTCAGGCCAGCTTTCGCGGCAGCTCACGGCCCTTGGTGAAAGCGTCGATCGCCTCGACCATCTGGCCGTAATGGATGCGCAGCCCGTCCTCGGTCGCGTAGCCGAGATGCGGCGTCAGTACGAGATTGTCGAGCTTGCGGAAGGGATGGTCGACCGGCAGCGGTTCGACCGAGAACACGTCGATGCCGGCGCCGGCGATCTTCCGTTGCTGCAAGGCCTCCAGCAGCGCCTGCTCGTCCACGATCGGCCCGCGCGCGGTATTGACGAGGAAGGCGGTCGGCTTCATCCGCGCAAGATCCGCACGGCTGACGAGGCCGCGCGAGCGATCGCTCAGCACCACGTGGATGGTGACGATGTCGGCCTTGGCGAACAACTCCTCCTTGGTGGCATAGCCGACGCCGGCGGCCGCGCACTTCTCCGGCGTCAGGTTCGGGCTCCAGGCAATCACGTTCATGCCGAACGCCTTGGCGACGCCCGCCATCTTGGTGCCGAGCTTGCCGAGGCCGATGATGCCGAGCGTGAGGCCCTCGATCTCCACGCCGGCAAAGGTCTGCCAGGGTTCGCCCGCATGCATGCGCGCGTTCTCGCGGCCGATGCCGCGGGTCAGTTCCAGGATCAGGCCCATGGTGAGCGGCGCGGTCGGGTCGCGCGAATATTGCGTACCGCCGATCACGACGCCGCGTTCCTTCGCAGCTTCCATGTCGATCGCGGCGTTGCGCATGCCCGACGTGAGCAGCAGCTTCAGCTTTGGCAACTTGTCGAACAGGCTCCTCGGGAACGCGGTGCGCTCGCGCATCGCGCAGACGATCTCGAAATCGGCGAGCGCGCTGGCCGCGGCCTGCTCGGAGGCAAAGGGGTGGCTGAACACGGTGGTGTCGATGCGGTCGGACAGTTTCGACCAGTCGGCGACGTCGAGGGCGAGGTTGAAATAGTCGTCGAGAATTGCACAGCGCAGCCGCGTCATCAGCGTTCATCCATGGCCAGAGTTGACGGCGAGAGGTGAGACGCCAAGCGGAAGGCGCCATCGTCGGAACCGGGCCATGGTTGCGCGCAATCAGCCTCGCGCGCAAGCAGTCAGGGTCTTCAAAAGTCCGATAGGGAGAGAGGGGCTCAGAGATCGCGGGGCTTCAGCCGGATCGGCGCATCCATGCCGTGCTTGGCGCGCCAGGCGGGACCCGGGCCGCGCATGTAGTGCAGTTCGGGCCGGTAGGGGTTGAAGGCCGTGGCGAAGAAGCTTTTCCAGAAACCCTTGACCTCGGAGACGAGCGTGGAGGCGCGGCCGGCTCCTGCCGGAACGGGAAGGGAGTTGGTCTCGATCAGAGCCATGATAGGCCTCGCTGTGCTCCCCATTCATTCTGAGCAGGGGGCGCTGTTTCCGCGCGAAACCGAGCTTTGGCCTGATTTATTAAAAGATGGTTTCAATTGTCCGGAATGGGGTCCGGATGGTGTCCGACCAGTATTCATCCGTGGTGAACGGAGGGAAAACATTGCCCTTTGGGGGCGGGATCGCTACATCGCTGGCTAAGCAAATCTCCTCAAATCGAAGGTTTCACGGGACCGATGGCGCGCCAGTTCGTCTACTTCATGGAAGGCCTGACCAAGAGCTACCCGACCCGCAAGGTGCTCGACAACATTCGCCTCAGCTTTTACCCGGACGCCAAGATCGGCGTGCTCGGCGTCAACGGCTCCGGTAAATCGACCCTGCTCAAGATCATGGCGGGCCTCGACAAGGAATATACCGGCGAGGCCTGGGTCGCCGAAGGCGCCCGCGTCGGCTATCTCGAGCAGGAGCCGCAGCTGGACCCTGCTCTTTCCGTCCGCGAGAACGTCATGCAGGGCGTCGCCAAGCAGAAGGCGATCCTCGACCGCTACAACGAGCTCGCGGTCAACTATTCGGACGAGACCGCCGATGAGATGACCAAGCTGCAGGACGAGATCGAGGCCCAGGGCCTCTGGGATCTCGACAGCAAGGTCGACCAGGCCATGGACGCGCTGCGCTGTCCGCCTGATGATGCCGATGTGACCAAGCTCTCCGGCGGTGAACGCCGCCGCGTCGCGCTGTGCCGCTTGCTGCTCGACCAGCCCGAACTTTTGCTGCTGGACGAGCCGACCAACCATCTCGACGCCGAGTCGGTGTCGTGGCTCGAAGGCCACTTACGCAACTATCCCGGCGCGATCCTGATCGTCACCCACGACCGCTACTTCCTCGACAACGTCACGGGCTGGATCCTCGAACTCGATCGCGGCAAGGGCATTCCCTACGAGGGCAACTATTCGTCCTGGCTGGTGCAGAAGCAGAAGCGCCTCGAGCAGGAAGGCCGCGAGGACGCCGCGCACCAGAAGACGATTGCGCGCGAGCAGGAATGGGTTGCGTCCTCGCCGAAGGCCCGCCAGGCCAAGTCGAAGGCGCGCTACCAGCGCTATGAGGAGTTGCTCAAGCAGGCCAGCGAGAAGCAGACCCAGACCGCGCAGATCATCATCCCGGTCGCCGAACGTCTCGGCGCCAACGTGGTCGACTTCGAAACTCTCAGCAAAGGCTATGGCGAACGCCTCCTGATCGACGATCTCACCTTCAAGCTGCCGCCCGGCGGCATCGTCGGCGTGATCGGTGCGAACGGCGCCGGCAAGACCACGCTGTTCAAGATGATCACCGAGCAGGAGACGCCGGACAAGGGCACCATCACGGTCGGCGAGACCGTGCATCTGGGCTATGTCGACCAGTCGCGCGACGCGCTCGACGGCAAGAAGACCGTGTGGGAGGAGATCTCCGGCGGCAACGAGCTGATCCTGCTCGGGAAGAAGGAAGTGAATTCGCGCGGCTATTGCTCGTCGTTCAACTTCAAGGGGGCCGACCAGCAGAAGAAGGTCGGTGCGCTCTCCGGCGGTGAACGCAACCGCGTCCATCTCGCCAAGATGCTGAAGTCCGGCGCCAACGTGCTGCTGCTCGACGAACCGACCAACGACCTCGACGTCGACACGCTGCGCGCGCTCGAAGAGGCGCTGGAGGATTTCGCCGGCTGCGCCGTCATCATCAGCCACGATCGCTGGTTCCTCGACCGTATCGCGACCCACATCCTGGCCTTCGAGGGCGACAGCCATGTCGAATGGTTCGAAGGCAACTTCCAGGATTACGAGAAGGACAAGATGCGCCGGCTCGGCCAGGACAGCATCATTCCGCACCGCGTGAAGTACAAGAAGCTGACGCGGTGATCTCGGCATGATGCGACGGACGCTCATCGCTGCGGTGATCGCGATCACCTGCTGCTTGTCGTCCGCCCGCGCCTCCGACGCCGCCTTCACGCAGTTCATCGCCTCGCTCTGGCCGGAAGCCCAAGAGGCTGGCGTCTCGCGCGCGACGTTCGACCGGGAGACGCGCGGGCTCGAGCCTGACTACAAGCTGCCTGATCTGATCCTGCCGGGACGGCCTGCGACCGGCGCGCCCTCGCAGGCCGAGTTCGTGCAGGTGCCGGCCGACTACGTCAGGGAAGCCTCGATTGCGAATCTCGCAAGCGAGGGACAGCGGCTGCTCCAAAAATACAGAGCCGCGCTGACGAAGATCGAGAAGAGCTCCGGCGTGCCTGCGACCGTCATGCTCGCGATCTGGGGACGCGAGACCGATTACGGCCGCTATACGCTGCCTTATGATCTGGTTCGCGTGCTGGCGACGCAGGCCTATGTCGGCAGGCGCAAGGATACTTATCGCAACGAGTTCATCCTCGCGCTGAAGATCCTCGGCGAGGGCGCGGTGACGCGCAAGGACATGCGTTCGTCCTGGGCTGGTGCCACCGGGCTCACGCAGTTCCTGCCGTCCGAATATTACAAGCACGGCGTCGATTTCGACGGCGATGGCCGCGTCGACATCTGGCACTCGGTGCCGGATGCGCTGGCCTCTGCTGCGCAGCAGCTCGTCAACAAGGGCTGGCAAAGCGGCCTGCGTTGGGCCTATGAGGTGCAGGCACCCGCGAAGGTCGATTGCACGACGGGCGTGCCCGAGGTGACCAAGCCGATCGGCCAGTGGCTGCGTGAAGGCTTTGTACCGGTGCGCGGCCAAAAGCTGAGCGCCGCGGAACAAGCGCAGCCGGCTTCGTTGCTCCAGCCCGAGGGCATCTATGGTCCAGCGTTCCTGACCACGAAGAACTATTTCGTCATCAAGGAATACAATTTCTCCGACCTCTACGTGCTGTTCGTCGGTCATCTCAGCGACCGCATGACGAGCCCTTTGCCGTTCGCGACGCCATGGTCGGCGTCGAAGCAATTGCGCACGAAGGACGTCGAGGCGATGCAGCGCGGGCTCACGCGCGCCGGGCTCTACAGGGACAAGATCGACGGCAAGGCCGGCATGCAGACGCGCGCGGCTCTCGGCGCCTATCAGAAGTCGGCGGGGCTCAAGGTCGATTGCTGGCCGAGCGAAGCGGTGCTGCGGTCGATCCTGGCGACGCGCTGACAAGTTGGTCAAAGAAAAAGCCCGGCCGAGAAACTCGGCCGGGCTTGGATCTCGGCGCTTGGTCAGCGCCGTGCGATCAGATCAGTAGCAAACGCGAACCGGGCGAACGACCCAGCCGTAACCGTCCCAATAGCGCTGGCGCTGCCAGTAGCAGGGCGGCGGGGGCGGGCCGGGCTCGGCGACGTAAACCGGACCACCATAGGCCGGACGGCTCGACGCGATGGCGCCGCCGATGATCGCACCGCCGAGCAGGCCGGCAGCAATGCCGGCGCCGACGCCGTCATGGGCTTGGGCGGACGGCGTGGCGGTCACCAGCGAACCGGCGACTGTCGCAACCGTGAGGGCGGCAACAATAGTCTTCTTCATGCTCTTGGCTCTCCTGAGAGAAGGACGTTCCTTGTTGGGAACGTCCGGGGTTCAAAGGTTCACGCAGACTCTAATGGAATTGGCCTTGCAGCAAGGAAGCGCGCAAATGGTCAACCCACGGTAAACGCACACGGAGCTGTGACGAGGAAAAGCGGTCTTTTTCGGGCCTTGAGATGAACGGCGCATCCATTGCGAACCGGCCCGACTGAATCAGCTCGAGCGAAGCGGTTTAACGCGCCTCAGCCGCAGACTCTGACGCGGCGGACACGCCAGGCGTAGCCGTCCCAGAAGCGCTGCTTCTGCCAGACGCAGCCGCCGCCGTAATAGTCGTCGGCGACGTAGCCGGGACCCGGCGCGTAATAGCGGGGCGGATAGTAGCCGGGGCCGTAGCCCGGGCCATAGGCATAGCCTGGTCCGGGTCCGTAATAATACGGAGAGGCCAGGGCGCCGCCGACGATGGCACCCCCAATGATCCCGGCAGCGACGCCGGCAGCGACACCGCGTTGCGCATGGGCCGGCGTTCCCGCGGCCAGAACCAGGGTGGCGGCGGCAGCGACCGCCATAAGCGATTTCTTCATTGGGGCGACCTTTCACGGCAAGCGCGGAACTCTTGCGGCCAAAGTTCCATACTTCGCTTGAATGATCAATGAACGGACGGTCGGCCGGGCGCGACCAAATGTTAGAAATGGCGGCTTTCCAGCCCGGGAGGCGACGATGAATGTCCTGACCAATGCCCTGATCGCCCTTGGGGCTGTGGGTGTGGTTGGTTATGCCCTGATGACCCATTTCCAGAACCGCGCCCCGCGCCCCCGCGCCAGGGCGGGTGGTGACGGCGGAGGCAGCGATGCCTATTCGGATACGACGAATGACGGCCTCTCGCTGGGAAGCTGGTTCTCAGGCGACAACTCGGGAAGCTCGACCGACGGCGGGAGCTGCTCCACCAGCGACAGCAGCGGCGGAGATTGCGGCGGCGGCGATGGTGGGGGAGGCGGGGGCGGCGACTAAGGCCGATCAGCACATCGCCTTGATCCAGCGCAATTCCCATTTTTAGAGCCGTTCTAGGCTGTATGCGGGCTAGTTTGGAATAGCTTGAAATACCGGTTTTTCCTTTTGCATCCGGACGGCCCCTTAAATATCGATGATGACGCATCACCGAAGGGCCTACCGCTTCCATGATCGTTTGTTCCTGTAACGTGCTGAGCGATGACGACATCCGCGCCGCCGTCGCCGAGTCCGACGATGCTGTGCGTCATGCCAAGCAGGTCTATGGATGCCTCGGGTGCAGCGCCGAATGCGGTCGCTGTGCGCGGACGATCAAGACCATCATCGACGAGGCGCTCGGTCCTTGTGCGCAGTCCTGCTGCACCGGTTGCCCACATAGCCACACGGTGGCTGCGAACGACGAGACCGCCGAACCCGCCGAGTTCGCCCTCGCGGCCTGCTGAAATCTTCCGCATTCCCGGCTGAGCTTTTCCGCAGCTGCGTCCCCGCAGCCGGTTGCCCTCGTGTTTGATCTCAATTAGAAGCGTTCTAAACCGGTTAGGGCCGATTTGGACTGCAAGAGCTGGAGTGAACCATGCAGGGCGACGCAAAAGTCATCGACTATCTCAACAAGGCGCTGCGTCACGAGCTGACTGCGATCAACCAGTACTGGCTGCACTACCGCTTCCTCGACAATTGGGGCCTGCTGGACATGGCCAAGGTCTGGCGCAAGGAGTCCATCGAGGAGATGGAGCACGCCGACAAGCTCACCGCGCGCATCCTGTTCTTCGACGGCTTCCCGAACATGCAGGTGCTCGATCCCCTGCGCATCGGCCAGAACGTCAAGGAAATCATCGAGTGCGATCTCGCCGCCGAGATGAGTGCACGCGCGCTCTACCAGGAAGCGGCGACCTATTGCCATGGCGTCAAGGACTACGTCACGCGCGACCTGTTCGAGAAGCTGATGAGCGACGAGGAGCACCACATCGACTTCCTCGAAACCCAGCTCGATTTGATCGGCCGCATTGGCCTCGAGCTCTATACCCAGAAGCACGTCGGCGGGCTCGAGGGGGAGGGGCACTAAGCTCCATCGTTAGCCGCATAGTTACGAGGCCGTCCCGACTTTCGCCGGGACGGCCCTTTTTGTTCGAACGCCCCGTTACAGCTGCGTCTTGTAACGCTCCTCCACGATCTCCTGGCTCTCCGGCTCGCCGAGATTGGTCTGGTCGTGGATGACCTCGCTGATGCTCGGCATCACCGAGCGCTGCACCTTCTCCGGCGACCACAGTTTTGAGCGCATCAGCGCCTTGCCGCAGTGGAAGTAGACTTCGCTGACGGCGACGCTGAGCACCGCGCGCGGCGGTTTGCCGAACTCCACCATCGTGGCGAGAATATCCGGATCGGCCGAGAGCGTGCCGCGCCCGCCGACGCGCAGCGTCTCGTCGATCCCGGGCACGAAGAACAGCAGATGCACAAAGCCCGACCCTTCGACGACGTTGCGAAAACTGTCGATGCGGTTGTTGCCGGCGCGGTCCGGCATCAGCAACTGATTGGGGCCGGCGACGTGCACAAAGCCGATGCCGCCGCCGCGCGGTGAGGCGTCGACGCTGCCATCGAGTCCCGATGTCGCGAGCACGCAGAACGGCGACATCTCGATGAACTTCTTCGCATGCGCATCGATGGCGGGACGCGCTTTCGCGATCACGCGCGGGGTCGGCTTCGCATAGAGGGTGGCGAGGTCTTCGGCGCAAAGGTCGGTCACGAGAGTCTCCCTGATTGAAGCTTCGAGGATATCACTCTCCGGCCTGGCCGCTATCCCTCTTGTGGCGCCGCCACGGCCAGTCGATCACGTCGGCACAGTACAGCGCCCACCAGATCAACACCGGCTGAAGCGCCAGCCTCGGCCCATGATAGAACCAGCTGTTGGGGATGGGCGGAAGGTCGATGCCCTCGATGGCGTGCTTGATGTTCGCAGGCCACACGCAGAGCGCATAAAGCGCGAGCGCGACGCCGGCCCACCAGCGCAGGGGTTTCGTTACCAACGCGATGGCGCCTGCAATTTCACAGACGCCGGTGACGAAAATCAATTGCGTTGCTAGCGGAACCCATGATGGTGTGATCGCAAGCAGCTTGTCCGGAACACGGAGATGCGCAATGCCGGCAGCAAAGTAGAGCGCCGCCAGCACGAAGCGCATTGCAGCGCGGGTTCGAACGTTTGCAGAGACCATCAGCTGACCTAGCACGCGAGGTGCCAAGACGCCATCGCGCGCGCTGCACCGCGTCCGCAGGCACGAAGCAGCTGATGATGATGGCGCCGCGGTGGTGGGCGTACCACACCACGGCTTGACCGACCGGATTGCCGCGATCGCGGATGATGGCGCGCTCAGGCACCTCCATCCATTGTCCCTCGATCGGCACCCAGTATGCACCCTTGCGCACGTCGTAGTCGGTGCGGTGGCCATCGGAGATGTCGCAGCAGGGTACGCCGTTCGGCGCGATCACGCTCTTGAACCAGGCGCGGATGTCGGGTGGGACGCTGTCGTACTGATCATTGTCGAACGCGAGCGCGGTGCCCGTCATCGCGGCGAGCCAAACGCACAGCGCAAGCCTGTGCATGCAAAGCCCCCTCATCGCGTTTTCGATTCGTATCGTTGACGCGATTGAGCCCGAGCCGTCGGCTCATTGCATGCTCAAATGATATGCGGCGCCGAGGCGCCGCATATGATGTGTTGCGATAGCGGGCCAGCTCCGACGATGTCTACATCGTCCGCTGCGGTGCGGTTTGCAGCAATTGTCGGACCTGTTCGCTGTAGAATTTTGCGTTGCCGGTCGTGCCGTGGCCGCGCGTCTCGCTGCTCGCGGGGATGAGGTACAGCTTGCCGTTCTTGACCCGCTTCATTGCGGCATCCGTGATCCCGGTCTCGGGCGGATTGCGCTCGTCGTCGGCGGAATTGATCAGCAGCAGCGAGGCCTCGATAGCCTCGAGCTTCCCGGCGGCGTTGTAGTCATGCGAGGACTCCCATTGATAGACGTAGTCGTTCGCGTCAGCAGTAATCGGCGTCGCCAGCCGCTCGTCGACGACCTTGTCGGCCTTCGCCGCGGTCGGCGCCTGTTGCTGATAGGCGAGCGTGCCGCCGATGCTGGCGATGCCATAGGCGGTGATCGCATACTTCATCATCCGTGGCTGGCTGGTGTAGTTGCCGCCGTTGTAGTCGGGATCGTTCCTGATCGTGTCGAGCATGATCCGTCGCAGCATCCAGTTGCGTGACGCCATCTCGGTCGGTTGCGAGGCCATCGGTACCAGCGCGTCCATGTCCTTCGGATATTTCTCGCCCCATAGCCACGTCTGCATGCCGCCCATGGAGTTGCCGATCACGAGCCGCAGGTGCTTGACGCCGAGGCCTTCAGTCACGAGGCGATGCTGCGCCTCGACCATGTCGTCGTAATCGTATTTCGGAAAGCTCGTCTTCATGCCATCGGAGGGCTTCGACGACTTGCCGTGGCCGATCGAGTCTGGGAGGATGATGTAATATTTGGACGCGTCGAGCGGTTGGCCGGCGCCGAACAATTCGCCGGCGAAGGCGGGGCTCAGCATGCTCGCGCCCGAGCCGCCGGTGCCGTGCAGCACCAGCACCGGCTGTCCGGTCGGTTCGCCGACCGTGGTGTAATGCAGCTTCAGTTCCGGCATGACCTCGCCGGTGTGGAATTTGAAATCCTTGGCGACCCAATCGCCCTGTTTCGGCGCCGGATAGTCTGCCGCGAATGCTGATGCGGAAACGGACAGCAGAACGGCCGACAGCGCTGCACAATGAGCTTTCATGTTCCTCTCCCCAGGCGGCTCATATCCGGCGGCCGCGTTGGTGTGGACCTTAGCAGAAGTGGGCGGAACGATGTAGGATTTCGGCTTGGCCGATCGTCTATGAGGAAACCACCGGAGAGACTGCATGTGCCGCAACATCAGGACGCTGTTCAATTTCGAGCCGCCGGCGACGGAGGATGAGATCCATGCCAGCGCGCTTCAGTTCGTGCGAAAGCTCTCCGGCTTCAACAAGCCGTCGCAGGCCAACGAGGCGGCCTTCGACCGCGCGGTGGCCGAAGTCTCGGAAGCGGCGCGAAAGCTGCTGACCTCGCTGCACACCCACGTGCCGGCGCGCGACCGCGAGGTCGAGGCGGAGAAGGCAAAGGAGCGCTCGCGGCTGCGGTTCGGCTAGCGGGCCAGCAACGCCCGAGCGTGATCTGGCTCACGGAAGCGGTCGCCGTCACGCGCGATGGTGTCCGCCGGGGTTTTGACAGCCCGGAGCACGATCATGAGCCGCCACCTTATTCCCCTGAAAGCCGGTGCCATCGTTTTCACGCTGTTGTGGACCGCGTGGATGATGTGGTGGAGCGGCTCGTTCTCGAGTGCGAATGTGGTGATCCTCGCCGTTTGCGGGGCGGCGGTCGGCTATCTCTGGTACCGCGCCATGCGCTGGCAGTTCGAGCGTATGGGCATGTTGCCGCGGCACGAGGATCAAGCGAAGTAGCCGCACCTAGTCCTTGTGGCCGTGCTTCTTCTTTTTCTTCTTTTTCTTGTGGTCGTCGCCTTCGTCCTCGTTGCTTTCGTCGTCGGCGGAGGCGTCGTCAGCTTCGTGCACGGCGGCTTCGAGCGCAGCGCGCTCGGCGGCCTCCTGCTCGCGCTGGCGGCGGCGTTCGTCCCAGGCGTCGAACAGCTGCTCGAGCCACGGCAGCACCTGCTCGATCGACGGCAATTGGCCCGGCGGGCCAGCCTCGCCGCGCGGGCCCTGAGGGCCGGCAGGTCCTTGCGGGCCCGCACCACCTTGCGGTCCGGCTGCGCCCCGCGGGCCGGCCCCGCCCGTCTTGCCCGGCAGACCGGGCTTGCCCTGCGGTCCGGCCTTTCCGACCGGCCCAGGCTTGCCCTGCGGGCCCGGCTTGCCGCGGGCGCCGTCCGGGCCCCGCTTGCCCGGATGACCTTGCGGCCCCGGTCGTCCCGGTTCGCCCTGCCGTCCGCGCGGACCCGGAGGTCCCTGCCGTCCCTGATCGTCTGCCACGCCGATGCTCCTTCTGCGCACGCAAGCTACTTAGCGGCGTTTGACGACAGCAGCAATTCCGCGCGCGCCTCATGCCGGGCTTGATCAACATCAATCGGTGCCTGGGTGCGCCGTGTCATTGATCGCGCACGGCACAATCGTTGCGAGGAGGGGCCAATGCGCGCAGCGTGGAAAATCCTTTGGCTGTCGGCAATCACCCTCGCCGCGGCGGTTGGCCTGGCGCATCTGCTGGTGCCCGATGTCGTGCCGGTCGGCTACGCCGAGCAGCCGCAGGCATCATGGGCGGTACTGACCGCCTTCGTCCTGCGCGCGATTGCGCTGACCGCGGCCTGGGTCGCGATCATCACGTTGGCGCTGCTGATCGGCGCCAGGCTGCATCAGGTGCTCTTCCGCGCAGATCGCGCGCGCAGTGGCCGCGCCGTCACGCGCTAGTCATGATAGGCCGGCACCGCGATGCCGGAGGCCGCATAGATTTTGATCTTGTTGCGCAACGTGCGCACCGACAGGCCGAGCACGCGCGAGGCACGCGTGCGGTTGCCGTCGCAGCGCGCGAGCGTCTGGAGCACGAGCTCGCGCTCGACCTCGCCGACGGTCGCGCCGATCAGCAGCGGAACGATTTCATTGGGTGCAAGGAATTGCGCGCCCTGCTCGGGCGCCGCGACATGAACAGTGGTCATCAACACACTCCCCGATCAACGCCCGCTCCCATCGTTGGAAGCGGATCGAGAACAAACGACCCCCAAGCCGCATATCCTAGCCGTAAATCTACGGTGGGTGGGTTTGGTTAACGAAAGGTTAATTCCGCAGCATCGCACGAGATGACCTTGGGAATGCCGCGATCGCGCCGCGATTGGCACGAGATGCATAGCGATGCGGACTCATCTCGCTCACACCGTGCGATATCCGCCGTCCACCATCACGATCGTTCCAGTGACGTAAGACGATAGATCCGACGCGAGGAAGATTGCAGGGCCCACGATGTCCTCGGGCTTGCCGGTGCGTGCGAGCGGCGTGTGATCGACGAAGGCCTGCACCAGCGCCGGATTGGTCGCGCGCACATTGGCGTTGATGTTGGTTTCGATGAAGCCGGGGCCGATCGCGTTGACGCGCACGCCTTCTTTTCCGAGCTCCACGGCGAGCGCCTTGGTGAAGCCGAGCACGCCGTGCTTCGAGGTGGTGTAGGCCGCCGAGCTCGGCGTGCGCAGATGCACGAAGGACTGGATCGAGCCGATATTGACGATGCGGCCCTTGGCGGCACGCAAGGGTGCGAGGAAGGCCTGCGTCACGTTGAAGACGCCGTTGAGGTTGAGCGCGATGATGTCGTTCCAGTCCTTCGCCACCGTCTCGGTGTCGGCGGTGAAGGCGTTGCGGCGGGTGATGCCGGCATTGTTGACGAGGATCGAGACCTGCCCGACCTTGTCGGCGACTTGCCTGGCCAGCGCAAAGCAGTCGTCGCGCCTGGTGACGTCGAGCGCAAAGCTCTCGGCCTTGCCACCGGCCTTGCGGATCTCATCGGCGGCCTCCGCGACCGTGTCGGCGTTGACGTCGAGCAGCACCACCTGCGCGCCCTCGCGGGCGTAGCCGGCGGCGATTGCCCGGCCGATGCCGGACCCGGCGCCAGTGACGACGGCGGTGTGGTTTGCGAGCAAAGCCATGGCAATTTCCTCCCGGATTCGTTTCTAAGTTTCATGAAAGGCTAACTCGAAATTAAGGGGTCGGAAACGGCAGCCTTGGCATACTCATCTTCATTGCTAAACGTTGCGCGCATGATGGAACGACTTGAATCCTGGAAACTGGCGCTCGAGCGCCTGCGGTCGGCGGACACGGCCGATTGGGCCGAGGCCGGCCGGCTGGTGGCCGAGATCGTCAGGATGAGCACGGATGCCACGCTGCGCCAGGCCGCCGAGCAGGCGCTGCCCGTGCTGCGCCAGGCCGCAGACAATGACGATCAAGGCGTGACGCTGGCCGCCCGGCGCCGCATCGGCGTGATCCTGGATGTCGTCCACGATTTGACCGCGCCGCGCTTCGGCCGCCGCAACGCCGCTCCGAAGAAGCTGTCCAGCGAGGATCGCGCCCGCAAGATGCTCGGCCTGCCGCTCGCGGTGCAGCTCACCTGCGACGACATCAACCAGGCCTATCGCCGCGCCGCCAAGGGCATGCATCCCGACCTGGGCGGCAGTGCGCAGGCCTTCATCGACCTCTCCGCCGCGCGCGATGTCTTGATTCATCCCGGCGCGCACAAGGACGCCTGAGAGCGCTCGGCTCTCGTTCACGCAGCTCGGACAAGGCCGCCAATGGCCTCGTCAAAAAACGACCGGGCAAGGATGCTGGCATCGCATCCTTGCCCGGCCCTTGTCGTCCGCCGATCGAATTCCTACCAGCTGCAGTGACCGGACTTGAGCGCGCTGTCCTTCATCGCGAGCGCGTCGAGGAAGGAAGGCACGGAGGCGCTGGCGCGGTGGTAGCCGGCGGGCCACGGCGTGGTCGGAATGCTCTCGTCCCAGATCTGGCACAGGCCGCTGTCCTGCCAGCGGATCAGGTGATAGCCGGCTTCGGCCGGGCTTGCCGCAGCGAAGGCGACAGCGGCAAGGCCGGCGGCAGCGCAGAGCATGGAAATACGACGCATGGATCAGCTCCTCGAATTGAAAGATGTGATGCGCCTCCCGACAATGACGGGGAGGAGGGTGCGGGGCGCTCCTCAGCCTGCGCCCCGGACAAGAGGTGAGTAGTTCCGTCTGCTGATCAGGTTCAAAGCGACCGCGCGGCAAAATCGCGGAATTCGCCGGACGAGATGGGCGGCTCAAAAGCAAAGGGCGGGCTGCTCGCGCAACCCGCCCTCAAACTGAATTGGTCCGACGGCTCAGAGCGTGCAGCGGCGCTCGCCGCGCATCTTGATCTGGAGCTCCGAGGCCTGGGTGAAAGTCGGGAACGGCTTGCTGACGACCTTGTAGGTCGACGCGCCCCACTGGAACGGCTTGTACTTCAGGTCTTCGTTCCAGACCTGGCAGATGCCGGTGTTGTCCCAGCGGATCACGTAATAGCCGACCTTCGCGGAGGCGGGCACGGCGAAGACGGAAGTGGCGATACCGGCAACGGCACAGAGGGCGAGAACGCGACGCATGAAAAATCTCCTGATGACGGCGTGACGCGGATGACGGCGTGACGGGCAAACTCGTGCGGCAAAACCGCCCGTCTTGCAAGCCGCAGCAGGGCTGTTCACGGATATGTCAGGCGCATGGCTGCGGACGCGGCTTGACTATGCCTTGGCCAGCGACGCCACCGCCTCGATCTCGATCAGCATCTTCGGATCGGGCAGCGCCTGCACCACGCAGGTGGTGCGTGCCGGATAGGGCGGCGGCCCGAACGCGCCGGCATAGAGCGCGTTCATCGCGGCTACGTCGGCGGCGCGGGTCAGCAGCACGTTGACCTTGACGAGGTCGCGCATGGTGGCGCCGGCCTCGTCCAGCACGCGCTTGACGTTGACGACGACATTGGCGAACTGCGCCTCGAACCCGTCGGGCAGCGCGCCGCCAGCGTCGAAGCCGGGAATGCCGGAGACGAACAGCAGGTCGCCGACGCGCGTCGCAAAGGACAGCGGCGGCGCCTTGACGTGCGGCGGGGGCGCGAAATGCTGGATCGGCATGGGGACCTCGGGGTGATGGAGTTCTCGGAAAGCCTAACCGCGTGCGGGGCGGGCTCCAACACAAAACGCGAAAACAACCCCATGCACAGTAGACCTGGTTGGCCGAATTCAATTTCGGGAAGGCAGAAATATTCATTGACCCGTCGGGCAAAACACTGGCAGGATGACATGATGGGATGATGCGGGTGTCCCACCTCCCATCATGTTGCCGCCGTGATCGATCGGATAGATTGCAGCGTCTGATTCGTTCGTCCCTCCCTTGAAAAATAGCCCCCGGAGACGCCCCATGAAGATTGCTTCCACCCTGCGTGCCGCGCTCGTCGCCATTGCCGCGCTGGCCGGCCTCTCGACCGCGGCGCAGGCCGACGGCGGCACCGTGGTGCTGACGATCTACAAGGCGGGCTGGTTCATCGGCGGCTCCGGCGGCTCGGGCGTGCTGAACTTCCACGGCCGCTCCTATGCGCTCTCGACCGGCGGGCTCGACTACGGCCTCGTCTTCGGCGGCTCCAAGACCGTGCTGCGCGGCCGCGTCTCCAACATCGTCAGGCCCTCCGACGTCGCCGGCGTCTACGGCGCCGCCGGTGCGGGCCTTGCCGTCGGCCGCGGCGCCCGCGCCATCGTGCTGACCAACCAGAAGGGCGCGGTGCTCGAGCTGTCGGGCACCCAGGTCGGCTTGATGGCGAACGCGGATCTGAGTGGGCTTGCGATCACGATGCGGTAGAGGACGGTGCCGTAGGGTGGGTTGGGCGAAGCCTAACCCACCCTACAAGACCGCGAACGACCCGCTCACCATCGCATGCACCCGCTCGCAATGCGCGACGAGGTTCTTGTTCGCGGCGACGAACGCCTTCAGCGGCGTCGGGATCGGGAAGTAGTAGATATTCGCGATGAAGCCGTAGATGCCGGCATCTACGCTGGTTGGCCGCTCGCCATCGACGAAACCGTTCGCGGGCACGATCTCGGCCAGCACCTGCAGATCGGCAAGTCCCCGCGCGTAGGCCTGCTCGGGCGTGTAGCGGCCGATGCCCTGGTAGTGATAGCGCTGCGCGTTGTACGCCTTCGCCTTCTCGAATCCTGTTACGTCGATCTGCGGATGCTGCGCGATGAAGCCGTCGCGGAACGCGGTGTAGTAGCGCTCGTCCTTCCAGCGCGAATAGGACATCACCCAGTAGAGATCGTCCAGCATCCGCGTGACGAAATGATGGGTGCGGCGCTGCGCTGGCGACAGCGCGGCATCGATGGTCAGGCGATATTTCGCGATCGCATGCGCGATGATGGTTTCGCTGTCACCGATGGTCTCGCCGTCGTCGACGATGTAGGGCAGCTGCCCGCGCGGCGCCGCGGAGGCGTCGAACACATGCTCGTGGACGAACGGAACGCCCGACAGTTTCAGGAAGGCGTAGACCTTGAGCCCGTAGCCATTGTTGTCGGCGACGCCGAACAGGTCCGGGTAGGAATAGAGGGTCAGCATCGACGTCACGCTCCCTGGCTCGCAATTGATAGAATCAAGCTCTGTCGGCGGTCCGGCACCTCTCCCCAGCGGGGAGAGGTCGGATTGCTCCGGCGCGCCATTGCGCGCCGGAGCAATCCGGGTGAGGGGCCGCAGCGTCAAGTTAAACTGTAACCCCTCACCCGGATCGCATCTATCGATGCGACCCGACCTCTCCCTGCGGGAGAGGTGATCCGTTTCCGGGGCCTCCATCGAGTCAATCAATCTCAGCGCGCCGATTGCTTGGCCTTGTCGTCCGTCGTGTTCGCCTGCGCGCGCTTGCCGGAGCGGATCATCAGGAACGATCCTGACGTTCCAGGCAGCCGCCAGCGCCCGTCGATCTCGGTCGCCTCGCCATTCATGATGCCGTCGTAATGGACGGTGTAGAAGCCGTAGCCCGGCGGCTCGTAGCGCTTGACGAACGATACCACGCTGCCGGCGCGATGGCCCGTGATCGCGGCATTGTGGGTCCGTACCGGGCAGCGCGGATTGGAGCAGGGTTCTGTGACGCTGCCGCCGATCGCGCCGCCGGCCTGGATCAGCGTCGCCGTGAACGTGACCATTCCCGTGCCGGGCTGGATGTATGTGCCGTCCCAGACACCGGAGAGATCGTCGCTCATGGCAGCGGCTTCCTCGACATGATCTGCGCCGGTTGAGGCCCGGCTGTTTGACGCCCTGAGTTCCTTCCAGCCAAAGTCGTATCGCTGCCACCACGCACTTGCAATAGGCCGCGCGCGACGTCGATCGAGGAGGACGGGCGGTTTCAACCGGTGAGTGGATCGGGGACGGGGCCGAAAAATTCCCACACCGCTGTCGGAACGATGCACCCGGCCGCGTCCTTGGCAGTGTGGCTTGCAGCCGCGCGCCCGGTCCGAGACAAAAGGATATTGCATATGACCTCCATCACGCCGTTTCTCTGGTTCGACAACAACGTTCCGGAGGCCGTCGGCTTCTACAAATCGGTGTTCCCGAACGCGAAAGTCGAGATCGTGAGCGACTTCATGGCGGTGTTCGAGCTCGAAGGACAGCGTTTCAACGCGCTCAACGGCGGGCCGCAATACCGCTTCAACGAGGCGGTGTCGTTCTTCATCAGCGTGGAGACGCAAGAGGAGGTGGACTATTTTTGGGAAGCGCTCACTGCCGACGGCGGCGCGGAATCGCGCTGCGGCTGGCTCAAGGACAAGTTCGGCCTGTCCTGGCAGGTGGTGCCATCAGCGCTCGGCCGCTATCTCGGCGATAGCGACCGGACCAAGGCGAACCGCGTCATGCAGGCGATGATGGGGATGCGGAAGATCGTGATTGCGGATCTGGACAAGGCGGCGGCGGGATGAGGGGTGACAGTGCCGTAGGGTGGGTTAGGCGAAGCCGTAACTCACCACATCTGTTGCCGCGGAAACCGAAGTGGTGGGTTAGCTGGCGACTGCGCTTTGCGCAGCCGCGAGCTAACCCACCCTACGAAGCGCATCTTCGCCAATCCGCCTTGCATCGCTATACTGCTGCTCATCAGCAGGATGGTGATCTCATGGCAAGAGAACTGGAAGGCAAGGTTGCCGCCGTAACCGGCGCCGCATCGGGCATCGGGCTGGCGAGCACTGAGGCGATGCTGGCCGCCGGCGCGCGGGTGGTGATGGTCGACCGCGACGAGGCGGCGCTGACCGCGCTGTGTAACAAGCACGGCGACGCCGTGATTCCGCTAGTGATCGACCTGCTCGATCCCAAAGATTGCGCGACGTTGCTGCCGCGCATTCTGGAGAAGGCAGGCCAACTCGACATCTTCCATGCCAACGCCGGCACCTATGTCGGCGGCGACCTGGTCGAGGCCGACACGATCGCCATCGACCGGATGCTGAACCTGAACGTCAACGTCGTGATGAAGAACGTGCACGACGTGCTGCCGCACATGATTGCGCGCGGCACCGGCGACATCATCGTCACCAGCTCGCTGGCGGCGCATTTCCCGACGCCGTGGGAGCCGGTCTATGCCTCGTCCAAATGGGCGATCAACTGCTTCGTCCAGACCGTGCGGCGCCAGGTCTTCAAGCACGGCATTCGTGTCGGCTCGATCTCGCCCGGCCCCGTCGTCACCGCGCTGCTCGCGGACTGGCCGGCCGAGAAGCTGCAGGAAGCGAGGGATTCGGGAAGCCTGCTGGAGGCCGGCGAAGTCGCTGAAGTGGTGATGTTCATGCTGACCCGACCGCGCGGCATGACCATCCGCGACGTGGTGATGATGCCGACGAATTTCGATCTGTAGGGTGTGCTCGACAGAACTAAACGATGCGTCGCTCGACCCGGCTAAATAAGCGGTGTCGTCCCGGCGAAGGCCGGGACCCATACCGCGTGATCTATCGATCGCAGCCAGTAGACGTACCGAACGACGAGTCTTCGCCAAACATCTGCCTGTGGCTATGAGTCCCGGCCTACGCCGGGACGACGGCGGAGTTTGAGGCGCTGGCGTGAATTCACCTTACGCGGCGATCCACCTCGCCAGCTCCCGCCACGGCTCGATCGTCCAATGCCCCGACGCCGCCCCCGACGGCGACGGCAGCACAAAGATCTCCGGCAGGCGCGCATCGCGCTTCTGCCGCCCCAGCACAATCCCGCTCGACGGCCTGCCATAAAACAGGCTCGCCGCCTTCTTGCTCGTGAACGCAATCGTCCGCGGCCGATACTTATCCATCTTCGCCCTGAAGCCCGGCACGTCGATCGTCTCAGCCGCGATCTGGTGATCCATCCCGGCGCCCGACTTGGACAGATCGGTGAAGCCGATCCCAAGCTCGATCAGCGATGCGAACTCTTCAGGCTGATACCGCCGCGGCGTGATCCCGGCCTCGTGGATCGCGCGCCAGAAGCGGTTGCCGGGATGGGCGTAATAATGCCCGAGCTCGGCCGAGCGCGTCGAGGCGGCGGTGCCGACAAAGACGAGGCGGAGGTTGTCGCGGAGCTGGTCGGGGAGGCGGTGAGGGGCGCGGTTGGACATCTTGAGCCATGGCTACCATCTCCGCAGCATTCATCCTATACCTTGCGCGATGACCCGCGAAGAACTGGTTGCCGCCTACATGGCGCCCGGCCGCCATTATCATAACCTCGCGCATATCGAGGATTGCCTGGCTGCGCTTGCGCAGCTGGATGGCCTCTCGGGCCGCGAACGCGAGACACTGACCGAAGCGATCTGGTGGCACGATGTCGTGTACGATCCGACCCGGCGGGACAACGAGGAACGCAGCGCGGAGCTCGCCGAGCAGCACGTGCACGCCGATCTCTGCGATGAGGTCTGCCGCCTGATCCGGCTGACGAAATCTCACGACGTTGCGGCGGACGATCGTCTTGGCGCTGTGCTGATCTCGATCGATCTCGGCATCCTCGGCGCTGCGCCCGCGCGCTATGACGCCTATGCGGCAGCCATCCGGCAGGAGTTCATCCACGTCAGCGACGTCGACTATCGCGCCGGCCGCGCCGCAGTGCTTCGCCGGTTTGCTGCGCGTCCGGTCATCTATCCAGATGCCGCCTTCGCCGCGAGATATGATCGGCGCGCCCGCGACAATCTTGCGCGGGAGTTGGCGTCGCTGGGGTGAGGCTGCGTAGAGTGGTTAGCCGCTCGCGAGCGTGATAGTTCGACACACGACGGTGCCAGGCGCACCCCACCACCGCTTGAGAGCATTTGGATGCCAGTGGTGGATTGCGCTACGCTAACCCACACTACGGGCTATCAAATCATGTAGGATGTTCAAGGCACGGAGGCCGGGCTGGCCATTCAGCCCGATCGCATTTGATGGTGTTGAACCATGGCAGGAGCGGACGGGTTCGTCCTTTTAAACGGCGTGAGGGTGGTCGCCTCATGGCCCGAGCAACTGAAGGCGGCTCAGGAAATCACAACGTATCAGATTAGCGGCAAAGGTTATGCTCGGGTAGCTTATGGCGATGAAGGCGAAGATTGGGGCGCGGACTCTAGGCCGTGCCACGACTGCGCTGCGATAAAGGGGCAGTTTCATGTCCCGGGATGTGATGTAGAGCGATGTCCGAGATGTGGCGGCCAATCGATTTCCTGTGATTGCTCAGAAGATGAGTTTTCGAACGGAGAGTTCGATTTTAGGAATCACCAAGAGAAAGCGGTGAGTGCATACTTGTTGAAGCGCCCTCATTACGAGGAAGCTTGTCTTGTGGCCAAGAACATACTGCAACGATCGATTGAGAGGGCGGGAATCAAGATAAGCTCGATCGACGCTCGAGCAAAAGATCCTCACAGCTTCGGTCTGAAAGCGACGAAGCCCAGCGAGTCAAATCCGGGTCTCCCCAAATATGCAGATCCTCTGGTAGACATCACGGATCTGGCAGGAGTTAGGATAATAGCCTTTTTTCCAAATTCGATTGCGAAGATCGATGAGATTATTCTAAGCGAATTCCACGTGCTGGAGCGATCTGACAAGGGCGAGAAGCTTTATGACGAAGGACGATTTGGGTACAAGAGCGTACATTATTTGGTCCTTCTCGGACCAAAGAGGTCGTCATTGTCAGAATACGAGAAATACGCCGACACGACTATCGAAGTTCAGGTGCGTACAATTTTGCAGCACGCTTGGGCTGAAATCGAGCATGACATTCAATACAAATCAACATCAGTGATACCAGACGAGATAAGGCGACGATTCAATGCTTTGGCTGGAATGCTAGAGGTCGCTGATCGAGAATTTCAATCAGTACAAGACGAGGACGACCGGCTTCGACAAACTGCGCGGCAGATGATTAAAGAGGGAGATATCGACGACGTCGAGATCACCCCTGATGCTCTCAAAGCATTTCTTGCAAAAACAATCGGGGGAGATCAACGCATCCGCTGGTCGTCTTATGACTACCTCGCCCGTGCTTTGCGAAGATGCGGATTTCGTACTTTACGTCAGCTCGAACGCTGTGTGCGAGGTTATGATGGAAGTGAGCTTAGCCGTTTGGTCTATGGCTCTCGGCAGGGTCAAATAGTTCGATGCGAACTCATGGTGCTTGCGAGTATGGGTGAGTTGTTCGTCAGCCGGCACCCTTGGTCTAACGAAAAATGGTTCCGTGATGGTTCTGACGAGATGCTCCGTCTGTTCCTGGAGGGAAACGTCGAAATCGGAAGCTTCGATCCACTCATAGATTCGTAGCTGAGGAGACTGGCCTTGGCCAGTCCCCCCCTTTTTTTGAGCTGGAGGCGCCTCACAACACCTTGTTGCTCTCCTTCACCTTCTCCGCATCCAGATAAACGCTGCTCCCCATTTCCTTGAACTTCGCGCTCATCCTGGCCATGCCGTCTTCGGCGGTGCCCTGCATCGACATGCCGACGCTGTTCGGATCGTTCAGCGTCGCCGCATAATCCCGAACGTCCTGCGTGATCTTCATCGAGCAGAACTTCGGGCCGCACATCGAGCAGAAGTGTGCAACCTTGTGGGCTTCCTTCGGCAGGGTCTCGTCGTGGAAGCTCTTGGCGGTATCAGGATCGAGGCCGAGGTTGAACTGGTCGGTCCAGCGGAATTCGAACCTCGCACGGGAGAGGGCGTCGTCGCGCAGTTGGGCGGCGGGGTGGCCCTTGGCGAGATCGCTGGCGTGGGCGGCGATCTTGTAGGTAATGACGCCGGTCTTGACGTCGTTGCGGTCGGGCAGGCCGAGATGCTCCTTCGGCGTGACGTAGCAGAGCATGGCGCAGCCGAACCAGCCGATCATGGCCGCGCCGATGCCTGAGGTGATGTGGTCATAGCCCGGCGCGATGTCGGTGGTCAGCGGTCCAAGCGTGTAGAACGGCGCTTCGCCGCACTCCTTGAGCTGCTTGTCCATGTTGATCTTGATCTTGTGCATCGGCACGTGGCCGGGACCTTCGATCATGACCTGGCAGCCCTTGTCCCACGCAATCTTGGTGAGCTCGCCGAGCGTCTCCAGCTCCGCGAACTGCGCGCGGTCGTTCGCGTCGGCGATCGAGCCGGGACGCAGGCCGTCGCCGAGCGAGAACGAGACGTCATACTTGCGCATGAGGTCGCAGATCTCGTCGAAATGGGTGTAGAGGAAGCTCTCCTTGTGATGCGCGAGGCACCACTTCGCCATGATCGAGCCGCCTCTGGAGACGATGCCGGTGACTCTGGCAGCGGTGAGGTGGATGTATTGCAGGCGCACGCCGGCGTGGATGGTGAAATAGTCGACGCCCTGCTCGCACTGCTCGATCAGCGTGTCCTTGTAGAGCTCCCAGGTCAGCTTGACCGGATCGCCGTTGCACTTCTCCAGCGCCTGGTAGATCGGCACGGTGCCGATCGGCACCGGCGCGTTGCGCAGGATCCATTCGCGCGTGGTATGGATGTTGCGGCCCGTCGAGAGGTCCATCACGGTGTCGGCGCCCCAGCGGATCGCCCACACCATCTTCTCGACCTCTTCCTCGACCGACGACGTCACCGCCGAATTGCCGATATTGGCGTTGATCTTGGTCAGGAAGTTGCGGCCGATGATCATCGGCTCGAGTTCACTGTGGTTGATGTTGGAGGGGATGATGGCGCGGCCGCGCGCGATTTCGCTGCGCACGAACTCCGGCGTGATGAAGGCCGGCACCGCGGCGCCAAAGCTTTCGCCGTCGGCAAGGGCTGCTTCCGCGCGCTCGAGCTGCTGCTTGCGACCGAGATTTTCGCGGGCGGCGACGTAGATCATCTCCTTGGTGATGATGCCGGCGCGGGCGAATTCGAGCTGCGTGATCTTGTGGCCGTCGAGGCCGCGCAGCGGCTTGTGATAGGCGGCAAAGGAACGTGCGGCGTTGTCGGTGGAAACGCTGCCGTTGTCCTCCGGCTTGATCTGCCGGCCCTCATATTCCTCGACGCCGCCGCGCTCCAGCACCCACTGCTTGCGGTTGCGGGCAAGGCCCGCGTTGACGTCGATGGTGACATCAGGGTCGGTGTAGGGGCCCGAGGTGTCGTAGACCGGCAGGTTCGGCTCGCCGGCGCCTTCTGAGAGAATGATCTCGCGCAGCGGCACGCGCATGTCGGGCGCGGCATCGGGCGACGCAAAGATCTTGCGCGAGGAGGGAAGGGGGCCGGTGGTGACGGCGGGGATGGTTTTTTCAGGGTTGGAGCGGATGTTCATGGGATCCTCCTTAACTCAGTTCGTTGGTGTCGCTGCGCGAGCGTCGATTACAGCTGTCATCCCCGCGAAGGCGGGGATCCAGTATTCCAGAGGCGGTGATGGGATACGGAAAAGCCGCGGCGTACTGGATCGCCCGGTCCTGATGCGCAATTGCGCATAAGGCCGGGCGATGACAGTTGAGGGTGTGGAGAGAGCGTGCGCATCACGCAGCCTCCTTCTGGCCGAGCCATTGCCGCACCCGCGCATCGGGATCGGCATTTTGGGTGACGTCGGACACCACGGCGATGGAATCGGCGCCCGCGGCAAAGATCTCCGCGGCGTGCTCGAACTTGATGCCGCCGATCGCAACCAGCGGGATGTTGCCGATGCGCTTCTTCCATTCCGTGATCTTCGGAATGCCCTGCGGGGCGAAGCGCATCGATTTGAGCGTTGTGAAGAAGATCGGACCGAGCGCGACATAGTCGGGCTTGGCCTTGAGCGCGGTTTCGAGCTCCGCGTCGTCATGGGTGGAGACGCCGAGTGAGAGGCCGGCTTCGCGAATGGCCTTGAGGTCCGCGTCGGCGAGATCCTCCTGGCCGAGATGCAGATATTTCGCGCCGGCGACGATCGCCGCGCGCCAATAGTCGTTCACGACGAGCTTGGCTTGCGTGCCCTCGGTGATCGCCAGCGCATCGGTGACGATCTGCAGCGCGTCGGCGTCGTTCAGCTCTTTCGCGCGCAGCTGGATGGTGCCGACGCCGAGCTTGGTCAGGCGTTCGACCCAGTTGAGGCTGTCGACGACAGGGTAAAAGCGATCAGGATACGCGTTGCGATCAGGATACGGCATGCCAGAACGGGGTCCCAACGACAGGGGTGGACGGGGAGGCGAAGTCGCGGGCGTTCATCAGCCCGGCCTCGTATGCGGTGCGGCCGGCCTCGATACCGAGGCGGAAGGCATTCGCCATCGCGACGGGATCGGCGGCCTTGGCGATCGCGGTGTTGAGCAGCACGGCGTCGTAGCCGAGTTCGAGCGCTTCAGCCGCGTGGCTGGGCGCGCCGATGCCGGCGTCGACCACCAGGGTGATGTCCGGCAGGCGCTCGCGCAGCAGCTTGAGCGCATCGCGGTTGATGATGCCCTTGGCGCTGCCGATCGGCGCGGCCCACGGCATCACCACCTTGCAGCCGGCATCGACCAGGCGATTGGCGACCGAAAGATCCTCGGTGCAATAGGGGAACACTTCGAAGCCGTCCTTGATCAGGATGGTGGCGGCCTCGACCAGGCCGACGACGTCGGGCTGCAGCGTGTCGCTGTCGGCGATGACCTCCAGCTTGATCCAGCTGGTGCCGAACAGCTCGCGCGCGAGTTTTGCGGTGGTGACCGCTTCGCGCACGCTGCGGCAGCCCGCGGTGTTCGGCAGCACCGATACGTCGAGCTCGCGGATCAGCTTCCAGAACGCGTCGCCGGTCTTGCCGCCGGCGGATTCGCGCCGCAGCGACACCGTGACGATGTTGGAGCCGGAGGCGCGGATGGCGTCCTGCATGATCGCAGGCGAGGGATAGAGCGCGCTGCCGATCAGCAGGCGCGAGGTGAAGGTCTTGCCGTAGAAGGTCACCATGGCTTCAGCCTCCCTGCCGCGGCGTGATGATCTCGATCTCGTCGCCGGCCTTGAGTGCGGTCTCGGCCCAGCGGCTCTTCGGCACGACGTCGTAGTTCAGCGCGATGGCGAAATGCGTGCCCTCGTAGTCGAGCTCGGAGAGCAGCGCATCGACGCTGGCTGAACTGATCTCACGCTGCTCGCCGTTGACGATCACGCGCATTGCATCACCTCGTTGTCGATCTGGCCGCGCTCGACAAAGCTAAGCGTCAGCTCGGCGAGGGCAGGGGCGATCAGGAAACCGTGGCGGTAGAGCCCGTTCACGCTGATCTTGCCGCCGCGCACGCCGATGCGCGGCAAATTGTCGGGATAGGCGGGACGAAGGCCCGAGCCGAATTCGACGATGCGGGCTTCGCCGAATGCCGGATGCACGGTGTAGGCTGCACCCAGCAGCTCCAGCGCGGAGCGGACGCTGACGCCGGTGTCCTCGGCCTCGATCGAGGTCGCCCCCAGCATGAACAGATTGTCTTCGCGCGGGATCACGTAGAGCGGCCAGCGCGGATGGATCAGGCGCACCGGGCGCGACAGCTGCACCTCGCCGGTCTCGATCAGGATCATCTCGCCCTTGACGCCGCGCAGCTCGCTCTGCTCGTCGCGCGCACTGATGCCGCGGCAATCGATCACGATGCCATCAAGGTCGGCGGCACTGACGTCGCTGCCGAACTTGATGGTGCCGCCGGCGGCCTTGATGCGTTCGTGCAGCTTCGGCAGAACGCGCCGCGGCTCGACATGGCCCTCGCTCGCGAAGAACAGCGCATCGCGGAAGCGACCCTCCAGCGACGGCTCGAGCGCGGCGAGGTCCGCGGCATCGAGCCGGCGGTGGCCCTCGGTCATGCGGGCAAAGCGCTCGAAATCGTTGCGCTCGCGCGGATGGGCGACGACGAGCGAGCCGTTGAACGGCGTATCCGGCAGCTCGCGCCGCCAGATGTCGAGGGAGCGCTGGCCGAGCCTGGAGATGACGGGTTCGGCGACCTCCGCCTCGCAGTAAGGCGCCAGCATACCGCCGGCCCAATGGCTGGTGGCATCGGCCATCGCCGCGTCACCGCGCTCGTGGAGCGTCACGGTGTGGCCGGCCTGCGCGAACAACAGCGCCTGCCAGGCTCCTGCAATGCCTGCGCCGATGATGGATACCGGTGAATCCGGTCGCTTGGTCGTCTGCAACATCCCTGTCCCTTCGCCGGCATGACCCGGATCAGGTTCAAAGGGTCACCGCGGTCCTGGGCGGGTTTGCCCATTTAGCGGTATCTCAGCTCCTCCTCGGAGCACCCCTCGGAACGGCTCTAATGTAGGCTTGTGGAGGCCTGTGTCAACGCGTTTGGCTGGAACGGGGGATTATCTGAGCGACTGCGCCCGCGCGTTGCGGACGTGCAGGCTGAGCTTCCTGTGCGGCGCGGCGCCGAACATCGGCTGCGGATTGCCGTTGGGCTCGAGTTGCGGCTCGAAGCTCGCCTGCTGCAGGGCCTGCCGGCGCTGCTGCTTTGCAACGTAGTAATAGCCGCCCGCGAAATAACGCACGGCTCGGTCGTGGTCGCCGTTGGCGGCGTGATAGGCGCCGGCGAGGTATTTGACGGCATAGGTGAGATTGGTGTTGGGGTCGCGGAGGCCTGCGGCATCGCCGGTGTAGCCGAGGCCGCGGGCGGTCGCGAGCTTGATCTGCATCAGCCCGATGGTGCCGCCATGGCCGACCAGGCCCGGCTGATAGCGGCTCTCGCGCATGATGACGCGATGCACCAGCGCCTCCGGCACGCCGTTGGCGCGCGCATGCATCGCGACCATCTCGGCATATTCGGCCTGGCCCGCGACTGCGGCCTGCGATGACACCAATCCGGCCGCGAGCAGCGCGGCGATGCGTAAAATCTTCATCTGAAATCCCGGCTTGCCTGAATGGCCTGCGCCCGGCCGCCGTTAGGCCTGCCGAACGCGGCGATGATGTGACCAAACGCCGCCGCTGACGTTTTTGCGGCGCAGAGCCGCGGTTACGACGCAATGCCGGCGCAGAAGTTCCTTCAGGCGGACAACTCGCGGCAGCGAGCCTGTCTATTCGCGTCAGCCCGCGAAAGCGAGTATGAAGCGCCCTGCGAATCGGGAGAGGTGCCATGACAAAAACAACCATGGTCGACACCCATAGCGGCGACATGTCCGGACAAGCTCTGCCCACACAGAACCCGTGTGCCCAGTGCGGCGCGCCGATCGCGCAGCCCGACTGGATCGAACCGGGCGAGGGACGGGTGTCCTATCTCTGGACCTGCCACGCCTGCAATTATCGCTTCGAGGCGATCGCGATCTTCGACGAGCCCAAGGTTGCCGGAAAGGCTGCCGAATATCCGCCGCTCGCGGCGTAGGGCGCTGTCCTAAGCCGCCAGCCGCGGCTGCTGCCACACCGGCAATTGCATCCGCACGATCAGCCCGTGCGGCTGGCGGTCGTGCAGCGACAGCTCGCCGCCATGGGCGAGCGCGATCGCGCGCGCGATCGACAGGCCGAGGCCGAAGCCGGTGGAATCGTCCATGGTGCGCGCGTCGTCGCCGCGCACGAACGGCTCCAGCATCTCCTGCTTGCGCGCATCCGAGATGCCGGGACCGTCATCCTCGACGTCGATGACGAGCCTGGTGCCGGCGACGTCCAGGCGGATCGTCACTTCAGCGCCGAAGCGTACCGCGTTCTCGACGAGGTTGGTGACGCCGCGATGCAGATCGTCGGGCCGCGCGGCGGCGGTCGCGGAAGCGGGGCCCTCGTAGTGCACGACATGGCCCATGTCGCCGAACTGGTCGGCGACGAGTTGCAGCGTGCTCGCGATGTCGACCAGCGTGATCGCCTCGATCTGGCGGTCGTTGCGCAGCAGCGACAGCACGCTCTCCAGCATCGAGCGCATCTGGTCGAGGTCGATCAGCATGCGCTTGCGGTTGCCCTCGTCCTCGATGAACTCGGCGCGCAGGCGCAGCCGCGTGATCGGGGTGCGCAGGTCGTGGCTGATCGCCGCCAGCATGCGGGTGCGATCCGACATCAGCCGCGCGATGCGCTCGTGCATGCGGTTGAGCGCGCGGGCGACCGAGCGGATCTCCTCCGGGCCGCGCTCGGGCAGCGGCTCCGCTTCGCCGTCGAGGCTGAAATTCTCGGCCGCCTTGGCAAAGGACGACAGCGGCGTCGCCAGCGCGCGCGCCGCCCACAGGCCGAGCACGGTGATGCAGATGAAGGCGGTCATCAGCGTCACCAGCCACGGCGCGCCCCAGAACCAGGGACGCGGACCGTTCTCGACGTGGCCCGCGATCATGCTGCCGTCGGGCAACTCCACGCCGATGCGATAGGCGTCGCCGTCGGGCGAAAGCCGTCCCACCTTGAAGCCGTGGCCGAGGTGGCGGCGGATCCCGTGCAGGTGCTGGCTGTCGCTGTCCGCGACGATCGTCGCCGTGCCGGGCGCGAGCGTCTCGATCCGGAGTTTCGGGAAGGCGCGGACCAGATCGGCGACGAGGCGCGGCCGATCGCTCTCGGCAGCTGAATTCAGCAGCAGCGCCGCATCGGTCAGTTGATGGGCACCGTCCGGCGGCGCGTCCGGACGGTCGGGCCGGCTGATCAGGAAGGCGGTGGTGACGACGAGATGCAGCGCGACGGTCGAGGCCAGCACCAGCGCGGCGATCTGGCCGCCGATGCCCTTGAGGTGGAAGAACCCGAACGGCCTCATCGTCGCACGCCCTGTCAGTTGCTCAGGGGCGTCGTAACCGCTTCCGTTCTGGGCGTAAACAGGTAACCGCCGGAACGCACCGTCTTGATGATGGTGGGGTCGGCCGGATTGGGCTCGATCTTGCGGCGGATGCGGCTGACCAGAACGTCGATGGAGCGCTCGAACGAGCCGGTGTTGCGGCCCTGCGTGAGGTCGAGCAGGCTGTCGCGCGACAGCACCCGGCCGGGACGCTCGCAGAAGGTGCGGAGCAGGTCGAACTCGGCGCTGGTCACCGCGACGCGGGCGCCTTCCGGATTGCGCAGCTCGCGCAGGCGCAGATCGATGCGCCAGCCTTCGAAGGCGAGCGTCGAGGCCCCCTCGATCGAGCTTGCGGCCTGGGCGGAGGCCTGGCGCCGCAGCACCGCGTTGATGCGGGCGAGCAGTTCGCGCGGGTTGAACGGCTTCGGCAGGTAATCGTCCGCGCCCATCTCGAGGCCGACGATGCGGTCGACGTCCTCGCCGCGCGCGGTCAGCATGATGATCGGCGTCTGCGCCTCGGAGCGCACCTTGCGGCACAGGCTGAGACCGTCTTCGCCGGGCAGCATGACGTCGAGAATGATGAGGTCAACGCGGTGGTCGGCCATGGCACGCGACATCTCGCGCCCGTCGCTCACAGCGGTCACGTTGCAGGAGTTGTTGCGCAAATATTTCGCAATCAACGTCCGGGTTTCGCGGTCGTCCTCGACGACCAGGATGTTGGGAGAGGGAATGGCCATGGGCCTTGTTTGTCCAAGATTCGGGCCAAAAGGCGAAGATTTTTGTTTCCGTTTGTTTCGGAATGTATTTCCGCAACAAAGGGCAACGACTGCGTCGTCGTGCGGCAAGGTTCCGTTAAGCCCGTTAACCATACCGTGGCGCAGTTGCGTCCGAAACCCCGCAAAAACCACGGTGCCATCCATGACTTCGATTTCGGCGGCTTCCGCCAGTCATCACCAGTCGCCGCTCCAGCGGCTACAGCAGGAATTGCAGTCGGAAGTGTCCGACGGCACGATCTCGTCCTCGGACCAGTCCGCGCTCACGACCGCCCTGCAAGACATCGACACCGCGCTCCAGCAGAGCCGCTCCAGCGATCAGTCCAGCGGCACCAGGCCGTCCAAGGACGGGCTGAAATCCAAGATCGACGATCTCATCTCGAACGAGGTCTCGAGCGGGACGCTGACGTCGGATCAGGCCGACGAACTGAAGGGCGTGTTTCAGTCCGCCTTCGCCAAGGGCCCCGGCGGTCCCGGCGGCGCGGGCGGCCCGCCTCCCGGTCCGCCGCCGTCGGATGACGGCTCTTCGGATTCCTCGTCGTCGACGGATTCGACGAGCAGCAGTTCGACCGACAGCAGCACGGCCAAGATCCTCGAGCAGTTTCTCCAGGCGCTGCAGCAGTCGCAGTCGTCGAACTCCTCCTACGGCGCCGACGGCACGACGAGCGCGTCGAGCAGTTCGGATTTTTCGGCGCTGCTGATCGACTACAAGAGCTGACCTGCGCGACGCTGGTCGGCGCGTTCCTCGCCGCGATCGTGCTTCACCCAGGGCGCATGATCGTCGGCGGGGAACTGTGCATCTCGCACGTTCCCGAGCAGGAACTTCTGCTCGCGCCGCTGCACCGCGATGGCGCAACGAAATTGCCGCACGCTAGGAACTGCGCGTGATCGTGGCTGTTCTCTCCGCACAAGTTTTCTGCTGAAGGAGAGGACAACAATGTTGATGAAATCGATCGCCGCCGGCCTTGCCGGCACCGCTCTGCTTGCGACCGTTGCGTTTGCGCAAAATCCGGCCGCCACCACCACGACCACCACCGAGAAGTCGCCAACGGCTTCGACGGCGACGACCACGACGACGAGCGCGTCGGGCGAATGGCGTACCTCGAAGATGGACGGCGTCAAGGTCTACAACGAGGCCAACGAGAACATCGGCTCGATCAACGACCTGCTGATGGACAAGAGCGGCAGCATCAAGATCGCCGTGATCGGCGTCGGCGGCTTCCTCGGCATGGGCGAGCATCTCGTCGCCGTGCCGTACGAGAAGCTGAAGTTCGTCAATGAGGCCGTCGCCTCTACCACGACGACCAACCCGAACGCCAAGCCGGCCGCGACCACGACGACCGGCGCTGCGACCAGCACCGAGAAGACGACCACGACTACGAAGAGTTCGTCGTCGAAGTGGTATCCCGACCACGCCGTGTTCAATGCGACCAAGGACCAGCTGAAGAACATGCCCGAGTTCAAGTACTCGGAGTAATGCGGATCGCGTGAGTGCCGAAACGAAGCGCGCCCGGTTTTCCACCGGGCGCGCTGTCCTGTCTTTTGTCAGTGTGAGGAGCCCGCGACAAAATTGCAGAGCAATTTTGCGCTGGTGCGACGAAGCGATCCAGACCGTCGCCGCGGAGGGATTTTGGATTGCTTCGCTACGCTCGCAATGACGGCGGATAGAGCCAGCCTCACTTCACCAGCGGGCAGCCGCCCTTGTCGAGCGGGCGGAAGGCTTCGTCGCCGGGCACGGTGGCGATGAGCTTGTAGAGGTCCCACTCGCCCTTGGATTCCTCGGGCTTCTTCACCTCGTACAGATTCATGTCGTGGACCATGCGGCCGTCGATGCGGATCTTGCCGTTCTTGGCGAAGAAGTCGTTGATCGGCATCTTGCGCATCTGCTCCATCACCTTCGGCGCTTCGTCGGTCTTGATAGCCTCGATCGCCTTCAGATAGTGCATCGTCGCCGAATAGAGGCCGGCCTGGATCATGGTCGGCATGTGGCCGACCTTGTCGTTGAAGCGCTTGGAGAAGGCGCGGGTCTCGTCATTGGTGTCCCAGTAGAACGCATCGGTGATGATCAGGCCTTGCGTCGCCTTGATGCCGAGCGAATGAACGTCGGTGATTTCCATGAGCAGCGCGATCATCTTCTGGCCGCCTTGCGTGATGCCGAACTCGGCGGCCTGCTTCAGCGCATTGGTGGTGTCGCCACCGGCGTTCGCCAGCGCGACCACCTTGGCCTTCGAGGCCTGGGCTTGGAGCAGGAACGACGAGAAGTCGGACGAGTTGAGCGGGTGGCGGACGTCGCCGAGCACCTTGCCGCCGCTCTCCTTGACGACATTGGCTGCGTCGCGCTCCAGCGCCTGGCCGAAGGCATAGTCGGCAGTGACGAAGAACCAGGTATCCTCGCCGCGCTTCACCATCGCCTTGCCGGCGACGTTCGACAGCGCATAGGTGTCGTAGGTCCAGTGCACTGTGTTGGGTGAGCAGGCGACGCCCGTGATGTCGGAGGAGCCGCCGCCGGAATTGATGTTGATCTTGTTCTTCTCGCGCGTCAGTGCCGAAATCGGCAATGCGACCGATGAGGTCGGCACGTCCATGACCGCGTCCACCTTGTCGTTGTCGTACCAGTTGCGGGCAATGTTGACGCCGACGTCGGGCTTGTTCTGGTGATCGGCGGACACGACCTGGATCGGGACGCCCGCGACCTTGCCGCCGTAATCGGCGACGGCCATCTCGACGGCGGCGAGCGACCCCTTGCCGGTCGCGTCGGCATAGAGGCTCGACATGTCGGTGAGCACGCCGAGCTTGACGACGTTGTCGGAAATCTGGGCCTGCGCCGTGCCGCATGTTGCGGCCATGGCGAAGCTGGCCGCGACCGCGGCGATGAGTCTTTGCATATTGTTCTCCCTCAGTCTTGTTGTTGGGGTTTTGTTGCGGGGACTGTTCTAGCGACAAACCGGCGCTGGGGCAAAGGCCGGGGATTTGCGAGGTGGGGTGAGAAATAGGTAGTGCTCTCCGTCATTCCGGGGCGCGCGCAGCGAGAGCCCGGAATCCATCGTGCCGCAGCGACGGTGGGTGAATGGATTCCGGGGCTCGCGCCCAAGAGGGCGCGTCCCGGAATGACAGTTGGGGGCGCTCAGCCGCCGCCCTTGAGCCGCTCGTTGCGTCGGCGCAGGCCTTCGAGCGTCGCGAGGAGGATGACCGAAACCGTCGTCAGGATCACTGCGGCCGCCGTGATGGTCGGGCTGATGTTCTCGCGGATACCGCTGAACATTTCGCGCGGCAAGGTGCGCTGCTCCGGTCCCGCCATGAACAGCACGATCACGACCTCGTCGAAGCTGGTCGCGAAGGCGAACAGGGCGCCCGATGCCAGGCCCGGCAGGATCAGCGGCAGGATCACACGGCGGAATGCTTGAAGCGGCGATGCGCCGAGCGAGGCAGCGGCGCGGGCGAGGTTGGTGTCGAAGCTCTGCAGCGTCGCGCCGACCGTGATCACCACGAACGGCGTTGCGAGCGCGGTGTGGGCGAGAATCAGGCCGAGATAGCTGCCGGTCAGCCCGATCGGCGCGAAGAAGAAATAGAGACCGACCGCGGTGATGACGCCGGGCACGACGACCGGCGACAGCACGAAAGCCAGCACCAGCGGTTTGAACCGGCTCTTCCATTGCGCGAGCCCAAGAGCTGCCAACGTCCCGAGCGCCATCGATAGCAGCGTCGAAGCGACACCGATGATCATGCTGTTCTTCAGCGAATTCATCCAGCGCGGCGAGGTGATGAATTCGTCGTACCAGCGCAAGGAGAGGCCCGGCAGCGGATAGGTGAGATACGAGCCCGAGCTGAAGGACAGCGGCATGATCGCCAGGATCGGCGCGATCAGGAAGACGAACACCAGCGCGGAGATGACCATGGTTGCGGTCCACGCGATGCGCTGGCTGGGTGTACGCAAGGAGGGAGCGTCGCTCAATTCTTCATCCCTCCCGTGACCTGCTGGCCCTGCACCAGCTTGCCGTAGACGAGGGCGAGCAGAATTGTGGCGAGCAGCAGCACCGCCCCCAGCGCCGAAGCCAGGCCCCAATTGGCTGTTTCGGTGGTGTAGAGCGCGATGAAGTAGCTGATCATCTGATCGGCGGCGCCCCCGACGAGGGCGGGGGTGATGTAGTAGCCGAGTGCAAGGATGAAGACGAGCAGGCTGCCCGCGCCGACGCCGGGCAGGGTTTGCGGCAGATAGATCCGCAGGAAGGCGGTAAGGGGCGGCGCGCCGAGCGAGGCGGCGGCGCGCATATACGCCGGCGAGATCGCCTTCATGCTGCTGTACAGCGGCAGGATCATGAACGGCAGCAGCACGTGGGTCATGGCCACGCAGACGCCGAACCGGTTGTAGATCAGGCGCAACGGCTCGTCGATGATGCCGAGCCAGTGCAGGCTGTCGTTGACGACGCCATTGCTCTGCAGCAGCACGATCCAGGCGCAGGTGCGGACCAGGAGCGACGTCCAGAACGGCAGCAGCACGAAGATCATCAAGAGGTTCGACTTGCCCGGCGGCAGCGCCGCGAGCAGATAGGCGACCGGAAAGCCGAGTATCAGGCAGAGCGCTGTGACACCGAGGCTGATGAGGAAGGTACGGGCGAAAACCTCGCGGTAGATGGCCTGATCCGGCGGGGCTGCGACGATCGCGCCGTCCGCGTTCCTGACGAGGTCGAGCGCCCCCAGAAGGTAGAAGCTGGTGACCGGGCCACCGGCGTCCTTGATCGTCGTCCAAGTTGCGCGTTCGCGCCAGGCTGGGTTGATCTTGCCCAGCGTCTCCCTTGCCGTGCCTGCTTCCGGCACGGTCTTCAGATTGCGTGCGGTGCCGATGAGGATCGTGCGAAAACCGTTCAGGGCGTAATTGAGCCGTTTGGCCGCGATGGCGATGGTGCCGGCGGCGCGCGCCGCCTGGATGTCGCTTGCCAGCGCCGCGTATGTCTTTTCGTCCGGCAGATCCTTGCCATCCCAGCCGGCGAGAGCTGCGATCGTTTGCGGCAGAACCTGGCGCACCTCCCGGTCATCGACTGCGTGCCACAGCATGCCTGCGATGGGCCCGGCGAAGGTGAACAGCAGAAACAGCAGCAGCGGCACAACCAGCGCCAGGGCCTTGAACTGACGTGCGCGCTCCGCCCGCTTCAGGCGGCGCTTGAGCGGCACGCTGGTCTTGCTATCGGCGCCGGTCAGGGACGCTGCTGTCATGAACAGATCATTCTGGGCAAGGGACTGGGCGCAGGCGAAGGGTATCCACTCTCTGCCTGCGCCACGTGCCGGTTCGGTCGTGCGCTACTTCGCGGCCCATTTGTTGAAGCGCTCGGTGAGACGGTCGATGTTCTCGAGCCAGAAGGCGACATTGATCTCGACCGCGTTCTTGATGTTGTCGGGCGCGGTCGGCAGGTCCTTCAGAACCGCGGGCTGCAACAGACCGGCCGCGTCCTTGTTCGAGGTGCCGTAGGCGATGTTCTCCGACAGCTTCGACTGGTTCTCCGCCTTGCCGGCGAAATCCAGGAACTTGTAGGCGGCGTCCTTGTTCGGGCTGCCCTTCAGGATGACCCAGCTGTCGAGGGTGAACAGCGCGCCGTCCCACACCATGCCGAAGTTCTTCTTCTCGTTCTTGTTCGCGGTGTCGATGCGGCCATTGTAGACCGAGGTCATCGCCACCTCGCCGGAGGCGAGCAATTGCGGCGGCTGCGCGCCGGCCTTCCACCAGACGAGATCGCCCTTGATGGTGTCGAGCTTCTTGAACGCGCGATCGACGCCCTCGTCGGTCGCCAGCACCTTGTAGACGTCCTTCGGCGCGACGCCGTCGGCCATGAGAGCGATCTCGAGCGTGGTCTTCGGACCCTGGCGCAGGGCGCGCTTGCCCGGAATCTTCTTCGTGTCGAAGAAGTCGGCCCAGCCCTTGGGCGCGTCCTTCAGTTTGTCCTTGTCGTAGCCGAGCACGAAATCATAGAGGATGGCGCCGACACCGCAGGGATTGACCGACGGCTTGATATAAGCAGCCTCGCCGCCGATCTTGGAGTAATCCAGCTTCTCGTACAGGCCTTCTTCGCAGCCGACCGCGAGCTCGTCGCTCTCGACCTGGACGACGTCCCAGGTGGCCGCGCCGCCCTGCACCTTGGCGCGCAACACGCCGACGCCGCCGTCCCAGGACTCGTCGTTCATCGGCACGCCCGATGCCTTCTTGAACGGCTCGAAATAGACCTTCTTCTGGGCATCCTGATAGGCGCCACCCCACGACACGACGGTGAGGTCTCGGGCCTGCGCCGATGTGGCCAGCGCAGCGCCGGCGGTGAACGCCGCGACGAAACCCAGAGCAATCTTGCCAGTCTTGCGCTTCAGCATGGTCCTTGTTCCTTCTTCATATGCGTTGCGGTTGAAGTCGAGCGATGCAGAATTCGTTGGGATCAGACGGGATCGAGCGCGAGGCAATCCTCGGGGCGGAAGGTGATGAAGACGCTTTCGCCAGGGCTCAGGCTGTCATGCGCGCCCGGCTGAAGCTTGACCATGAACTCGGCATTCCCGGCGACGTCGAGCACGGCCAGCGCGTGGTCGCCGAGATAGATGGTGTTCTGCACCTTGGCCGGCAGCCGGTTCGGTCCGTCGCTGGAGGCGCCGTCAGGGACAATCGCGATGCGCTCCGGCCGCACCGACAGCGAGGTCGCTGCGCCCGCGCCTGAGACGTTGACCGCACGGGCCATGACGGTGCCGCCCGCCGCCAGCGCGACGCGGCAATAATCCTTGTCTGATGTCTCGACGGTGCCATCAAGCACGTTGTTCTCGCCGACGAAATTGGCGACGAAGCTGTTCACCGGATGCTCGTACAGCGCGTCGGGCCGGTCGATCTGCTGCACGATGCCGTCGTTGAACACGGCAATGCGGTCCGACATGGTGAGCGCTTCGCTCTGGTCGTGGGTGACATAGACGACGGTGATGCCCATCGTCTCGTGCAACTGCTTGATCTCCAATTGCATCTGCTCGCGCAGGCGCTTGTCCAGGGCGCCGAGCGGCTCGTCCATCAGCACGAGCTGCGGATTGAAGACCAGCGCGCGGGCCAGCGCCACGCGCTGCTGCTGGCCGCCGGACAGCTGCCCGGGCCGCCGCTGCGCCATCGTTTCCATCTTGATCATCCGCAGCGCCGCCTTGACGCGTTCCTGCGTTTCCGCCCTGTTCGTCTTGCGAACGGACAGCGGGAAGGCAACGTTCTCCTCGATCGTCAGGTGCGGAAACAGCGCATAGTTCTGGAACACCATGCCGATGTCGCGCTTGTGCGGCGGCATGTTCTTGATCGGGCGGTCCGCGAGGTAGATCTCGCCCTGGGTCGGAACCTCGAAGCCGGCCAGCATCATCAGCGTGGTCGTCTTGCCCGAGCCCGACGGGCCGAGCAGGGTGATGAACTCGCCCTTCCTGATGTCGAGATCGAGGTTCTTCACCACGAGATGCTCGCCATCATAGGTCTTCTGAATGCCGGAAAAGCGCACCAATGCCGGCGCAGGCGTGACCATGCCGGCTTCCATGTTGTCCTCGCGTTGTCCCCTACGATGCTGTCGGCACCTCGTTCGAGGTTGCGGCGATCAGCTTAGCATCCTCCAACGAGAATGCCAGCGGCGCAAGCGACAAGAGGCTGCGCGGATTCCGTGCATGAAAGCGCGCTACATCCCCGACAGCTTGGAGACGTACACGTTCAGCGTACCGCCGGCTTCCGCGACCACGCGCAGCGTCTTGGAATCGAAGGCGATGTCGGCCAGCGTGAGGCTGCTGATATCGGCCTCGACCTTGACGCCGTCCTCGCTCTTCTGGAAGTCGGCGATGACGGCGGCGATCTTCTCGCGCGCGTTGGCGGCAATCGGCTTCAAGTCGAGCGTCGCCTTCTGCACCAGCGCCTGCTGCATCTGCGGTACCACTGCACGGGCGGCAGCGCCGAGCAGGCCGAACGCCGCCTCGGATTCCACCGCGAGCTGGATGTCGGCAAGCCGCAGCGTCTGCTGCGCCTGGTCGAGCATCGGCCGGCCCCAGATGTGCACGGTCGCCTCGGCGCCGAGCCCGAGCCAGCTCTTCTTTTCCTTGGCGCGCACCAGCAGCGAGATCAGCAGCCGCTCGCCTGACGGGATCACGTTGACGCCCTTCACGGTGACCTCGACCGGACCTGAGCCGTCCTCGGGATAGGTGTGGCCGACCATCTGCGCCGCGATCAGCTTGTTGATCTCGGTGAAGGGCACGTCGATGGGCACGCCGATGTTCACGCCGGTGCCGGTCGGCGGCACGATCGAGATCTTGTCGGGGAACGGGCAGTCCGGCTTGGTCTGCGTCGAGGTCACGCGCGTCTCGGCCTCGAGGCCGAGCAGCAGCGTGACGGCCTGCGCATCGACGCGCGGCTGCGCCGCGATCGCGCGGGTAGGCTTCATCTCGAGCCAGAGCGGCGGCAGCGCAGCCGAGGAACCGCTGCCTTGCAGCGGGATCGAGCGGCAGGCCTTGGCCCATTGCAGCTTCGCGTTCTCGCGCAGGCTGGGATCGTTGCGGATGCGCTCGGCGACGACGTTGAGCTGCTCGCCGACCGTCTTGTCGATCAGCGGCTTCACCTGCGCGGGCACGTTGACCTTGGCGCCGGCGACGTTGAGGTTGGTGTCGCCGAGATTGACCTGCGCGCCGAGATTGGGCTCGAGATGCCAGGCAGCCGCGAGCTTCGGGCGCGAAGTGACGACCACGCTGCCCTTGATCTCGGCGCTGGCGTTCAAGTTCTTGATGTTGACCGCGCCGATCCGTTTCGCCGCGTCGCCGCCGAGCACGCTGCCCAGCGCATCGCCGAGCGCGCCGGTGGCTTTCGCCGACAGCGAGCCCGTCACGTTCAGCTTGCCGGTGATCGGCGTCGACAGCGTCAGCACGTCCTTGTCGCCGGTCGCCGACATCGGTCCGCGGGAGGCGGTCCAGCCGATATCGGCGTCCTGCAGGATCTGCGAGATCGGGTTCTCGGCCTTGCCGGCGAAATTGCGCGGTGCAGCCTTCTCGGCCTGCTCCCGGATCGCCGACAGCGCAATCGCGACCGGCGCCACCACGATCGAGCTCTTGGACACCGGCGGCAGCGGCGGCAGTTGCGCGACCGGCGGCGCCGAATTGGTCGCGCGCGGCGACAGCAGGTCCATCACCTTCAGGCTGATGAAAAACGACGACGCGAGCACCGCAATGGCGATCAGCACAGTCTTCAAGTTCAACGTCAGACGCATCGATCCCCCAAGCCGCCCCGACAGAGGTTTTACAGGGCAGGCGAGGAGGGCGCTAGAGCGCACCGGTGGGGTGGAATTGCGGCAAATGGGTTAACGGCTGCGACCGCGTGCTAGCTGCGCCTGGGGCGGCGCACCGCTCTCACCTTGCCGGAGGCGCCGCCGCCGCAGAACAGGCGGTCGCCGCCGTCGGATTCCAGCCCCGAAACCATCGTCCCCTCTGGCATGTCGAGTTGCTCGAGTATCCTGCCCGTTTCAGGGTCGATCCGCCTGACGTCGCTGTCGTCGCCTTCCCAGGTGCCATGCCAGAGTTCGCCGTCGACCCAGGTCACCCCGGTCACGAAGCGCTTGCTCTCGATGGTGCGGAGGATCTTGCCGGTGTCGGGGTCGATCTGATGGATCCTGCGGTCGCGGTATTGCCCGACCCAGAGCGAGCCTTCGGCCCAGGCTAGTCCCGAATCGCCGCCACCGCCCGGCGCGGGGATCGTGCCGAGAACCGCGCCGCTCGCCGCGTCGATCTTCTGGATGCGATCCTCCGCGATCTGGAACAAATGGCGGCCGTCGAATGCCGTGCCCGCATGCGCGGCGACGTCGAGCGAGCGCGCGACCTTGCCGCTCTCGGGATCGACCGCATTCAATTTGTCGCCGGACGCGAACCAGACATGCCTGCCGTCATAGCTGACGCCATGCACGGCCTCGACGTCCGGAAATGGTCCGTACTCCCTGACGATCTCGGCAGTGGAACGCTTCATTGGCTCGACCCCTGTGATGCGACCAGCCTACGCCTTTGCCAGCGGCGAGGGGAGTAACAAGCCTGTCGGGAATCCCGGCACCGGCGGGGTCATCCAGCGCCGCGCGCGGCCGTGTCCGAACGACTGCACCTTGTTCGATCGCGCGAGTTCCTCGAGCGCCCGCTGCACCGAGCGCGCGCTCATTCGAAGCGCGAGTGCGAGCGCCGAGCTCGACCACGGCTCGCCGTCGGCGAGAATGGCAAGGACCGCGGCGTGCTTTTCCTCGACCGGGCGTGCCAGCACGATGACGTCGCGCGTCTTCTTTGGGGCCAGCTCGAAGCCCTGCCTGGTCGCGCTTATCCCGGCGAGCGGCTTGAGCTGGGTGCGGAGCCGCCCGATCTCGACGCGCAGCCGCGCGCGGTGGGACTCGTCGACGTGCTTCGCCTGGAACGCGCCCGAGATCAGCGCCTCGCGCGAGACATCCGCGGGCCATGCCTGCGCCAGCAGCCGGGCGAGCGCGAACAGCACCGGTCTTGTTCCCAGCGATACGGCCGTGCCCTGCCTGCGCACGACGTGATGGAAGGTGTCGACGACGAGCGCGGTCGATGTCGCGAGGCGCTCGACCTCGCCGAGCAGCAGCGGGTGCTCGCTGCCGCGCGCGATCAGGCGTGCGGCCGGTGTGTTGAGGATGAGGCTCGCGCTGTCGACCTCGGCGACGAGCGCCGGGATTCCGGCTTGCAGCGCCGCCTTGCCGGCGCGATCGAGCGCGGCGCGGGCATCCCTGGTTTTCAGCCGCCTGATGGCGATGCCGGCAACCACGAGATCGCGAACGACCAGGGATGCAGGCGGCAGCGGAGAAGCTCCGATCTCGGCCAGCGTGCGCTCGGCCTCGTCGATCCTCCCGAGCAGGAGCAGGCGGCGCGCCTCGATATGGCCTGCATGGGCGGCATTGGCGAGATCGCCATGGCTTGCGAGGCTCGCGCGTGCGCCAGCGAGCGTCTTGGCCGGCCAGCTCAAATCGCGCGAGACCAGCGCGATCTCGGCCTCGGCCACCACGCACCGCGCACGCGCCACCGCCTCTCGCGGTCCAAAAGCGCGGGCGGCGCTCCGCAGCAGCGTCTTGGCTTTGGCGAGATCGCCGAGCTGCGCCATCGCGATGCCGCGCAGCGCCAGCGACGGTGCATCGTTGCGCAGTGCGACGCGGTTCAACGCGCCTAGCGGATCGCCGGCCTCGAGCGCCCGTGCTGCAGCCGTGATCAGCGACTCCATGAAAATCCCGCCACACTTGTTACTCCCACCGCGCAACCGCTTGGTGCGAGAACTCGCCCACGGCCGACGATGTGCGGTGAGCGAGAGATTTGGAGAATCATGATGACGTCAGCAGACAAGGCAGGGACGAACGGACAGACCGCCATGCAGACACCGCCGGTGGTGTCGCCGCAGGACTGGGAGGCAGCCCGTCAGCAACTGCTCGTGAAGGAAAAGGCGCATACCCGCGCCCGCGATGCACTCGCCGCCGAACGCCGGCGCATGCCATGGATGGAAGTGGACAAAGCCTACGCATTCGAGGTGCCCTCGGGCAAGGCCAGTCTGCTCGACCTGTTCCAGGGCCGGCGCCAGCTCATCCTGTACCGGGCCTTCTTCGAGCCCGGCGTGTTCGGCTGGCCCGACCATGCCTGCCGCGGCTGCTCCATGGTGGCCGACCAGGTCGCCCATGTCTCCCATCTGAACGCCCGCGACACCACGCTGGTGTTCGCCTCGCGCGCCCCGCAGGCCGATATCCTCAGGCTGAAGAAGCGGATGGGCTGGGAGATCCCGTGGGTCACCATCACCGACAGTTTCGACTCCGATTTCGGCGTCGGCGAGTGGCACGGCACCAACGTGTTCTTCCGCGACGGGACGCGCATCTTCCGCACCTATCTGATCAAGAGCCGCGGCGACGAGCAGATGGGCGGCACCTGGAACTATCTCGACATCACCCCGCTCGGCCGCCAGGAGCCTTGGGAGGACTCGCCCCCAGGCTATCCGCAGAGCCCGACCTACAAATGGTGGAACTGGAACGACAGCTACGAGGCGGGAGCCGCGCCCGACAAGAAATGGGTCGAGGTGTCGGACGCCGGCGAGATCGCGCTTCGCGCCAAGGGCGCGCAGTGAGCGAGACCCATCCCGCCGGCGCCCGCCGCGACGGCGGCAAGGCCGCATCCCACCTCGCCCGATGGCTGGGTCTTGCGGCCACGCCCACCTTCGCGATCATGGCCGTGTTGACGGCCATGATCGGTGGCGGCCCGGCGGACATGCTCTGCGCCGCCGGTCACGGGCTGTCGCTCGGCGGGATGGTGCCGATGTATCTCTTGATGAGCGCGTTTCATTCGGCGGCGTGGCTGCGGCTGCTCTCGGGGTGGTCGTGAGCGACGAGCGAGCGCAAACAAGAACGGCCCCGACATCGTCGGGGCCGCTCGCATCTCAATCTTGTTCGTGCGCTGCGTTAGCGAAGCTCTGCGCGGCGCTCGGTCATCGGCAGCACGATCACCTTGGTGCCGACGTTGACGCGGGCGTAGAGGTCGGTGACGTCGGCGTTGGTCAGGCGGATGCAGCCTGAGGAGACGTGCTTGCCGATCGTATCGGGGGCGTTGGTGCCGTGGATGCGGTAGACGGTGCCGCCGAGATACATCGCGCGGGCGCCGAGCGGGTTGCCGGGGCCGCCGGCCATGTGGCGCGGCAGATAGGGCTGGCGCTGGATCATTTCCGGCGGCGGGGTCCAATCCGGCCACTCGGCCTTCTTGGTCACCGACTGCGTGCCGGACCAGGTGAAGCCGTCGCGGCCGACACCGATGCCGTAGCGGATCGCCTGGCCGTTACCGAGCACGTAATAGAGATAGGTGTTGGGCGTATCGATGATGATGGTGCCCGGCGCCTCGCGCGTCGCGTACGAAACCGTTTGGCGACGGAAGCGCGCCGGCGTCTCGACGGCATCCTGATCCTCAGACGGCGCGGTCTGGTAGGTCGGTGCAGAATAGGGCTGGTAGGGTTGAAGCGGCTGCGGCGCAGTCATCACCGGCAGCGGCTGGAAGAACGGAAACAGCTGCACGGGCGCGGCCTTGGCCGGGCCCGCAAATGCAATTGCAGCAACGGCCACCGCACTGACGGCAACGGCGCGCGAATACGTCTTGAACGTGTCCAGATTGAACATTGGTCGCCCCTGTTTGCGTGGTGTTTCTTGGTCACCCCGGCACCGTTGCGGTGCTCCGTTGCCTAATTCCCTAACGGAAAGAAGTTTCGGGACGTTTGCGCGGAAAACCGAAAACGGTTTCATCGCGGCAAGGATTGTTTCATGACAGTTTCGTGGCCGGGCGGACGCGTTAACGAACAAAACAGCGGGCCGACATTTCTGTGACGTCACACGCCTGAAATATCCGTGGTTGATGGTCCTCAGCCGAGAATCATCAAACTCTCGGGATTTCCCCATGCGGGTATTAATCGCGACTGACGCCTGGCATCCGCAGGTCAACGGTGTAGTCCGCACGCTGACTTCGCTGGCTGCCGCCGCCAAGGCCCTCGATGTCGAGATCGACTTCCTGACCCCTGATGGCTTCCGGTCCTGGCCGCTGCCGACCTATCCGGGCCTGCGCATTGCGCTGCCTTCAGGCAAGGAGATCGCGCGCCGGATCGAGAGGTGCGCGCCGGAAGCGCTGCATATCGCCACCGAAGGCCCGATCGGCTGGGCCGCGCGGGCCTATTGCCGCCGCAACGGGCTCGCCTTCACCACCTCCTACACCACGCGCTTTCCGGAATACGTCTCGGTACGAACGGGCATTCCCGATGCGGTCGGCTACGCCGTGCTGCGCCATTTCCACGATGCCGCCGCGATGACCATGGTGGCGACGCCGTCGCTGCGGCAGGAACTCGCAGGCCGTGGCTTCAAGCGGCTCGGCTTCTGGGGCCGCGGCGTCAACACCGAGCTGTTCCACCCCGATAGCCCGGCCAAGCTCGACCTTCCGCGTCCGATCTTCATGACCATGGGCCGCGTCGCCGTGGAGAAGAATCTCGAAGCGTTCCTCTCGCTCGATCTGCCCGGCACCAGGGTCGTCGTCGGCGACGGCCCGCAGAAGGCGGCGCTCGAAAAGAAATACCCAGATGCAGTCTTCCTCGGCGAGAAGAAGGGCGCGGATTTGACTGCTCATCTCGCGGCCGCCGATGTCTTCGTGTTCCCGAGCCTCACCGACACGTTCGGCGTCGTGCAACTCGAAGCGCTCGCCTGCGGTACGCCGGTTGCGGCGTTTCCGGTGACGGGCCCGAAGGACGTCATCGCCGATCATCCGATCGGCGCGATCGACAGCGATCTGCGCGCCGCGTGCCTGCGCGCGCTCACGATGTCGCGCGAGGCCTGCCGCCACTTCGCGCTGGAGCGCTCGTGGGAGAACAGCGCGCGCCAGTTCGTCGGCAACCTCACCTCACTTCAGCCCAGCCGCGTCCTGCGCGCCTCGCCTCGGATGGCGCGGCGGCCGGTGCGCGGTTGATCCATATTTGACCCACAGCGAGAACCTCATCGATGGCTAAGATCATGAACCTTGACGGCACCCAGCAGCTCGACCTCACCCGTGGCTCGGTCGAGCAGGCCTATGACCGCTGGGCGCCGGTTTACGATCTCGTGTTCGGCGGTGTGTTCGCCAAGGGCCGCCAGGCCGCGATCGCAGCCACCAACAAGATCGGCGGTCGCGTGCTCGAAGTCGGGGTCGGCACCGGCATCTCGCTGCCGCTCTATGCCCCGAACCTGCGCATCTTCGGCACCGACATTTCGGACGCGATGCTCGACAAGGCGCGCCGCCGCGTCAGCGAAGGCAACCTCAAGAACGTCGAGGGCCTCGCGGTGATGGACGCGGAGAAGCTCGAATTCCCCGACAATTCCTTCGACGTCGTGATGGCGCAGTATGTCGTCACCGCCGTGCCGAATCCGGAGAAGGCGCTCGACGAATTCGCCCGCGTGCTGCGTCCGGGCGGCGAGCTGATCATCCTCACCCGCGTCAGCGCCGATACCGGCATGCGGCGCTTCATCGAGCAGAAGCTCCAGCCTGTGGTGCGTCCGCTTGGCTTCCGCACCGCCGAGTTCGCCTGGTCGCGCTACGCCAAATGGCTCTCCGGCGCCAAGGGCATCGAGCTCGCGGAGCGCCGCCTGATTCCGCCGCTCGGCCATTTCTCGCTGGTGCGCTTCCGCAAGGTCGACATCGCCAAGGCGGCTTGAGCACGGCTGCAGGAGCGGCGGTCATTCCGCCGCTCACGCGTTCGCGTGCGTCACCGCGTCGCTGCACATCGTCACATGACAAAATGATGATGTCACACGGCGTACATCGAATCCCTGTAAATCCTGAACCCGAAAGCATTTTGGGGGAGAGCATGATCAAGAACTACCTCGAGCAGCTGCGGATCCAGCGCTGGGACGACCATCGCTACTATCACCACAGCCGCATCAACCAGAGCCTGCACTTCGTCAGCGCGCTGAGCTTCCTCTTTGCCTATGTCTGGCTGTTCGTCGATCCCATGATCTCGGCGCTGGTCGGCTGGCTGGTCTCGATGACCTCGCGCCAGGCCGGTCACTTCTTCTTCGAGCCGCACGATTACGACCACATCAACCAGGCGACGCACGAGTACAAGGAAGAGATCAAGGTCGGCTACAACCTTCAGCGCAAGGTGGTGCTGATGGCGATCTGGGCGGTATCGCCGCTGGTGCTGTTCGTCGATCCGACGCTGTTCGGCCTGTTCACCCCCTGGGCCAGCGCCTCCGACTTCGTGCGGCAGGTGGCCAAGATCTGGCTCGCGGTCGGCGGCGGCGGTCTCCTGTTCCGCACCGTGCACCTGTTCTTCATCCGCGACGTCGAGACCGGCCTTGTCTGGATGACCAAGATCCTGACCGATCCCTTCCACGATCTGATGCTCTATCGCAGCGCGCCGCTCGCCTTGATGCGCGGCGAGCTGATGGACCCCGGCCTGCATCTCAACCCCGAGCACACGCTGGGCCTCGTCTCCGAGCCCGCGCTCGAAGAGCAGCACGCCTGATACGCCGCTACCCGGACCGCGAATGTCTACGGTTTACGTCATGCCCGGGCTTGTCCCGGGCATCCACGTCTTGGAGTTCATGCGCGGAAACGCGTGGATGGCCGGGACAAGCCCGGCCATGACGGCTTCGGAGTACGCCGCCTCAACGCCCGAAGCGCCTGGCCAGCATCTCTTTCAGGATCTGCCGCTTGATGTTCTTGTTGGTGAGCACGCCGTCGTGCCACCAGAAGCCGTCGGCTTTCATCTTCTCGGCGGCGCGGACGAAGCGGTCGGCGACCTCCGCGAAGTCAGCGTCGGTATAGTTGAGGCTGAAGATCAGCCGGCCGGTACCGACCCAGCTCAGGGCCAGGCCCTCGGCGCGCAGGTAATATTGCAGCATCCAGTTGTAGCGGGACGGGGTGGTGTATTTCACGGTCCAGATCGACGAGAAATTGGCGAACTGCACCGGCAGCCTGGCGTCGGTCATCATCTGGTTGAGCTTCTGGACGCGGCCGCTCCAGGTCGCATCGAGGCCGTCATAGATGGCGCGGAAGTTCGGGCTGGCGAGGCGGCTCAGGAACTCGTCCATCGCCGTCATGACGTAGGGATGCGAGTTGAAGGTGCCGCGGGCGAAGCAGATGTCGGCCGGACGATCGTCGCGGAAGCGGCGCATCAGCTCGCGCTTGCCGCAGACGACGCCGACCGGGAGGCCGCCGGCAAGGCTCTTGCCGTAGGTCACCATGTCGGCCCTGACGCCAAAATATTCCTGGGCGCCGCCGGCCGCGAGGCGGAAACCGACGAAGACTTCGTCGAAGATCAGGACGATGCCGCGCTCGGTGCAGATCTCGCGCAGCTTCGTCAGCCATTCGGTGTAGGCCGCGCGATCGAAATTGCCGCCGCGGGAGGAGTCAACCAGCGAGGAATCGCCGGGCGCGTTGACGTTCGGGTGCAGGCCCTGCAGCGGATTGACCAGCACGCAGGCAATGTCCTTGCGCGTCTTCAGCACATGCAGCGTCTTCTCCGACATTTCGGAGAGGGTATAGGTCTCGTGCGCGGCAATCGGATTGCCGACGCCGGGCTGCACGTCGCCCCACCAGCCGTGATAGGCGCCGGCGAAGCGAACCAGATGCGTGCGCTTGGTGTGGTAGCGCGCGAGGCGCACCGCCTGCATCACGGCTTCGGTGCCGGACATGTGGAACGAGACCTCGTCGAGCCCCGAAATCTGGCAGAGCCGCTGCACGTTCTCGAGAATGACGGGGTGGTAGGGACCAAGCACGGGGCCGAGCGCGTGCGCGCGCCTCTCCGAGCCCTCGATGCATTCCTTGTAGAAGTCGTTGCCGAAGATGTTGACGCCGTAGGAGCCCGTGAGGTCGTAGGAGGTGTTGCCGTCGACATCGGTGACGGTAACGCCGCTCGAGGATTCCATGAAGGTCGATGTGCCCAGATGCTCGCGAACGAGGCGCGAGAACTGGAACGGCACGCGGTAGCTTTCGGTGAAGTTGAGATCGGAGATCGTCTCGGCCGCTTCCTTCGTCATCGCGCGACCCCTGGGGTAGCGATCGGCGTAGAGCCTGGCGAGACGGAAAAAGGCGTCCTTGCGTTGGGCCACGATGTTCGCCGGCGCGCCGTCGCAGCCGAAATATTTATCACCGTCAAACTCGTAGAACGGCAGCAGCTTTGCCACCCGGCGCGACATCTTGGAGTGCCCGGCGAGCGAGCGATGCTTGGCGCGGGACAGTTCGACCCGCGCCTTGATCTTCGGGAGGACGGCGGCAGCAGACGCTGCCGCGGCCACGGACATCGAGAGAATCGGGAGTGTCGTTTCCATGACAACAAGCGCTAATACTGTGAGCTGACAGATTCATGACAGTCAAAGCCCTCATCGCCTCTTTCACCCAGCAGGAAGACCTCAACTTCCTGCTGACCAACCGCATCCCCCGCGCAGCGCTGACCCGCTTCATGGGCTGGTTCTCCAAGATCAGGAATCCGCTGGTGCGGGACTTCTCGATCGCGCTGTGGAAGCTGTTCTCCGACCTCGATCTGTCGGAGGCGCGCAAGACTCATTTTAACAGCCTGCACGACTGCTTTACGCGCGAGCTGAAGCCGGGCCTGCGTCCGTTCGATCCGGATCCTTCCGTGGTCGCAAGCCCGTCTGACGGAATCGTCGGCGCCCATGGCCGGATCGCCGACACCGAGCTGTTCCAGGTCAAGGGCGCGCCCTATTCGCTGCTCGATTTGCTCGGCGATCCCGCGCTGGTCGAGCAGCATCGCAACGGCAGCTTCGTCACGCTGCGGCTGACCTCGAGCATGTATCACCGCTTCCATGCGCCTTATGATGCGCATATTGAGCGCGTCACCCTGATCCATGGCGACGTCTGGAACGTCAACCCGATCGCGCTGAAGCGGGTGGAGCGCCTGTTCTGCAAGAACGAGCGCGCCGTGATCCGCACGCATTTGCTGACCGGCGAGGCCGTGACGCTGGTGCCGGTGGCCGCGATCCTGGTCGCCAGCATCCGGTTGCACTTCCTCGACATGGTGCTGAATGCGCAGACCAGGGGGCCGGTCAATTTCCCCTGCGACGTCGATGTGACCAAGGGCGAGGAACTCGGCTGGTTCGAGCACGGCTCGACCATCATCATCCTTGCGCCCGGTGATTTTTCGTTCTGCGACGCGATCGCGGAGGGGACGCGCATCCGCGCGGGTCAAGCGCTTCTTCGGCGGAACTAGTCTTCATTCCGCCGCGTCCGGCGTCTATATCGTCCAAGGGGACAAGTCGACGACACGGCGGGATTTCTGATGGCGCGGGCGCCGGTGATGGCGGCGGGAGGTATTGTGCTGCGGCGTGGCGACACGCCGCTGATCGCCATCGTGCGCCAGCGCAAGCGCAATGAATGGGTTTTGCCCAAGGGCAAGCTCGACGACGGCGAAACGCCGAAGGAGGCCGCGCACCGGGAGGTGCTGGAGGAGACCGGCCACGACGTCGCCATGCACGAATTCCTGGGCACGATGGCCTATCAGTCGGGCGGGCGCTCGAAGGTTGTGCATTTCTGGCGGATGGAAGCCGATGGCGGCCCCGTTCGCAAGCTGATGAACGACGTCAAGTCGGTCGACTGGCTGACACTCGATGACGCGCTCGCGCGTCTGTCTCGCGAATATGAACGCGCCTTTCTCACCCAGGTCGGCCCGATCGCGATCGCGGCGGCCGGCCTCGCGACGTCGCCAGCGCCGGAGCCGGCGCCAACGCTCGCGGCCGACGATATCGATGCGGCCTTGCAGACGCTCACACCGGCGGAAGCCGCCTCCGTCGATGAGTTGCGGCACGGGTTGTTGCAGAAGGTAAAGGCCTGGCTGCGCGGCGAGGCGTAAGCTCTTCTGTTCGTCTCTCTCTCCACGTCGCGATGACGGGGAGGGAGCGGAGCCTTCCAGCCTATCGCTTTTTCTTTTCCTTCGGTGCCGGAGCCAGGGCGGGCTTGCGCGGCGCGGCGGGGCGTAGCGCGCCGGGCAGGCGTTGCAAGCCAGGCTGGCGCGGCGCAGCGCCTTGTTGCGGCTGGACGCCCGACTGCGTGCCGGGCTGCAATCCAGTGCGTGGCTGGGCGGCCGGCCGTCCGGCACCCTGCTGTTGACCGGGCCGCTGTTGATTCTGTCCCGGGCGTGGCGTGCCCGGCTGTACGGCGCCGCCTTGGCGCTGCGGCTGCTGCGTGCCCGCAGGCGTTCCCTGACGGTTCGGCGCGGCACCCGGCTGCTGCTGGCCCGGACGGTTGTCCTGACCGCGCCGACCGTTCGGCCGCTGCGGCTGCTGTTGGTTCGGTGCCGGGTTCGGACGCAATTGCCGTTGCTGCGGCGGCTGCGCCGGTCGCGGAATCCGGCTCACTGCGGCCGGGTTGGCGCGGCGGAAGTCGCGTTGCTCGGTCACGATCTGGCGGCCGGTGGTCTGTGCGGCGTGCACCTGGCTGACGAAGCCGCGGTCGCGCGCGATCTGCTGCGGCGGAATCGTGATCGGTACTGCGGCGAAGCGCATGCCGCCCGGGCCGCCGGCACCTGGCCGGATCGCAAAGCCGCTCGCGGCTTGCGTCAGCGAGCCGAGCCGCGTGCCGCTGGCGCGGTCGTTGACGTCGATGTGGCCGACGCGGCCGTCGGCATCGGGATAGAGCTTGATGTTGACGTTGCCGGCGCTGGTCGCGGCCGCGTTCTCGGGCACGTCGACGACGCCGGTGGTGCCGCGAATGCCGAGCGTCGCGGTCGGCGTCGCGATCTTCATGTCGCCGGTCCTGGCCACGGCTGCGGCGACGAAGGCGACCGTGCCCTTGCCGATGTCGAAGATCGCCGAATTCTGCTTGCCGCCGTCCTCATAGACATAGGTGTCGATGGTGATCTTGGCGCTGGCGGAGAGGTTGAACGTGGTGGCGTCGTTGAAGGTGATGCCAAGCGAGGAGTTCGAGGACGTCTGCACGACGTCGTTGAGATAGATGTCGTCGCGCACCTTCAGCGGATAGGAATTCTTGTCGCGGATCACGGTCGCGATCCCCGTCACGGTGGCGACGTTGCCGATCGGCTCGACGGTGGTCGCCTGCACATCGGCGGCCGGCGCTGGCGAGGCCGATAGCGCGGGAGAGGGCGCCGTCGTCGATTGGGCCTGCGGCTGCGCTTGTGCCTGGACTTGTGCGAGCTCGATTGCTTCGGATGCGCACGCGCTGTCCGCGCCGGCCAGCGGAAGCGCCAGCAGCGGCAAAACGAACACGAAGCGGCGCCAAGCCACCATCAAAGCCACGAATGAGGTCCCGGTGAGAATGCGAGGCGAGATCGGCCGATATCAGCCGGAGATTGCTGAATGGCGGATGAACGCCCGTCGTACGGGACCGGCGAACGTTCAAACGCCACGTCCCGATATCGGGACGTGGCGCCATCTCGGGAACGAGACCCTTTGCCAGCGGCGATGCGTGTGGCCTCAGCTCACGCGCTTCCAGGTCTGGCCGCCGCAGAACATGCCGCCGAAGGCGCAGCCCTGCACGCGCATCGCGTTCGGGCCCTTCATCGCGATCGTCGAGTCGTAGTTGCGGCCGGAGTTCGGATCGTGGATGCGGCCGCTCCACTTGGCGCCATCGGGCTTCATGTTGATCAGGATCCGTTCGTTGGTCTTCTCGGCATAGCCGCAGAGATTGGTGCCGCACTGTTCGACGCGGACGTTGCCCTTGTTCTCCTCGGTCGCCCACACGCCGATCGGTGTGTTCGCCGCCTGCACGGGAGCCGGCGCCGGTGCCGGTGCCGGCGCAGCGGCAACGGGTGCGGGGACAGCAACAGGAGCGGGGGCTGCAACCGGCGCAGGCTGCGTGGTCGTGTCGACGGACGGTGCGGCGGCAACGGTCGGGGCAGGGGCGGCGGGCACGACAGCGGGTGCGGTCGGCGCGGCGGCCTGCACTGGCGCAGCCTGAGCGGGCTGCTGCTGCACCGGAGCCGGCGCGGGGGTGGCCGTCGTTGCCGGCGGCGTGGTGTCGTCATCGTCCTTGGAGCCAAGGCCGTTGAGGTTGATGTTGTTGAGCCTGATCGGCTTGTTCGACAGGCCCGGCGCCACGATGGTGACGCAATCGAGCGAGGCGCAGTTGCGCGGCGTCTCGATGCGGATGCGCTGGCCGTCGATCTGGAACGAGAGCGAATTGCCGGCATGCGCGGCAGCGCTCGAGGCCAGGAAGAGCGCGGCGGCGGCTATGGTGAGCTTGTTCATGACAACCTCCTGATGGCGTGGGTCCCGAGATGGACTGAAGTCGGTCGTGGATCGGATGTGGTTCGACCCTATGCCGACGCCGACCGGCCTTCTGTGATGGACGTCACAGCTGCTTTCTGGGTGCGCCGGCGCAAATTCGTCCGCCGGGGGAAGGGGTGCAGGCCCTGTCCAATTTGTAATCGTCCTGCACCGAACCCGCATTTGCCTTGCAAGCGACCGATGGCTGACGACGCATGCAAGGAGAGTGCGCATGACGCGCATCGGCAGACATTCTGGCCACATCGCCGCGTTGCTGACCGGCTGCGCGATCTCGGCTCGCGCCAATACCGACATCCGAACCAATGTGCTGAAGCAGAAGCGGGGCGAGGACGCGCTGAATGTCGACAGCTCGTTCTGCGACGCGCGGCTCGGCGGCGCGGCCGGCATGGTTAAGGAAAGCTGAACCCGACACGTTGAAGAGTCTTTAAGTAAATTCACCGAACGTGCGCGCATGACGCGCGGAGTTCGTTTGTATCTCGTCGGCTCCATCGTCCTCGTTTCGCTCGCGGGTTGCGGACGCGGCTTCTTCCAGGCCGAACGCGAACCGTGGCGGGCCGAGGCCGAAGCGGCGTGCCTGAAATCAGGCGCCGTGAAAGAGAGCGCCGACATCGTCCGGATCGATCCGATCTCCGGTCCCGGCATGTGCGGAGCCGAGTTCCCGCTGAAGGTCGCCGCCATCGGCGAACCCTCCGCCAGCTACGGTTTCGCCGACGAAGATCTGCGACCACCAGGCAGCATCGGCAACCAGCCGCGTTGGCCGGTGCGGCAGCCGCAATCGAACTATCCGGCATCCGGCTATCCGCAGCGATCGAACTATCCTGAAAGCGCGGTGCGCCAGCCCGCCGGCTATGGCGCATCTTCGGGTCCGGTGTCGCTCAGCGCACCCGGCGTGGCGCCGCAGGAAGACGAGATCGATTTGCCGCCCGAGGGCACGGACGCCGCAGGCGCTGCGCGCTACATGAATGCGCCGAGCTATCCGGCGCGTCAGCCCGGTCCCGGGCCGTATTCGCAAGCGCCTGCGCAACCGCAATTGCCGCGGCTGGGTCCCGCGCAAGGCAATCCCGTCACCGCCGTCGGTCCGGTCGCGGTGAAGCCGACTGCGACGCTCGCCTGTCCAATCGTGTCCGAGCTCGACCGCTGGTTCGCCGACACCGTGCAGCCCTCGGCGATGCGCTGGTTCGGCGCCCGCGTGGTCGAGATCAAGCAGATCTCCGCCTATTCCTGCCGCGGCATGAACGGCAATCCGCACGCCCATATCTCCGAGCACGCCTTCGGCAACGCGCTCGATGTCGCCGCCTTCACGCTCGCCGACGGCCGCCGCATCACCGTGAAGGACGGCTGGCACGGCATGCCGGAAGAGCAGGGGTTCTTGCGCGACGTCCAGTCGGGCGCGTGCGCGCATTTCACCACGGTGCTGGCGCCGGGCTCGAACGCCTATCACTACGATCACATTCACGTCGACCTGATGCGTCGCGCCAGCCGCCGCCTGATCTGCCAGCCGGCCGCAGTCTCCGGCGAAGAGGTGGCCGCGCGCGCGCAGCGGCGCAATCCGTACGCGAATTCGCGCGATCCCTACGTGACCGGCTCGCTCGGTGCGCGCAAGGGCAAGCACGACAAGGTCAACGAGGAAGACGAGTTCTCGGACGAATAGCCGAAGCGCGATCCGACATGCCCGCCGACATCGTCCGCTATCTCACCCACCCGCAGGTGCAGATCGACCCTGATGTGCCGGTGCTGCTCTGCCAATATGCCGGCCATGCCGTGGATCGTGTCCACGATCAGCCGGCCGGCGGCGGGAATATCTTCGCCTTCGCGCGCGAGACACGTCAGGTCCTGCATGGCTGGCGCCGCATGGACGATCCGGACCTGCCGTCCACACACTGAGGCCAGTCTGCTCAGCCCGCGCTGCCTCTTCGGCAAACCGCATCTCGGGCGCAAAAATTTGCGCGTTCGAGATTTTCGTCCAAGGCATTGAACTGCAATCGCTAATCTGGCCATCGCGGGCTTTTCCGGCGGTTGGCACGGTCGCTGCAATGAGGGTGCTGCAACGAAGCGGCGCGGCCGGCGCCGTGAGTCAACGGAACCCGTCATGCAGATGTCTGTCACCCCGCCTTATTCCGATCTCGAGCAGCGCGTGCTGTCGCGCATCACGGAAGAGCGCTGGCTCGAACTGGCGTCGGAACTGATCCGCACCGGCCAGCCGCGCTCCGGCAATCCGCTCGATCCCGACCTGCCGCCCGCCGAGGAAGAGGCGATCTCCATGCTGGTCGCCGGCAAGCTCGAAGCTCTCGGCATGGAAGTGACAAAACACAGCGCGCAGCCGCACCGGCCGAACGTGCTCGGCGTGCTGAAGGGACGCGACGGCGCGCCCTCGCTGATCCTCAACGATCATCTCGACACCTATCCGGCCGTCGAGCCTCACAAATGGCACATGACGGATTTCGATCCGTTCAAGGCGACGCGTCACGGCGACCGGCTCTATGCGCGCGGCACCTCCGACACGCGCGGCAATCTCGCGGCATCGCTGCTCGCGGTGCAGGCGTTGATCGAAGAGGGCGTGAGGTTCGAGGGCACCTTGATGTGCTGCTACACCGTCGACGAGGAGCGCAACGGCACCGAGGGCTCCATCTACATGCTGAACAAGGTCGGCCTGACCGCCGACTACGAGATCACCGCCGAGCCGACGGCGTGGGGCGACGTATCAGGCGATTGGGGCATGAACCTCTCGGTCGCCAATTCCGGCCATTGCCTTGTCGAGGTCACGGTCGAGGGCATCAAGTCGCACATCTGGCGGCCCGACATCAGCGTCAACGCCATCATGGAGGCGGCCAAGCTGCTGCCGAAGCTGAAGGAGATGGCGTTCACTCACGTGCCCAGCAAATTCATGGGGCACACGCCGCCATGCTGCTCGGTGGTGCGCATCCGCGGCGGCCTGCCCGGCGAGATGCAGTTCTCCCCCGATGCCTGCACCATCACGCTCGCGGTGGTCGGCATCGTGCCGGGCATGACGCTGGACAGCGTGATCTCCGACATCGAGCGCCTCGGGCAGGCGACGTTCGCGGGCGTCAACGACGTCAAGGTCGTGGTGCGCCAGGTGCCCGGTTCGCTGTTCGTCAACGCAACCGAGCCGGTGCCAATCGAGGAGGAGCCCTGCCGCTCCTTGCGCGCGGTCTACCGGCGCCTGCTGGGCCGCGAGCCCGGCGTCAACCGCAAGAACGCCTTCAACGACACCATCCGTTTCCGCGAGGCCGGCATCAACGCGGTGACCTTCGGTCCCGGCGAGGACGGCTGGGCCGTCGACAACGAGAACATCTCGATCACCAAGTCGGTGATGGCGACGCGGATCTATGCGCTGACCATCATGCAGATCCTGGGAGTTCGCACATGAGCGTCGAGGCTAGCCCCATGGCCATTCCGATCTCGGCCGATCGCACGCGGCGGGGCACGCTGCGATTGAGACTGCCGAAGGTCTCGCGATCCGTTCTGCTCTCGGCGCTCACCATCGTCGTGCTGCTCGCGGCATGGATCGTCGTCACGGAGATGGGCTGGGCCAACGAGCTCTTTCTGCCGAAGCCGCAGGCGGTGTGGGCCGCGTTCATCAAGACGATGACCAAGGGGTATCAGGGCGCGACGCTGCTTCAGCACCTCGGCGCCAGCCTCTATCGCATCCTCGTCGCCTTCTCCCTGGCCTGCCTGATCGGCATCCCGCTTGGTGTTCTCATGGGCGTCTCGCGCAATGCGCGCGCACTGCTCAATCCGCTGATCGAGTTTTACCGGCCGTTGCCGCCGCTCGGACTCTATACGCTGCTGGTGATGTGGCTCGGCATCGGCGAGAGCTCGAAGCTGTCGCTGCTGTTTCTCGCCGGCCTGCCGGGCATCGTGATCTCGACGATCCAGGCCGTCACCAGCGTCGATCCCGTCTATGTGCGCGCCGCGCAATCGCTCGGCGCGACACGGCGCCATCTGCTGTTCCACGTGTATCTGCCGGCGGCGGGCCCTCTGATCCTTGCGGGCATGCGTATCTCGCTCGGCTTCACCTACACCGTTCTGGTCGCCGCCGAGATCGTCGCGGCCTCCGCGGGCATCGGCTGGATGATCTGGGATGCCGCCAAGTTCCTGCTGTCCGACGTCGTGATCATGGGCCTGATCGTGCTGGGCCTCACCGGCGTCGTGCTCGACCTGATTATGCGCGGCATCGCCAAGCTTCTGATGCCGTGGGCCTGAATTCAATCCAAGGGGAGATCCACATGATGAAGAGACTCGTTGCCACGATCGCACTTGCCACGCTGGCGCTCACGACGACGGTTCGCGCCGAGGACAAGCCGGCCAAGATCACGGTCGGCTATCTGAACCTGGTGAACGCGCAACTCGTGACGAAGCATCTCGGCCTGCTCGCCAAGGAGATGCCGGGCGTCGACATCAAATACGTCAAGGTCGGCGGCGGCGGCGACATGCTGCGCGCGATCGCCGGCAACGACGTCGACTTTGGCGGTCTCGGCAATCCGCCGACCGCGATCGGCGTGACACGCGCGCTGCCGATCAAGGGCATCTTCGTCGTCAACATGCTCGACTATGTCGAGGCGATGGTGGTCCGCACCGACAAGAACATCACCTCGCTCAAGGACCTCAAGGGCAAGACCGTCGCCGCGCCGTTCGGCTCGACCACGCATTATCTGCTGCTTCAGGCGCTGAAGGACGAGGGTGTCGATCCCGCCTCGATGAAGATCCTGGACCTCGCCCCCTCGGATATCGCAGCGGCCTGGCTGCGCGGCGACATCGATGCCGCCTGGTTCTGGGAGCCGAATCTCGACAAGGCCGTGAAGAACGGCGGCAAGATCCTCATCACCTCGGGCGAGATGGCCAAACGCGGCTACCCGACCTGGGACATCGGCGTCGTCATGAATGCGTTCGCGGACAAATATCCCTCCTATGTCGAGAAGTTCCTCAAGGCCGAATGCGAGGGGATCGATTTCTGGCTGAAGAATCCGGCGAAGACGGCCGAGATCATCGCCGAAGAGCTGTCGCTGCCGCTCGAGGATGCGACGCGCATGATGAAGGGCACCGGGATGGTTCCCTGCAACAAGCAGCTCACCGGGGAGTATCTCGGTTCATCCGTGAAGAAGGGCAAGTTCGTCGATACGCTGGTGGCGACCGCCGACTTCCTGGTGAAGCAGGAGCGCCTGCCGAAGCTGCTGCCGCGCGCCGACTTCGAGGCGTTCATCCAGCCCACCTATCTCGAGAAAATCATCGGCCACTGAGGCCAGCGCCGGCGGGCCAGTCTCGCCGGCATAGTCCCGTTCCTGCAGGCACATGACCGCCATGGATATCTCGCCCAGCCATCTCCGCGCCGCTTATCGCAGCGGCGCGCTGAAGCCGTCCGATGTTGCCGCGCATGTGTTGTCGCGGCTTGCCGACGCCGACCAGAGCGGGGTCTGGATTTCGAAAGCCCAGCCCGAGAAGGTCATGGCTGCTGCGCGTGCGATGGATGCGCGCGTCGGTGAGATCGAGAGGCTGCCGCTCTACGGGCTGATCGTCTCGGTGAAGGACTGCATCGATGTCGCGGGCGAGCAGACCAGTTCGGCCTGTCCGGAATTCGCCTATGTCGCGAAAGACACCAGCCCGGTCGTCGCGGATGCCATCGCCGCCGGCGCGATCTACATTGGCAAGACCAATATGGACCAGTTTGCAACCGGCCTGGTTGGCGTGCGCTCGCCCTACGGCATCGCGCGCAACCCGCACAATCCCGACTACATTCCCGGCGGCTCCAGCTCCGGCGCGGCGGTGTCGGTCGCGTCCGGCACGTCGTCCTTCGCCTTCGGCACCGATACCGGCGGATCCGGCAGGGTGCCGGCGTCCTATTGCGGCGTCACCGGCTTCAAGCCGGCGCCCGGTGCGTTCAGCCAGCGCGGCATGGTCTATGCCTGCCGAAGCTTCGACACGATCTCGCTCTACACGCAGACGCCGGGCGACGGCTATGACGTCTATCGCGTACTGGCGCGACGCGATCCCGAGGACTGCTTTTCGCCTGACGATTTTGCCGGCTGGAGGGAGCAGGCATCGCCGGCGCGGCCGCTTCGGATCGCGACACCGCGTCAGGACCAGCTCAGGTTCTTCGGCAACGCGGAGACGGAGCGGCTGTTCGGCGACGGGCTTCACAAGCTGCGGCAGCTCGACATGTCGATCGCCTCTGCGGATTTTTCGCCGTTCACGTCGATCAACGACCTGATGTTCTTTGGGCCGTTCCTCGCCGAGCGCGATGTTTCGGTCGGCGCCTTTCTCGACGCCAATCCGGATGCGGGCGTCAGGATCGTGCGGGATCTCGTCATCGGCAGCCGGAAGTTTACGGCGGCTGACACCTATCGCGCGCTCTATGAGGTCAGGGAAGTCCAGCGCATGCTCCGTGACTTCTGGCAGATCCACGACGCGCTGGTCGTGCCGACGGTCGGAACCGTGCTCAGCATCGACGATGTCGCGCGGGATCCGCTGACCGCCAATTTCAACAACGGCTACTACACCAACTACGCCAATCCGCTCGGGCTTGCCGCGATCGCGGTCCCGAACGCGGTGACCGGGGCCGGCGTGCCCTATGGTGTCACGTTTCTGGCGCCGGCGGGACGGGAACGCCTGCTCACCGACCTCGCCTGCGCATTCATGGGAGCCGCAGCCCGTTCCTGATATCTGCGTCGCGTTGCAATCCGACCGGAGACCTCCTAGCCTTCGAGCCGTCACTCGAAGGGAGATCGATCGTGGGGCGCAGTCATGCGCATGAGGTGGCCGATCCAGGTGAGCCTTCAGGCGAGCCATGCGCCGAGGTGCAAAGGGCCGGGACCGGACGTTATGTGCTGAAGGCGCTGGGCAAGGCCGATCTCGACCTGGTGATGCGGACCGGCCGGCAGGCCACCTACCAGAACCGCGAATATCTGTTGCGGGAGGGGGAGCCCGCGAACGGCGTCCACGTCATTCTGAGCGGAATCGTCGAAAGCACCCATGCCGGCACGCAGGGACGCGAACTGATGCTGGCGACCTGGGAGGCGGGCGACTTCGTCGGCGCGCCCTACATCCTCGGCGATCACCGCCATAGCTGGTCGGCCCGCGCGCTCGGGCGGGTCGAGGCACTGCATCTCGACCAGATTGCAATCCGCACGCTGATTGCACAGTCGCCATCGTTCGCGGTTGCGCTGATCGAGTGCCTCGGCTTCAAAGGCGAGACCTATTCGATGCTGGCGCAGACGCTGGCGGGACAGAAAGCGGCCGAACGGCTGGTGCTGCTGCTGGTGAAGCTGTGCGAAAACGCCGCGCAAGACGAGAACGGACCGATTTCGCTCGGCCGCATCACGCAAGCCAATCTCGCGCGCATGATCGGCGCGACACGGCAGTCGATCAGCCTGATCCTCAGTCGCCTGCAGGACGACGGCATCATCTCGACCGGCCCGACCAAAATGGTCGTCAACGATCTCGCGGCGTTGAGGAAGCAGGTCAGCGACTAGATGAATGACGCGGCGACGATGACAGGTATCGATTTCGAGCGCATTGTGGATCGCATCCATGAAGCCGCGACGGCTCCGGAGCTGTGGCCGGACGTTCTGGAAGAGGTCGCGCATGCCGCTGGTGCGCATGGCATGGTCATGATCACCTCGGACACCGATCAATGGGCCGGCGTCTGGAACGGCGTCGTGACGTCGCCGTCGATCCAGGAGGCATTCTCGGCGTTCATGAGCGAGGGCCTGTCCAGTCGTACGGAGACGACACCCAGGCTCCTGGCGCGGGATCACCCCGGCTTCGTCAGCGAACAGGACGTCTTTTCGCTGGAAGAATGGGAACGCGACCCATATCGGGAGTGGAACAAGAAATGGGGCTTCGAGCACGCCTGCGCGACCGCCGTCCACAGCCCCTCCGGTGAGCTCATTGTTTTTCACATGGAGAGATTGGCCGGCCGGCCCGCGTTTTCACGGCAGGATCTCGAATTCCTCGACCGGTTTCGTCCCCACCTCGCGCGGGCGGCTCTATTGTCGACGCGCTGGCGCCTCACCCGGATGCGGGCGGCGACCGAGGCGCTGGCGCTCGTCGGTCTGCCGGCGCTCGCGATTGCGCGCTCCGGGCGGGTCCTGGCGGCGAACGCCTTGATCGAAGGCATGACGGAGGTCTTGCGCTGGTTGCCCAGAGACCGGGTCGCGATCAGGGACGAGGCGGCTGATACCCTGCTGCGCGCCGGCCTGACTCAACTCGGGTCGCCGCTCAACAAAGCCGTGTGTTCCTTTGCCGCGCGCGGCGCAAACGACCAGGAACGGCTGGTCTTCCATCTCGTTTCGATGCCGGGCGAGGCGCGCGATCTCTTCGATGGGGCCGTCGGCCTCCTCGTCGTAACGCCGGTGACGACGCCCCAGGCGCCGAGTCTTGCGTTGATTCGTGGTCTTTTCGATCTCACCCCGAGCGAGGCGCGCGTTGCGCGCGGAATCGCACAAGGACAGACCATGGGCGACATTGCGGCACATCACGGCTTGAGCCGCGAGACGATACGCACGCAAATCAAGGCGGTCCTCGCCAAGACCGGCACGCGCAACCAGAAGAGCGCAGCCGCGCTCTTCGGTGCAATTCCCAAAGTGCCACTGAACGATTGATCCCCGAAGCATTCGGTTGCCCCCGATTCTCGCCGGTGCGCGGCCCTTTTCACCCGAATGGGTGAAGACACGGCCGGTTTCTGCGGGATCAACTTCGCCTGAATTGGGAGTTGGACGAAAAGCCGCACGGATGGAGCGACCCGAGTTTCAGTTTTTCGAAGTGGCCTTGGCGCAGCGCAGGCGCAGGACATGGGCGTGGAGCATCCGCACCAGCCAGGGGGAGGTCGTGATGCGCGGCCGGGGAGCGAGCCGGCCGGCCGCGAAGTACCAGGCCGACAGAGCGCTGTTCCTGCTGCTGCTGACCGCACCCTATCGATCGCGGCTTTCGGCGTAACCTAGCGGGCGCCATTCGTTCAGGAACGCGCCTGCGACACTGCGGAACGCTGCCGGGAACGTCAGGTCGAGGTCCGCTTCGACGGTGCGGGAGCGAGTCCCATGCAGCGTTGCACCTCGGCCGGGACGCTGTAGGTTCGCATGATATGGCGGCTGTCGCGCAGGCCGGTTGCCTCGCGTTGCACGACGAACATCCACAGTGCCTGGCCGGCTTCCATCACCAGCTTGCGCCTCGCCGGCTGCATTGCGGCCGGCGTTTCCGCCAGCGCGTGGGTGGCGTCGAATTCGCGCAATTGCGCGAGCGCCTGTTCGAGCGCGCGACCCATTCGTCCAAGCGCTGAGGCTTGCTCCTGGACGATTTCATAGTGAAGGATATCGACCGGCGGGCGAAGATCTCGGGACATGTCAGCCAATATAGTGCCGCGCGAGGCGCATGCGCAACGCGTTGGCCGGCTGCCGTTACTTCGCCTTGTAGGCGCCCAGGAACATCCGCGTCGCACTGTCGATCACTTCCGCCATGCGCTGTTCCGACGGCGGCGGCGCGGCCTGGAAGACGAAGGGCAGGAAGAGCGAGGCCTTGCACAGTTCCATGAATTGCGACGCGGCGAGGTCGCAATCGTCGATGGCGAGATCGCCGGAAGCGACATGCGCTCTCAGATATTCCGACAGCCGGTTGATGGTCTTGTCCAGCACGCGCATGTAATAACGGCGGCCGACGTCGGGCATGCGTTCGGCAATCGCCATCACGGTGCGGATCGCCGACCCGCCGCCGGGCCGGCAGAGCAGATGCAGATAGGCCTGGCCGAAATCCTTCAAAGTCGTCTCGGCGTCGCGTGCGGGGTCGAAGTTGAACACGACCTGGCCGTGAAACAGCGCCTCCTCCTCGAGGATGGCTTCGAACAGCGCGCTCTTGTCGGCGAAGTAGACGTAAAGGGTGCCCTTGGAGACGCCGGCCGCTCGCGCGATCTCGCCCATGCTGGCGCCGTCAAAACCCAGATCCATGAACACCTTGTGGGCGCCTGCCAGGATCTGGCGGCGCTTGGAGCTGTCCTCCTCCTGGAGGACGTGGACATGTTCGCGGCCGGCTACAACCATTGATTTAGCGTCTCGGTAGGTTTTCGTATCAGGGGTCGAGGCATGAAACCTAAATAAAGGATTCGAGCCAGTAGGGTTCGGCTCGGGAATATTAAGTATATTGACCGAACCGTTCGGTCAATGGTATTTGGGATGGGTGAGCGGGACTGCGGCCGTGCGACGGCTGCCGCCCGCATCGCGTTTTGATTGGGGAGGCCTTATGGCCACATCGAGAGACCAGGCTGCGCGCGTGCTTCGCCAGGAAGCGGTGGAGACGAGTTCGGCGAACGGTGAAGCTGCGCCCGAGAAATCCGCAGCGTTTGCCGAACAGTTGCGCTCGCATGTGGTCGAGGAGACCAAGCGCCGCACCAGCGAGGCGCCGGAGAAACCCGTGACCGACCAGCCGGCCCCGACTGCATCGGCGCCCGCCGCTTCCGCGCCAAAATCCGGCAAGCGTAAATTCGTCATGATGGGCGTCGGCCTCGTGCTGGCGCTCGCGGCGGCAGGCTATGCCGGCTACTACACGCTGGTCGGCCGCTTCTTCGTCTCCACCGATGACGCTTATGTGCGCGCCAACAACACCATGCTGGGCGCGCGCGTGACCGGCCACATCGCCTCGATTCTGGCCGCTGACAACACGCTGGTGCATGCCGGCGACACCATCCTGCGCATCGACGACGGCGACTACAAGATCGCGGTCGATGCCGCCGCGACCCGGATCGCGACCCAGCAGGCCACCATCGATCGCATCGGCCGCCAGATCGCGGCGCTCGACAGCCAGGTCGCGCAGGCCAAGGCGCAGCTCGATTCGGCGGAAGCGGGCCTCAAGCGCGCCGACCTCGACTTTGAGCGCCAGCAGGCGCTGAGCAACAAGGGCTTTGCCTCGCGCGCGACGTTCGAAACCTCGGAAGCCGGCCGCGATCAGGGCGCCGCCGCGGTCAAGGCCGCGCAGGCTGCCTACGACGTTGCGCGCAGCAATGTCGACGTCGCCAAGGCCCAGCAGGCCGAAGCCCAGGCGCAGCTCGCCGAGCTCAAGACCACGCTCGCCAAGGCCGAGCGCGATCTCGCCTTCACGGCAGTGCGCGCGCCGGTCGACGGCATCTTCTCCAACCGTCTCGTCAACTCCGGCGACTTCATCGCGGTCGGGCAGCGCCTCGGCAATGTCGTGCCGCTCGACCACGTCTATATCGACGCCAATTTCAAGGAAACGCAGCTCAAGCGCATCCGCCCCGGGCAGCCCGTGACGATCAAGGTCGATGCCTACGGCATGCGCAAGTTCAGCGGCGTCGTCGACAGCATCGCGGCGGGCGCGGGCTCGGTGTTCACGCTGCTGCCGCCCGACAACGCCACCGGCAACTTCACCAAGATCGTGCAGCGCGTGCCGGTCCGCATCCGCGTGCCGAAGGCCGTCGCCAGGCAGAACCTGCTGCGGGCCGGCATGTCGGTCTACGCCACCGTCGACACCAACAAGGGCGCCGCCGACGCCGACAGCGAGATCGATCTCGACGATCCCACCATGATTCATCCGCAGTAGGATTTGGTGACATGAGCCGCGCCGCTGCCTCCGGTGCAGGTGCGCACCCTCTCCCGCTTGCGGGAGAGGTGCTGCCAACTCGCAGACTGCTCTGACCCGAGTTAAGACCATGGCGAACGCCACGACCGCTTCACCTGCCATGATGGCATCAGCCGCTTCGGATCGCATCGCGCCGAAGCGGCTGATCGCGTTCATCATCATGGTGTTCGGGATGTTCATGTCGATCCTGGACATCCAGATCGTCTCGGCCTCCTTGAGCGAGATCCAGGCCGGCCTGTCGGCAAGCTCGAGCGAGGTCTCCTGGGTCCAGACCGCCTATCTTATCGCCGAGGTGATCGCGATCCCGCTGTCCGGGTTCCTGTCGCGCGCCTTCGGCACGCGTCTGTTGTTCGCGATCTCGGCGGCTGGCTTCACGATTTCGAGCCTGCTCTGCGGTTTCGCCACGACCATCGAGGAGATGATCCTGTGGCGCGCGCTTCAGGGTTTTCTCGGCGCCGGCATGATCCCGACGGTGTTCGCCTCGGCCTACACCGTGTTCCCGCGCTCGAAATTCCACATCGTCGGTCCCATCATCGGGCTCGTTGCGACGTTGGCCCCGACCATCGGCCCGACGGTCGGCGGCTACATCACCGATCTGATGTCGTGGCACTGGCTGTTCTTCATCAACGTCGTGCCCGGTATCGGCATCACCCTGGGTGTGCTGGCGCTGGTCGATTTCGACGAGCCCCATTTCGAATTGCTCGACCGCTTCGACTGGTGGGGCCTGCTCTTCATGGCCGGCTTCCTCGGCACGCTGGAATACGTGCTGGAGGAAGGTCCGCAATATGAATGGCTGCAGGACACCTCCGTGGCGATCTGCGCCTGGATCTGCGTCGTGTCGGCGATCGCCTTCTTCATACGCGTCTTCACGGCGGCCGAGCCGATCGTCAATTTGCGCACCTTCACCAATCGCAATTTTGCCGTCGGCTCTACGCTGCAATTCTGCGTTGGCATCGGCCTCTATGGCCTGACCTACATCTATCCGCGCTATCTGGCCGAAGTGCGCGGCTACAGCGCGCTGATGATCGGCGAGACCATGTTCGTTTCGGGCGTCACCATGTTCCTGGTGGCGCCGCTGGTCGGCCGGCTGATGGCGAGCCTCGACATGCGCTACATGGTCGCATTCGGCCTGATCGTGTTCGCGATGGGCTCCTACCAGATGACCTGGATCACGCGCGACTACGATTTCTACGAGCTGCTGATCCCGCAGATCCTGCGCGGCGTCGGCATGATGTTCGCAATGGTGCCGACCAACAACATCGCGCTCGGCACGCTGCCGGCCGACAGGGTGAAGAACGCCTCCGGGCTGTTCAACCTGATGCGTAATCTCGGCGGAGCGGTGGGTCTTGCCGTCATCAACACGGTGCTCAACGACCGCACCGACCTGCACATCACGCGTCTTCAGGAACGCGTGACCTGGGGCAATGCGACCGCGACCGAGACCCTGACCATGCTTCAGCAGAAATTCCAGGGCCTCGGCGACTCCACGCTGATGGCGATGAAGCAGCTCAGCCAGATCGTGCATCGCCAGGCTGTGGTGATGAGCTTTGGCGACGCCTTCTTCGTGCTGACGCTGTTCTATCTCGGCCTCAGCCTGCTGGTGACGCTGTTGAAGAAGCCGGCCTCGCCCTTCGGCGCCGGCGCCGGCGCTGGCGGCGACGCGCACTGACGCGACGCGGTCGGGCCAGCTCGAGGCTCCACCCGCACCAAAATGCAACACTCGTGCGTGATCTCGCGCGGGCCCCGTTGCAAACCGCAAATGACACATCTATAAAGCGCACCTCATTCAATCGAACCGGGGAGAGATTTGCATGATTTCGTCGCATTCGCAGATCGCGTTTCCGCGCTCGATGATGGTCTGGCTCGGTAATCTTTCGGCCTGCTAGAGGCCGCTTCCGCCAGCTTCGATTGGGCCAGGGTTTCGACCAAGCGCCCCAATCGCTCCGTTTCCACAGTCAAAGTCAGTTTTAAGTGACGCCGTCCCGGCCTTGCGGCCGGCCTGCGTCCATCGATGGAGCCGGCCCGCGCCAACAGCGGCCGGATGATGCCATGACCGCTTTGTCGAAAAAGCCCGCGGCTATCCGCGTGGTGCTGCCCTTCGTGTTCCGGCACTGGCTGAAGCAGCCGGGGCGCACGCTCGCCATCGCCGCGGCGCTGTTGGGCGCGACCGTCGCCGACCTGTTCATGCCGGTGTTTTCAGGACATCTGGTCGACGCGCTCACGCGCGGGCCATCGAGCCCCGAGGCGCGTCATGCCGCCTTGGTGGCGCTCGGCGGCATCGTGGTGCTGGGCGCGGCGTCGATGGTGTTGCGCCTGAGCGGGCTGCAGGTGATCGTGCCGTTCACGCTGAAGATCATGTCCGACGTGGCGCAGGATGCTTTCCTGCGTGTGCAGCGCTTCTCGACCGACTGGCACGCCAACTCCTTCGCAGGCTCGACCGTGCGCAAGATCACGCGCGGCATGTGGGCGCTCGACCTTCTGAACGACACCATATTGCTGGCGCTGCTGCCGTCGCTGGTCGTGCTGGTCGGATCGATGATCCTGCTCGGGGTGCACTGGGCCTCGCTCGGCGTGGTGATCGCGCTCGGCGCGCTTGCCTACGTCACGATGACGGTGCTGTTCTCGACGCGCTACATCGCGCCGGCCGCGCGCGTTTCCAACGCCTGGGACACCAAGGTGGGCGGCACGCTGGCGGATGCGCTGACATGCAATGCGGTGGTGAAGTCCTTCGGCGCCGAGGCGCGCGAAGATGCGCGGCTCGCCCGCGTCATCAAGCGCTGGAGCGTGCGGGTGCGGCGGACCTGGTTGCGCTACAACTACACCGCCATGGCGCAGCTCTCGCTGCTGCTATGCCTGCGAGGTTCCGTGATCGGCGGCTCGGTGCTGCTGTGGATGTATGGGCACGCCTCGCCCGGCGACGTCACCTACGTGCTGACGAGCTACTACGTCATCCACGCCTACTTGCGTGACGTCGGAATGCACATCAACAACCTCCAGCGTTCGGTGAACGACATGGAGGAACTGGTGGCGATCCACGACGAGCCGATCGGCATCGCCGATACCGAAGGCGCGCGGCCGATCGTGATCGCGCGCGGCGAAGTCGTATTCGACGACGTCACCTTCCATTATGGCGGGCATCGCGCCCCGCTTTATGACGGGCTGTCGATCAAGGTCCGCGCGGGCGAGCGCGTCGGCCTGGTTGGCCGCTCCGGTTCCGGCAAGACGACCTTCGTCAAGCTGGTGCAGCGGCTCTACGACGTCACCGCCGGCCGGGTGCTGATCGACGGGCAGGACATCGCGAAGGCGACGCAGCAATCGCTGCGCAGCCAGATCGCGATCGTGCAGCAGGAGCCGATCCTGTTTCACCGCACGCTTGCCGAGAACATCGCCTATGGCCGGCCCGGGGCCAGCCTCGAGGCGATCGAGCAGGCAGCGCGCCTCGCCAATGCGCACGACTTCATCCTGCGCCTGCCGAAGGGCTACGGCACGCTGGTCGGCGAGCGCGGCGTGAAGCTGTCGGGCGGCGAGCGTCAGCGCGTGGCGCTGGCGCGGGCTTTCCTCGCGGATGCGCCGGTGCTGATCCTGGACGAGGCGACGTCGAGCCTCGATTCGGAGTCGGAAGCACTGATCCAGCAGGCGATGGAGCGGCTGATGAAGGGCCGCACCTCGATCGTGATCGCGCACCGGCTGTCGACGGTGCGCAGCCTCGATCGAATCCTGGTGTTCGACCGCGGCGAGATCGTCGAGCAGGGCACGCATGCCGCGCTCGCGGGCAAGCCAGGTGGCATCTATCGCGGCCTGTTCGAGCGCCAGGTCGTGGAGCTTGGACATATCGCAGCAGCGGAATGACGCGCGGCGGCAGGGCGCAAGCCCAGTCGTCACGTCGGCAAAGGTGGAATGAGATGAAGGACCTGACGCGCGGCTCCATCGCGAGCCACATCCTGAGCATGGCGCCGCCGATCGTGGTCGGCATGATCACGATCATGATCTGCCAGTTGGTCGACCTGTACTTCGTCTCGGGGCTCGGCGATGCCGCTGTTGCCGGCGTCGCCGCCGCCGGCAACGCAGGCTTCCTCGTCAACGCGCTGATGCAGATGCTCGGTGTCGGCACGGTAGCGCTGATCGCTCATGCCGTGGGTCGCAGGGATCGCGACGACGCCAATCTCGTCTTCAACCAGTCGGTCGTCCTGTCGGTGCTGTTTGGTCTGTTGACGTTGCTCGGCGGCTTCGTGCTGGCGCGCCCCTATATGCGCGCGATCGCCGCCGACGCGGCGACCATCGAGGCCGGCACCACCTATTTTCACTGGTTCATGCCGGCTCTGGCTCTTCAATTCGTCACGCAAGTGATGGCGGCCGCGCTGCGGGCCACCGGCATCGTGCGGCCGAGCATGCTGGTGCAGGTACTCGCCGTGGCCATCAACATCGCGCTGGCGCCGGTGTTGATCACGGGCTGGGGCACTGGGCACGCGTTCGGTGTCGCCGGAGCGGGCCTTGCAAGCTCGATCGCCGTGTTCATCGGCGTGCTGATGCTGTTCGCCTATTTTCGCAGGCTGGAGCGCTATGTCGCCTTCCATCCGGCGCAGTGGCGACCGCAATTGCGGCAATGGAAACGGATCCTCAATGTCGGCGTGCCCGCCGGTGGCGAGTTCGTGATGATCTTCATCTTCATGGCTGCGATCTACTACGTGCTGCGCAACCTGGGCCCGGCGGCGCAGGCCGGATTTGGCATCGGCACGCGCGTCGTGGGCCTGATCCAGATGCCGGCCCTTGCCGTCGCCCTCGCGGCAGGGCCGATTGCCGGGCAGAACTTTGGTGCGGGCAATTACGAGCGGGTGCGTGAGACCTTCGTCAAGGCGGCGCTGATCGCGACGGCCGTGATGATAGCGCTGACGATCCTCGCGCAGCTCGCTCCCGGATTGCTGCTCGCCGGATTCTCGAACGATCCGGAGACGATGGCGGTTGCGTTGCTGTTCCTGAAGATGATCTCGCTGAACATGGTGGCGCAGGGGCTGATCTTCACTTGCTCCAGCATGTTCCAGGGCCTCGGCGACACCAAGCCGGTGTTGTGGAGCTCGGCGACGCGCGTGCTCACTTATTCGCTGCCGGCGATCTGGCTTTCGACCCGGCCGGGCTTTCGGATCGAGTACGTCTGGTACTTGTCGAACGCGGCGACGACGCTGCAGGCCATCCAGAGCCTGTGGTTGCTGCGCCGCGAGTTCGGGACGCGGCTGGTGACGCGTCAGCAGGCGGATGCTCCGAAGCAGGCGACGCCTGGGGCCGCGGCACCTTCGCTACGCGAGCCGGCGTAACGAGGCAGCATCCACGCTTGGCGCCCGCCCACGGCTCCGGCTAGTTTTGCCGCGCCGTGGGATGGTCCTCGCGAGGAAAGCCTAGAACGAGCCGACGCTGTTCCAGACCAGGGTCGCGCCCGACAGGAACAAGAGGCCGAGCACGACATCGCCGAAATGCTTGTCGCTCAGCGCGTGATAGACGCGCGCGCCGGCCCATGCGCCGATCAGCGTGCCAGGGAATGCGACCATCGCGAGCCAGACCACCTTGAAGGCGACCAGGCCCGAGGCCGTCTGCAACACCAAAGCGGTCGCTAGCACCGTGAAATTGAAAAGCTGGAAGATGCCGCGCCGCTCGTGCTTGTTCCAGCCGCGGATGTTGGCCCACAGGATCGGCAGCGGCCCGGACAGGCCGGCGAGCCCGCCCAGGATGCCGCCGGCAAAGCCGATGGCGCCGTCGGCGATGCGGCCGCCGAAGGTGACGGCGAACTGCTTCTTGTTGAGGTACAGTGCGCTCGAGAAGATCAGCAGCAAGACCCCGACGCTGAGCTTGAAGACCTTGGGATCGGCGGATGCGACCAGCGTGGTTCCGATCGGCACGCCGATCAGCCCGCCGATCAGGAACGGCCACACCAGCGACAGGTCAAAGCTCTTCCACATCGAGGGCAACGTCGAGGTCTGCGCGATCACCGAGCAGATCAGCACCAGCGGCACCGCGAGCGAGGGCGGCAGCACATAGAGCCAGATGCCGAGCGCCATCAGCGCCGTGCCGAACCCGGCGAGTCCCGAGACGAAGCCACCGGCCAGCGCGCCGAACAAGAGCAGCGCGTAAGTGAACGTTTCCACCAATCAATCCCTGTCGTTCCCAGCGATCCCAAAGTCGCGATTGCCTCATCGCGCATAGCACAGATGCGGCCGCCAGCATCAGAAGTTTGCTAGACGATCTGCCTGATGTCGGCGGGCTTGAGCAGCGCGCCGACGAGGATGCGCAGCGCCTCGGTCAATTCGGACCTGTTGCGCGCCGCTCCAAGCGAGACCCGCGCCGCATGCGGCGATGTTCCGTCGACGGTGAAGGCGTCGCCGGCAACGACCGCGAGCCCGTTGCGAAGCAGATGCGCCGCGATGTCAGGCCGCCCCTCCGGCAAATGCAGCCACAAATGATGTGCAGCCGGTTTCGCCTGGAACTGAACCCCCTTCAGGGCGCGTTGCGCCAGTTGCTGGCGGCCGACGGCTTCGTTGCGGATGGCGGTGATGATGCGATCGGCGACGCCGCTCTCGAGCCAGTGCGTCACCAGCGCGACCATCAGCGGCGCCGGCATCTGCACGGTGGCCTGGAGATGGCCGCGCATCTGAAGCTGCGCACCAGAATCGGGTGCCAGCAGATAGGCGACGCGCAACGCCGGCGCGATGCATTTCGACAGCGTGGTCGCAAGATATGTCCGCTCCGGAATGAGGTTCGCGATCGGCGAGGCCGATCGGTCGAGCAGCCCGTAGGCATCATCCTCGATCAGAACAGTGTCGGCATCGCGGATGATTTTTGCGATTTCGCTACGACGATCGGCGGACAGCGTCGCCGTGGTTGGATTGTGCAGCGTCGGAATGAGATAGACTGCCTTCGGCTTGTGCGTGCGGCAGGCTTTCGCCAGCGCATCGGGCAGGATTCCGCCGTCATCCATCGACACGCCAACGAGATTGACGCCGAGTTGCGCTGCCGCGGCCTTGATGCCGGGGAAGGTGAGCGCTTCCGTCAGCACGACGTCGCCCGGCCGCGCCAGGTGCGCGAGCAGGTTGAACAGGACCGTCTGCGCGCCGGGAAAGATCACGAGCCTGTCGGCATGTGCATGCGGCACGCGCGAACGTATCCAGCGCGCGGCGACCTCGCGCTCATGCGCGCTGCCGCCGGGCGGCTGGTAGTTCAGGAACGCGGTCAGGCCCGATTGCGCGCGAATGGCTTCGAGGCCGGCAATGATGCGCTCGTCGAGCTGTGCTTCGAGCGGGTGCGGCGGCACGTTCATCGAGAGGTCGATCGCGACGGGATGCGGCAGGTCGACCGCGCGGCGCGCGCTGGTCTCCGACACGAACGAGCCCTGGCCGACGCGGGCCTCCATGATGCCGCGACGACGCGCCTCGGTGTAGGCGCGCGTCACCGTGGTCAGGTCGATGCCGAGCGCTTTTGCGAGTGCGCGCTGTGTCGGCAATTGCTGTCCCCGCACCAGCCGGCCGGCAGCGATGTCGGCCTCCATGGCTTCGACGATGCGCTGGTAGCGCGGCCCCGACAGCTCCGAGATTGTAGGAGTCCAATCCATGCAATTTGGCTCCATATCCTTTGAATGTATGGATGCAAGATATTATTGTATGGGCCATCAGAACGGAAGAGGTGTCGTCATGGCGACCGATTCGATCTCCCTGGCAAAGGCGATGTGGCGCGGCTTTCGCGGCAAGTGCCCGAACTGCGGCGAAGGCCATATGTTCGGCCGTTTCCTGAAAGTGGCAGACGCTTGCGATCATTGCGGCGAGGAGCTGCTCCACCAGCGCGCCGATGACTTCCCGGCCTATCTCGTGATGGTCGTGGTCGGCCACCTCGTGGTGCCGGCAATCCTCGCGGTCGAGACTGCCTATGCGCCGCCGGTCTGGCTGCAACTGGCGGTGTGGCTGCCGGTGACGCTGTTTGCTTCGCTCGCCCTGCTGCAACCGACCAAGGGCGCCATCGTCGGCCTGCAATGGCAGATCGGCATGCACGGCTTCCAGGCGAGCAAACTGCGGCGGGAAGCCACCCAGCTTGTGCCGGCGTTGGTGAAGGCGCCGCGCGCGGCCTGAGCCACGGCGTTTACATAGCGCGTTCGGCCGCTACACTCCATCGCTTCAAACAAGAACGATGGAAACACCGATGGCCGCACGCGCGAAAACCTTTCTGCTCTGTCATGGCGCGTGGTCCGGCGGATGGGCCTGGAAGAAGATGCATCCGCTGATGGCGCAGGCCGGCCACCGGCTGGTCGCGCCGACCTACACCGGGCTCGGCGAGCGATCGCATCTCGCCAGCGCCGCGATCGATCTCGATACACACATCCAGGACATCCTCAACGTCATCAAGTTCGAAGACTTGAGCGACATCGTGCTGCTCGGCCACAGCTATGGCGGCATGGTCGCGACAGGCGTTGCCGATCGCGCGCGCGAGCGCGTCACGCAGCTGATCTATCTCGACGCCTTCGTGCCGCGCGACGGCCAGTCGCTGTTCGATCTCAACGAAGGCGGACGCGAGCCGATGCGCAAGGCGGCTGCCGCCGCCGACGGCTATCGCATCCCGCCGAACCCGCCGCCACCGGACACGCCGCAGGCCGATCTCGACTGGCTCAATGCGCGCCGCATCAACATGCCGCTCAAATGCTTCGAGACGAAGCTGAAGCTTCAGCACGGCGAACCCGCGATGCCGCGGAGCTACATCTATTGCGCCCGCATTCCGCCGGGCGACGTGTTCGGCCAGTTCGCAGGGCGCGCAAAGAGCGAGGATGGCTGGCGCTACTTCGAGCTCGACGCCAGCCACGCGCCGAATGTCACGGCGCCGGAGGCGTTGATGGGTGTGTTGAACGAGATTGTTGCATGAACTTCTGCCGTCATTCCGGGGCTCGTGCTGCGCACGCCCCGAAAATGACGGCGGCGAAATTGGTGAGGGGCCCGATGCGTCGGCATCGGACCCCTCGTCGCAAGATATCAGCCGGCCTGTAAGCCGGGTTCTGTAGGGCACCGCCTGCTTGCGCAAGCGATACGTGACGGCCATTCCTCTGGGGCCGTGTTTGCACATGGCCTCGAGCAACCTACCCGGACGGCGGGCCTGACATCGCCCCGCGGCGTTATCGCTTGCGCGAACAGCCCGCTACGCCGCCCCTATTCGGTTTTGCTCCCGGTGGGGTTTACCATGCCGGCTCCGTTGCCGGACCCGCGGTGCGCTCTTACCGCACCTTTTCACCCTTACTTCCTCCGAGGAGGGAGCGGTTCGTTCTCTGTGGCACTTTCCCTGGGGTCGCCCCCGCCGGACGTTATCCGGCACCGCATGTCAAGGGAGCCCGGACTTTCCTCCCCGGCGGCCTTTCGGCACGTGCCGGAGCGGCCGTCCGGCCGACTGACTGACAAGGCAATGGGCATTTGTGACGGGTTCGTCAAGCCAAGATCGTGGCGCACGCAGTAAGCGTAAATAATTTATCCTGAAGCTGTCGTCGGGCGCGGACCCCGTTCGACTGGATGTCGGCAATCCAGCCGAACAACAGGAGTTGAGCCATGCAGTACCTGCTGCTGATCTATCGAAGCGAAGCGGAAATGAGCAAGATGACCCCCGCAGACCGTCAGGCTATGGCGGCGGAGTACGGCTCTTACACGCAGTCCATCGTGCAGAGCGGCCATTTCAAGGCCGGCGATGGGCTGCAGCCGAGCACCACGGCGACCACCGTGCGCGTGCGTGACGGCAAGACCCTGACCACCGATGGTCCTTTTGCGGAGACCCGCGAGCAACTCGGAGGCTATTATCTGGTCGAGGCCAAGGATCTCGATACAGCCATCGCGCTGGCCGCGCGAATTCCCGGGGCCAGGGAGGGCTCGATCGAGGTCAGGCCGGTCATGATCTACAAGTGATCGCGGCCACCGACATCGACAGGATCTTCCGCGACGAGGCGGGGCGGGCGCTGGCCACGCTGATCCGCCTCGTCGGTGATTTCGATTTGGCCGAGGACGCGCTCCAGGACGCTTTCGCGGTGGCGCTGGAGCGCTGGTCGGCGGGCGAACTGCCGGACAATCCGCGCGCATGGCTCGTCAATGTCGGCCGCAACAAGGCGATCGACCGTATCAGGCGCCAGGCCGCGTTCCGCGGCAAGCAGCAGGAGCTTCTGCATGAGCTCGAGCTCAACGCGGAGGCGCCGGCCGAGCCGCCGGCGATGCTCGACGACGACATGCTGCGGCTGATCTTCACATGCTGCCATCCGGCATTCGCGGCCGAGGTCCAGGTTGCGCTGACGCTGCGCACCGTCTGCGGCCTCTCCACCGCGCAGGTCGCGCGCGCCTTCCTCGCCGGTGAGGATGCGATGGCGCAGCGCCTCGTCCGCGCCAAGCAGAAGATCAGGCTCGCCGGCATTCCTTATGAAGTGCCCGGGCGCGACGCGCTGGCGCCGCGGCTCGATGGCGTGCTTGCCGTGATCTACCTCGTCTTCACCGAAGGCTATGTCGCAACCTCGGGTGCGGACTTGATGAGGCCCGATTTGGCCGTCGAGGCGATCAGGCTCGGCCGCCTGCTTGACCGGCTGATGCCCGATCGCGCCGCGATCAAGGGCCTGCTGGCGTTGATGTTGCTGCACGATGCACGCCGCGCCGGGCGCGAAACCGCGGCCGGCGACGTCGTGCTGCTGGAAGAGCAGGACCGCACCCTCTGGGATCGCACGCAGATCGAGGAGGGCCTGCGGCTCGTCGATGACGCGCTGCGCGTGCCGGGCCGACCGCAGGCCTATGCGGTGCAGGCTGCGATTGCCGCGCTGCATGCCCGCGCCCCGAGCTTTGAGCAAACCGATTGGCGGCAGATCGCCGGGCTCTACGAAGTGCTGCTGCGCATCAGCCCGTCACCGGTGATCGAGCTCAACCATCTGCCGCGATCTCGATGGTCGACGGCCCGGCGCGCGCACTCGATCTCGTCGACGCGGTCGCCGCGCGCGGTGGCCTCGATGGCTACGAGCTGTTGCCCGCCGTGCGCGCGGATTTACTGCGGCGGCTGGAACGAAAGCAGGAAGCGCGCGAGGCCTATGCTGCTGCGACGGAAGCGACGCAGTTGGAGCCGTTGCGTCGGCTGTATGCGCGGCGGGTGAGGGAGATGGAGTAGACGCCACGCTCCGTCACTTCGACGCGACCGTCGTTCCATCCGCCGGCAGGCTGGCCAGCAGCGCCTGCAAGGTCGACAGCGTCGAGTGATCGGCAACGCCATCCAGCCGCGCGGGGCGGAAATGGCGCTGGAAGGCGGTGACGACTTCCATCGTCGCGGCGTCGTATTTGCCCGATAGCGGTACGCCATAGCCGTAGCGGGCGAGCGCCTGCTGGAGGCCCAGCACCTCGTCGCTGATGGTTCCGAGCATGAGGGTTTCGCCGCGCACGATCGGCGCGGGCGTCACCCAGTGACCGACGCCGGAATTCGCCAGGGAATGCCATGGAAATTTTTCGCCGGGATCCTTCTTGCGCGCGGGCGCGACGTCGGAATGGCCGAGCACCCGCTGCGGCGCGATCTTGCGGCGAAGGATGATGCCGCGGCACAGCGCGATCACGGCAGCGATCTGGCGCAGCGGATATTCCGGGTAACCCCAATCGTGGCCACGATTGATGATCTCGATCCCGATCGAGCAGGAATTGATGTCGTCCTCGCCGGCCCAGGACGAGACGCCGGCGTGCCAGGCGCGCCGCGCTTCGGGCACGCACTGCACGATGCGGCCGTCCTCCAGCACCACGTAATGGGCCGACACCTCGGTGCCGGCGGTGCACAGCCGCGCCAGCGCGCCCTCGACGTCGGGCATGCCGGTGTAGTGCAGCACGATCATGTCAGGCTGGCGGCCCTTGTTGCGCTCGCCATGGTTGGGCGAGGGGATGATGTCGGAGACGATCGACGAATCCGGCTCGAATGTCCGCATGTTCGCCGCGGCCTTGGGAACCGGGAGAACGCGCTGACGCTTCGAATCAGTACCGGATGGTGTGGACGGACCGGACGACATAAACAACTCAGGATAGGACGAAGAGGAGCCAAGCCCTTCTCTTTACTATTCCTTTACCCTCCGGTCCGCGCAATCGCGCGATGCGGTTAACGGGTACATTTTGGCCCCAGTGTGTGGATGACGCATCACCGTTCCGCGACCTTTTCGAGATGTAACGAACCGATCAACGCTTTCTTAACGCTAAGGGCCGTTACTGAGAGATGAAGAGCCGACCCGCGTCCGGAGGCGGCCAGAAGCGATTTTGGCTCGAAATCCCATGGTTGCCCGACATATTCCGCTGGGAACACCGGGTCTGCCGCCTGGGACGACCGGGCGCGGCGCGCGCGTTGGACTGGGGCTTTGTCGTGGAACCGCCGCGACGCGGAATGATTCGAGGCGTGATGGGCTGCTTCGCCCCCGATTTTACCTGCGGCCGCGACAGGCGCGATGCATGAGCGACGCGCCGCACATTCCCGTGCTTGGCCGCGAGGCGATCGCGCATCTCGCGCCGCGCGAGGGCGGCGTATATGTCGACGCCACTTTCGGTGCCGGCGGTTACAGCCGCGCCATCCTCGACGTGCCGGGAACCCGCCTGATCGCGATCGACCGCGACAGCACGGCGATCGCCGGCGGTGCAGAACTGGTCGCGCAAGCCGCGGGCCGGCTGACGCTGGTCGAAGACCGTTTCTCGAATCTCGCCGAAGTCTGTGCGGTGCAAGGCGTCGATGCGGTCGACGGCGTCGTGATGGATGTCGGCGTCTCCTCGATGCAACTCGACCAGGCTGGTCGCGGCTTCTCGTTCCGTCTGGACGGTCCGCTCGACATGCGGATGGGACAGACGGGGCCGACGGCCGCCGATGTCGTCGCGCGCGCCTCGGAGAGCGATCTCGCCGACATCATCTATCTCTTCGGCGAGGAGCGCCATTCGCGCCGCGTCGCCCGCGCCATCGTGGCTGACCGGCAGGAGACGCCGTTCACCACCACGCGCGCGCTCGCCGATCTCGTCGGCAGGGTGGTGCGCTCGAAGCCCGGCGACATTCACCCGGCGACCCGGACGTTCCAGGCGCTGCGCATCTTCGTCAATGAAGAGCTCGAGGAGCTCCAGACCGCGCTCGCCTCCGCCGAACGCGTGCTCAAGCCCGGCGGCCGTCTTGTCGTGGTTTCCTTCCATTCGCTCGAAGACCGCATCGTCAAGAATTTCCTGGCCGAGCGCTCCAGGACCGGCGGCGGCTCGCGGCATCTGCCGGAAGTGGCGCAGACCGCGCCGAGCTTCCAGCTTTTGACGCGGCGACCGGTGATCGCCGGCGAAGCGGAGGTTGCGCGCAATCCACGTGCCCGTTCCGCAAAGCTGCGCGCCGCCGAGCGCACCTCGGCGCCGGTGCATGCCGACGACGAGCCATCGTCCTGGCCAAAACTGTCCGACGTGATGAGGGGCGGTTAGCACATGCGCTTCATCCACCTCCTCGTCATCGGCGCGTTGGTCTTCGCGGCCGCCTATGTCTACCGGATCAAGATGGACTCGACCGCCCGCGTCGAGAAGGTGCTGCGACTGCACGCCGAGATCCGCGAGCAGCGCGATGCGATCGCGCAGTTGCGCTCCCAATGGGCCAAGCTCGATGCCCCCCTGCGCCTGCAGGGCCTCGTCGAGCGGCATCTGCCGCTCAAGCCCGTCAACGGGACGCAATATGATTCACTGAAGAACCTGCCGGACCGTCCGCCGCGGATGTTCCGGCCAGGCGAGCCTGATCCGATCGGGTCCATGATCAACACCATCGAAGCCGCGAGCGATCCGGACAGCGTGACGGGCTCCGTGCCGCAGCCCGAGGACAAGCAATGAGCGCTGTTCCGGCCAAACCGACCGAGCGGTCAGCCGAGCCTTGGCGGCAACGCCTGATCCGCAGCCTGCTCTACGGGCGCAATGTCGATCGCGCCGCCAAGGCGCGCGCGCGCGTGGGTCTCGCGATACTTGCTTTTGCCACGGTCTACACCCTGATCGGTGGACGGCTCGTGATGTTTGCGATCGGCGCCGATGCTCACGGCGCGCGTCGTGCCGCCGCGCAGGAAGTGGTTGCGACCGCGCGGCCCGACATCGTCGACCGCAACGGCGCGATCCTGGCGACCGACGTCAAGGCGTCCAGCCTGTTCGGCGAGCCGCGCCGCATCATCGACAAGGACGAGGCGATCGAGCTTCTGACCGGGACCGTGCCCGACCTCGACGAGGCCGAGGTGCGCGACCGCCTGTCGTCGCGCAAGGGCTTCGTCTGGCTGAAGCGCGAGATCACGGCGAAGCAGCAGCAGGACATCCACAAGCTCGGCTTGCCCGGCATCGGCTTCTTGCGCGAAAACAAGCGCGTCTACCCGACCGGAAACGAGGTCGCTCACCTCATCGGTCTGGTCAATATCGACAACCAGGGCATCGCGGGCATGGAGAAGTGGCTCGACAATCAGGGCCTCGCCGATCTCCACCGCGCCGGCTTTGCCATCGACCGGCTGCAGAAGCCGGTCGAGCTCTCGGTCGATCTGCGCGTCGAGCACGCGCTGCGCGACGAGCTGCTCAAGGCCAAGGAAAAGTTTCACACCAAGGCGGCCTCCGGCCTCGTGACCAACGTCAATACCGGCGAGATCATCGCGATGGTGTCGTTGCCCGACTTCGATCCCAACAACCCGAAGGAAGTGCACGATCCGGATCGCATCAACCGCCTGACGACCGGCGTCTACGAGATGGGCTCGACATTCAAGGCGTTCACGCTGGCGATGGCGCTCGACACCGGCAAATACGGACTCGATTCGCTGTGGGATGCGCGTGCGCCGCTGCACTACGGCAAGTTCGCGATCCATGACGACGAGCCGAAGGGCCGCTTCCTGACCATGAAGGAGGTGTTCACTTTCTCCTCCAACGTCGGCGCGGCACGGATCGCGCTGTCGCAGGGCGTGGAAGCGCACAAGGCGTTCCTGCGCAAGATGGGCCAGCTCGAGCGGCTCCGTACCGAACTGCCTGAAAGCGCATCGCCGATCGTGCCGCGGCATTGGGGCGATCTCAACACCATCACCATCGCGTTCGGCCACGGCATTGCGGTGGCACCGCTGCAGGCGGTGATGGGCGTCAGCGCGCTCGCGAATGGCGGCCTTCTGATTCCTCCGACCTTCCTCAAGCGCTCCGAGGAGGAGGCGCGGGCAATCGCAAAGCGCGTGATCAAGCCCGAGACCTCGGACAAGATGCGGTTCCTGATGCGCCTGAACGCCGAAATCGGCACGGCTCGCAAGGCGGACGTGAAGGGCTATTATATCGGCGGCAAGACCGGTACCGCGGAAAAGGTGGTCAACGGGCGCTATGCCAAGAAGAAGGTCCTGACCGCGTTTACCGCGATCATTCCGGCGGACAAGCCGAAGTACCAGCTCCTGATCATGCTCGACGAGCCGCAGCCGCTGAAGGAAACCTACGGCTTCATCACCTCGGGCTGGAACGCCGTTCCGACCGCTGGCAACGTCATCAGCCGTATCGGACCGCTTCTCGGCATCGAGCCCCGCTTCGACCTGCCGCCCGCGGACCGCCTTATTCTTGCAGCATCCAGGACAACCCAGTAATCAACTGGGTAGGCCGTGACCGCCGCTGAGTCGGGATTTCCGACAAGATTCGGCTTTCCGGCGCGGCGACCGGAAGACCATGAAGCTGGCTGACCTCTTAGGCAATGATGCCGCAATCGAGCCCGGAGTTGCGGCGCTCGAGGTAACAGGCATTGCCCTCGACAGCCGCGTGGTCAGGCCCGGCGATCTCTTCTTCGCGCTTGCGGGCGCGAAGACCGACGGTGCCCGTTTCATCGATGCGGCTATTGCGGCCGGCGCCGTGGCCGTGGTCGGAGATCATGCGCCTGACGGATGCAAGGTGCCGTTCATTGCCGTCGCCAATCCGCGCCGTGCGCTGGCGCTGTCGGCGGCGCGATTTTTCCCGGAACAGCCTGCGACGATCGCGGCGGTAACGGGAACCAGCGGCAAGACCTCGGTCGCTGCGTTCACGCGCCAGATCTGGGAGCGGCTCGGCCATAGCTCGGCCAGCATCGGCACCATCGGCCTCGTCTCGCCGAAGCGTACCGTCTATGGCTCGCTGACGACGCCGGATCCGATCGCGCTGCATCGGCAGCTCGACGAGATCGCGCGCGAAGGCGTGACGCATCTCGCGTTCGAGGCGTCGTCGCATGGGCTCGATCAATACCGCCTCGATGGCGTGCGCGTTGCCGCCGGCGGCTTCACCAACCTGACGCGTGACCACATGGATTATCATCCGACGGTCGCGCACTACCTCGCGGCAAAACTGCGACTGTTCCGCGAGCTCGTGCAGCCCGGCGGCGCCGCGGTGATTTCGGCCGACCATGATTGCTCGGCAGAAGCACGCGATGCGGCGAAGTCGCGCGGCCTGCGCGTGATGGCGGTGGGCCGTCACGGTGATGGAGCAGGTGAGGGCATTCGTCTCGTCGATGCCGTGGTCGAAGGCTTCTCGCAAAAGCTCGGCCTCGAACATCGCGGCAAGACCTGGGCGGTACGGTTGCCGCTGGTCGGCGAATTCCAGATCGAGAATGCGCTGGTCTCGGCCGGTCTTGCGATCGGCACCGGCAGCGATGCGGCTCATGTGTTTGCGAGTCTCGAACATCTCGAAGGCGCCAAAGGGCGGCTGGAGCGCGTCGGTGAGCGCAACGGCGCACCTGTTTTCGTCGACTATGCGCACAAGCCCGATGCGCTGGCGAAGGCGTTGCAGGCGCTGCGTCCTTACGCCAAGCGAAGGCTGATCGTCGTGTTCGGCGCCGGCGGCGATCGCGATGCCGGCAAGCGGCCGATCATGGGCGAGATTGCGGTCGAGAATGCCGATCGCGTCATCATTACCGACGACAATCCGCGCAGCGAGAAGCCGGAAGCCATTCGCGCCGCAATCCTCGCCACCGCCAGGGGTGCACGCGAGATCGGCGACCGCGCGGCCGCGATCCGCGCCGCGATCGAGGAACTGGAGGAGGGCGATGCGCTGCTCGTCGCCGGCAAGGGCCACGAAACCGGGCAGATCGTCGGCAGCCAAGTCCTGCCGTTCAGCGATCACGAGGCGGTTGCCGCCGCATTAGCAACGAGGGTCGCATGAGCGGGCCGATATGGACGGTTGCCGAGGTGTCGCGTGCGCTGGGTGCGAGCGGATCATTCCCTGATACCCCGATCGATTTCGTCACGCAGGACAGCCGTCTGGTGAAGCCGGGCAGCCTGTTCGTGGCGCTGAGCGGAACGCCGAGCGGCGGCTTCATCTCCGCCTTTGCCAGCTCGCGTGACGGCTGGGAGTTCGCGGACAAGGCGGAAGCGTCCGGCGCGGTCGCGATGATCGTGCCGCACGAGATCGCGGGCATCAGTGTTCCGCAGATCGTCGTGAAGGACACGCTGATCGACGGTCTCTGGCGCCTCGCGCGTGCAGCACGCGCGCGCTTCAAAGGTCCGGTGATCGGGCTCACCGGCAGCGCCGGCAAGACCAGCACCAAGGAATTCCTGGCAGCCTATCCCAATGCCTATGCAAGCCCGTCGAGCTTCAACAATTTCTGGGGCGTGCCGCTGACGCTGTGCAATGCACGACCTGATGCGAGCCTCTGGGTCGTCGAGATGGGCATGAACCAGCGAGGCGAGATCGCGCGGCTCAGCGAATTGACGCGGCCGGCCGTCGCACTGGTCGTCAATGTCCAGCCGGTGCATCTCGAAAAACTCGGTTCGCTCGACGCTATCAGGCGCGAGAAGGTGTCGATCGCGCTCGGCCTGCCAGAAAACGGCGTGCTGGTGCTGCCTGTAGGCATCAAGGCGCCCGACTGGAAGGGCAAGGTGGTGCGCTTCGGCGAGAAGGCCGAGGTGCACGAGGTCGCCCACGCGCCGCATGGCGAGAGCTGGCAGGTCGTGGCCGGGATCGGCAAGAAGGAGATCGCCTTCAGCCTGACGCCGGGCGCGCCGCACCGTGTGCAGAATGCGCTCGCCGCGCTTGCTTCGATCCACGCAGCCCATCTCGATGTCGCAACGCTCGCGATCAAGCTCGACCGCGTCGGGATCATGACGGGGCGCGGCGTCGAGCAGGCGGTCGGCGGCGTCACCGTGATCGACGACAGCTTCAACGGCAATCCGGCGAGCGTCGCTGCCGCGCTGCAAAGCCTGCAGGCGCGCAACGTCACCGGCGGTCGCCGCATTGCGGTACTCGGCGACATGCTGGAGCTGGGCGAGGACGCGCCTGAATACCACACTGCGCTGACCTCGCATCTCGACGGCATCGACGGCATCTATTGCGTCGGGCCGCTGATGCGCCACCTCTATGACGCGCTTCCCGCCGGGAAAGGGCTCGGCTGGCACGACGATCCCGCGACGCTTGAGGCGAGCGAGGTCGCTGGCTTGCTGAAGGCAGGCGACGTCGTGGTTGTCAAGGGCAGCAAGAAGATGTTCTGGGTCAACAAGTTTGTGCCGGGGCTAGTGGCCGCCTTGCAGGCAAAGGCGTAAACTGCTTGGAAGGCGCTGTTCCCGAATCCCACCCTTTGCGGCGCGCCGCCGTCCGGTTTTTTTGAGGTCGCCCGACCCCATGATGAAGGCCAGAGAATGCGCGTGAGACACGTTCAGGCCGTCGCGAAGGCCGCGAACGACAGGCGCCATAGGACCGACTGAATGTTTTACTGGCTGATCGAGCTCTCCAACACTATTCCGGGTTACGGTGCAGTGCGCACCGTTTTGAACGTCTTCCGCTACATCACCTTCCGCACCGGCGGCGCCATCGTCACCGGCGCGCTGTTCGTGTTCCTGTTCGGACCCTGGATCATCGATCATCTGCGCATCCGCCAGGGCAAGGGCCAGCCGATCCGCACCGACGGACCGCAATCGCATCTGGCCAAGAAGGGCACACCCACCATGGGCGGGCTGATGATCCTGTCCGGCCTCACGGTGGGCACCGTGCTGTGGTGCAATCCGCTCAATCCCTACGTCTGGATCGTGCTGGCGGTGACGCTCGGCTTCGGCTTCGTCGGCTTCTATGACGATTACCTCAAGGTGACCAAGCAGACCACGAGCGGGTTCGGCGGCAAGCTGCGCCTCTTGATCGAAGGGATCATCGGCCTCGTTGCCTGCTATGCGCTGGTGCGGCTGAACCGCGATCCCGCGTCGACCGCGCTGACGATCCCTTTCCTCAAGGACACCGTGCTGCATTTCGGCTGGTTCTTCGTCGTGTTCGGCGCCTTCGTCATCGTCGGCGCCGGCAATGCGGTGAACCTGACCGACGGCCTCGACGGCCTCGCCATCGTGCCCGTGATGATCGCGACCGCGAGCTTTGCGATGATCGCCTATCTCGCCGGCAACGCGGTGTTCGCCGACTATCTCCAGATCAAATATGTTGCGGGCACCGGCGAGCTCGCGGTGCTCTGCGGCGCGCTGCTGGGGGCCGGCCTCGGCTTCCTCTGGTTCAATGCGCCGCCGGCCTCGATCTTCATGGGCGACACAGGCTCGCTCGCGCTCGGCGGCATGCTGGGGTCGATCGCGGTCGCGGTGAAGCACGAAATCGTGCTCGCGGTGATCGGCGGCCTGTTCGTGCTGGAGGCGGTCTCCGTCATCGTGCAGGTGGTCTCGTTCAAGCTCACGGGCAAGCGCATCTTCCGGATGGCGCCGATTCATCACCATTTCGAGCAGCTCGGCTGGACGGAGCCGCAGATCGTGATCCGCTTCTGGATCATCTCGGTGATGCTGGCGCTGGCCGGCCTCTCCACGCTGAAGCTGCGCTGACGGTTCCGCGATGATCCCGGTCACATCCTTCGCCGGCAAGACGGTCGCGGTGTTCGGCCTCGGCGGCTCGGGGCTCGCCTCCTGCCACGCGCTGCAGGCCGGCGGTGCCGAGGTGATCGCCGCCGACGACAATGCCGAGAATGTCGCCAAGGCCGCGCAGGCGGGTTTCATCACCGCGGACCTGCGCAGCGTTTCCTGGGCGAATTTCGCGGCACTCGTGCTCGCGCCCGGCGTGCCGCTGACCCACCCGGTGCCGCACTGGAGCGTGCTGAAGGCCCGCGAAGCAGGAGTCGAGGTGATCGGCGACATCGAGCTGTTCTGCCGCGAGCGGCGGCGGCATGCGCCGAACGCGCCGTTCGTCGCCATCACCGGCACCAACGGCAAGTCGACCACGACGGCGCTGATCGCGCATCTGACCAAGGTCGCCGGCTACGACACCCAGATGGGCGGCAATATCGGCACCGCGATCCTGTCGCTGGAGCCGCCGCGCATGGGCCGCGTCCACGTCATCGAGATGTCGTCCTACCAGATCGACCTCACGCCCTCGCTCGATCCGTCCGTCGGCATCCTGCTCAATGTCAGCGAAGACCACATCGATCGTCACGGCACGATCGAGCGCTACGCTGCGGTGAAAGAGCGCCTGGTTGCGAACGTGCAAGGTGGCGGCACCTCGATCGTCGGCGTCGACGACGGTTATTGCCGCGACATCGCCGATCGGCTCGATCGCGCCGGCAAGAACGTGGTGCGGATCTCCGTCAAGAACCCGCTGGCTTCCGGCATCCACGTCGAGCACGGCACCATCGTGCGCACCGCGGGCGGTGCGCGCAGCAAGGTCGCGACGCTCGGCGGCATCGGTTCGCTGCGCGGCCTGCACAATGCGCAGAACGCGGCGTGTGCCGCCGCGGCCGCGCTGGCAATGGGCATCGGCCTCGACGTGCTTCAGAACGGCCTGCGCAGCTTTCCCGGTCTTGCGCATCGCATGGAGCAGGTCGGCCGCCGCGGCAACGTACTGTTCGTCAACGATTCCAAGGGCACCAATGCGGACGCCACCGCGCATGCGCTCTCATCTTTTGCCGACATCTTCTGGATCGCCGGCGGCAAGCCGAAGGCGGGTGGCATCACGGGCCTCACCGGCTTCTTCCCGCGCATCCGCAAAGCCTATTTGATCGGCGAAGCCGCGCGGGAGTTTTCCGGCACGCTCGGTGCGCAGGTCGCGCACGAGATCAGCCAGACGCTCGACGTTGCCGTCGAACATGCCGCACGCGATGCCGAAGCGTCGGGGCTCGCTGACGCGGTCGTGCTGCTGTCACCGGCCTGCGCCTCGTTCGACCAGTACCGCAATTTCGAGATCCGCGGCACCAAGTTCCGCGAACTGGTGCAGGGGCTGCCGGGCGTGAAGCCGGTGGTCTAAAGATGTCGCGACGACGCTGGATCGGACTTGTCGTCGCTCTCGCTGTCCCGGTTGGTTTCCTCTGTGTTGTCCTCGTTGACAACGTGATGCACCAATTCGGCGCCTGCCGTGTCATTCGCCAGCGTGCATTCGCCTCCCCAGGCGGCGGTCAGTTGGTTGTCGTGGTCTGGAAGTCGTGTGGAGCAACTGACAGCACGCAAGCCAGCGTCGTGGCGCGCGGCCGAACGTTCTCGCCGGAGAGCACACCGACCTTTGTCAGCGTGCGCGGACATCCCGAGGTCGTCGTCGCCTGGAGCAGCGAGCGGGCGGTCAGGATCGGTTTCATTCCGGAACCAGGCCAGGTCGACAAGCGCGATCAGCGCGCGGGGGACGTCGCGATTACCTACGAATAGGGGTGTGGGGCGGCTACCCCTTGCGCCGCTGTCGTCGCCGGCTTGCCGCCTTCGCTAAACTTCGGCGGCCGAGCACCCTTGTGGCGCCGGCGTAGTCTTGGCGGAGCCGGGACCGGGCGACCCAGTCCTCCAAGTCGGTCGCGATTGAGAAGAGAAGGCGCGGGGTACTGGATGCGCTGGTCAAGCCGGGGCATGATCCTGAGTTGTGTGGTGGCAGCGGGGATCATCTCCAATCATCCGCATTTCCTTAACCCTGCAGTAACCAACCTCGACGACCAATGGACGAACCTCTGTCCGAAAGCGGCCGCCCATGCTCTCCCGTGAAGAACGCACCCCATTTTCCGAGTGGTGGTGGACCGTCGACAAGCCGCTGATGGGCGCCATCCTGGCGCTGATGCTGATCGGCGTGATCCTGTCGCTGGCGGCGAGCCCGCCGGTCGCGACCCGGATCGGGCTCGATCCCTTTCACTTCTTCACCCGCCACGTGATGTTCCTGGCGCCGTCTTTTATCGTGCTGCTCGGCGTGTCGTTCCTGTCGCCGCGGTCGATCCGGCGCTCGGCGCTGATCATCTTCACGATCAGCATCATCCTGATCGTGGTGACGCTGGCTGTCGGCCCCGAGGTGAAGGGCTCGCGACGCTGGATCACGCTGCTCGGGGTCAACATCCAGGCCTCCGAAATCGCAAAACCATCGTTTGTCGTCATCGCGGCCTGGCTGTTCGCGGAATCGACCAAACGGCCGGAGATGCCCGCGACCTCGATGGCGCTGGTGCTGCTCCTGATGCTGGTGTCGCTGCTGGTGATGGAGCCGGACTTCGGCCAGACCATGCTGATCCTGATGGTGTGGGGCTCGCTGTTCTTCATCGCGGGGATGCGCATGATCTGGGTGTTTGGTCTGGCAGGCCTCGGCGCGGCCGGTCTGTTCAGCGCCTATCTGCTCGTCCCGCACGTCGCCGGCCGTATCCAGCGCTTCATGAATCCAGCCTCCGGCGACACGTTCCAGGTCGATACCGCGATGGAGGCTTTCTACAATGGCGGCTGGTTTGGCCTTGGACCGGGCGAAGGGATTGCCAAGCGAAGCCTGCCGGACAGCCACACCGACTTCGTGTTTGCGGTCGCCGCCGAAGAGTTCGGCATCATCCTGTGCCTCGCCATGCTGGCGCTGTACGCCTTCATCGTGATCCGCACGCTGTCGCGCGCCTATGCCAATGAGGACATGTTCTCCCGCTTTGCGGCGTCCGGTCTCGCGATCCTGTTCGGCGTGCAGGCCGCGATCAACATGTCGGTCAATCTCCAGCTCATCCCCGCCAAGGGCATGACGCTGCCCTTCATTTCCTACGGCGGCTCCTCGATCGTGTCGCTCGCTTATGGCGTCGGCATGATGCTGGCACTGACGCGGCTGCGTCCGCGTACCGAGGTCGAGGCGAGCGGCCGCGCCGAGGCGATGCGGAGTTACGCGTAAGTCGTCATTGCGAGGTACACGCGCGACAAAATTGCGCAGCGATCTTGTGCTGGTGCGACGAAGCAATCCGGGCTGTTCCGCGGAGGTAGTCTGGATTGCTTCGCTCGCAATGACGTGAGAGAGCCTGTAAAAGGGCACTTATGGACCAATCCCCCTTGATTCTTCTCGCCGCGGGCGGCACCGGCGGCCATCTGTTTCCGGCTGAGGCACTTGGCGTCGAGTTGATCCGGCGCGGCTTTCGCGTCCGCCTCGTCACCGATGACCGCGCGTTGCGCTACAGCGGGTTGTTCAGCAAGGACATGATCGACGTCGTCGCGAGCGAGACAGCGCGCGGTCGCAATCCGCTTCAGCTCGCCTATGCCGGCCTGACGCTTGCCACCGGTACGCTCGCTGCGTACCGCCTGATCAAGCGATTGAAGCCCGTTGCCGTCGTCGGCTTCGGCGGCTATCCGACATTGCCGCCGCTGGTTGCCGCAAAATTCGCAGGTGTGCCCGGCATCATTCACGACGCCAATGCGGTGCTCGGCCGCGCCAACCGTTTCCTGTCGAGCCGCGTCCAGGCTATCGCAACGTCGTTGCCGGGCGTGCTCGACCGCGATCCGGCGCTGGCAGGCAAGACCACGATGGTCGGCACGCCGATGCGCCCCGCGGTCCTCGCCGCTGCGGCGGTGCCATATGCCCCACCCGAGGTGAATGGACTGCTGCGCCTGCTCGTCGTCGGCGGCAGCCAGGGCGCGCGCATCATGGCCGACATCGTGCCGGGTGCGATCGAGCGGCTCGAGCCCGCATTGTGGGGCCGGCTCATCCTGACCCAGCAGGTTCGCGACGAGGACATGGGCCGCGTGCGCGCGGTCTATGACAAGCTCAAGATCAAGACGGAGTTGGCGCCGTTCTTCACGGATCTGCCGGCGCGGCTCGCCTCCAATCATCTGGTGGTGTCGCGCTCCGGTGCCGGCACGGTGGCCGAACTCGCCGCGATCGGCCGGCCCTCGGTCCTGGTGCCGCTGCCGGGCTCGATCGACCAGGACCAGTTCGCCAATGCCGGCGTGCTGGCCAAGGTCGACGGCGCCATCCGCATACCGCAGACCGAGTTCACTTCCGACCGCCTCGCTGCCGAGATCTCCGGCTTTGCCGCCGAGCCGGCGCGTCTTGCCGCCATGGCTGCTGCGGCAAAAGGGGCAGGCCGGCTCGACGCCGCCGAGCGGTTGGCCGATCTGGTCGTCAAAGTCGCGGGAATCTGACGCGAAAAAGCCCTTGTCTTCGTCTTCCAAAGCGGGGCATCCAGTACGAACGGCGCGGCCGATTTGGCCGTGACCTTTGCCAGATGCCGCCTGCGCAAGGCGGCGAGGTCAGGGAACAGAGCATGAGACTGCCGCGCGAGATCGGACCCATCCACTTCGTCGGGATCGGCGGGATCGGCATGAGCGGCATCGCCGAGGTGCTGGTCAATCTCGGCTATGCCGTGCAGGGCTCGGATGCCTCGGACAATTACAATCTCGACCGCCTGCGCAAGAAGGGCGCCAAAGTTTCGGTCGGCCACAAGGCCGAGAATGTCGACGGCGCCGAGGTCGTCGTGGTCTCCACCGCGATCAAGCGCGACAATCCCGAATTGATGGCGGCGCGCGAGCGGCGCATTCCCGTGGTGCGCCGTGCCGAGATGCTGGCCGAATTGATGCGGCTGAAGAGCTGCGTCGCGATTGCCGGCACGCATGGCAAGACCACCACGACCACGATGGTCGCAACGCTGCTCGATGCCGGCGGGCTCGATCCCACCGTGATCAACGGCGGTATCATCAATGCCTATGGCTCCAATGCGCGGTTAGGGGCCGGCGACTGGATGGTGGTGGAGGCTGACGAGAGCGACGGCACGTTCCTGAAGCTGCCGACCGATGTCGCGATCGTCACCAATGTCGATCCCGAGCATCTCGATCACTTCAAGACGTTCGACGCGGTACAGGACGCGTTCCGCCACTTCGTCGAGAACCTGCCGTTCTACGGCTTTGCCGTGATGTGCATCGATCACCCCGTGGTGCAGAGCCTTGTCGGCAAGATCGAGGATCGCCGCATCATTACGTACGGCGAGAACCCGCAGGCCGATGCGCGATTGCTCGATCTCACGCCGATGGGGGGCGGCTCGAAGTTCAAGGTCGCGTTCCGCGATCGCAAGACCGGCGCCGTGCACGAGATTCCCGATTTGATGCTGCCGATGCCGGGCCGTCACAACGCGTCCAACGCGACGGCCGCGATCGCGGTGGCGCGCGAGCTCGGCGTCTCGGACGATGCGATCCGCAGGGCCATCGCCGGCTTCGGCGGCGTCAAGCGCCGCTTCACCAAGACGGGTGAGTGGAACGGCGTCACCGTGATCGACGATTACGGCCATCACCCTGTCGAGATCGCCGCGGTGCTGAAGGCGGCGCGGGAATCCACCAACGGCAAGATCATGGCCGTGGTGCAGCCGCATCGCTACACCCGCCTGCAATCGCTGTTCGAGGAATTTTGCACCTGCTTCAACGATGCCGACGCGGTTGTCGTCGCCGATGTCTATGCCGCGGGCGAGACGCCGATCGACGGCGTCGACCGCGACCATTTCGTCGCAGGCCTGCGCGCGCATGGCCACCGCGAAGTGATCCCGCTGCCGGCGGCGACGGAGCTCCCGGGCATCGTCAAGGGACTGGCGAAGTCCGGCGATCTCGTCGTGTGCCTCGGTGCCGGCAACATCACGCAGTGGGCGTATGCCTTGCCGGACCAGTTGAAGGCGTTGGGGTGAGCGCTCTTATGAGAGTCTCACAGACAGCCACACGGCAAACTGCGCTCCTTCCCCCCAAGGGGGGAGGGAACGGAAACAGCGCGCCTTCCTCACTTGAGGGCGCCGCATGAGCTTCCCCGACATCACGCCCTCACTCAAGGCCGCGATGCCGGAGTTGCGCGGCCGGCTGCTGGCCAACCAGTCGCTCGCCGAGCTGACCTGGTTTCGCGTCGGTGGTCCGGCGCAGGTGCTGTTCACGCCGGCCGATGAAGACGATCTCGCCTACTTCCTCGCGCATCTTGCTTCCGAGATCCCGGTCTATGTCGTCGGTGTCGGCTCCAATCTCATCGTGCGAGACGGCGGCATTGCCGGCGTGGTGATCCGCCTCGCGCCGCGCGCTTTCGGCGAGACCACAGCGAGCGGCGATGTCGTCACTGCGGGTGCGGCCGCGCTCGACAAGCGCGTGGCGGAAGTCGCCGCCGGCGCTAATATCGGCGGGCTCGAATTCTATTTCGGCATTCCCGGCACCATCGGCGGCGCGCTGCGCATGAATGCGGGCGCCAATGGCGGTGAGACCAAGGATGTCCTGATCGAGGCGCGCGGCGTCGGGCGTGATGGCACCAAGCACGTCTTCTCCAACGCGGACATGAAATTCGTCTACCGCAATAGCGGCGTCGATCCCTCCATCATCTTCACGACGGCGCGTTTTCGCGGCGAGATCAGGGATGCTGAAACGATCCGCGCGCGAATGGCCGAAGTGCAAAGCCATCGCGAGACCGCGCAGCCGATCCGGGAAAAGACCGGCGGCTCGACCTTCAAGAATCCGCCCGGCCATTCCGCCTGGAAGCTGGTCGATGCTGCCGGCTGCCGGGGCCTGCGGGTCGGCGGCGCGCAGGTCTCCGAGATGCATTGCAATTTCCTGATCAACACGGGCGATGCGACCGCGCACGACATCGAGACGCTCGGCGAGACCGTGCGCGAGCGAGTGAAGGCGAATTCCGGAATTGAGCTGCACTGGGAAATCAAGCGGATTGGAATTCCCGATTGATGGTCATTCCGGAGCGCGCGAAACGCGAACCATGGTGCGCAATTGCGCACCTGAGATTCTCGAGATTCCGGGTCTGGTGCTTGCGCACCATCCCGGAATGACGGCACAGAGGTAACTGAGAACATGCGCATCACCATCCTCTTCGGCGGCTCCAACCGCGAACGTCTGGTTTCAGTCGCCTCGGCCCAGGCGCTGCATCAGGCGCTGCCCGAGGCCGATCTCTGGTTCTGGGACGTCGAGGACAAGGTGCATGTGGTCCAGTCGAAACAGTTGCTCGAACATTCCCGGCCGTTCGAGGACGAGTTCAGGCCGGGCACCTCAGGCATTTCACTGGCGCAGGCGCTCGACCAGGCCAAGGCGGAAGATCGCGTCCTCGTGCTCGGCCTGCATGGCGGATGCGCGGAGAATGGCGAATTGCAGGTGATGTGCGAGGCGCGCGGCGTGCCGTTCACCGGCTCGGGCTCGGCTTCATCGCATCTCGCCTTCGACAAGATCGCGGCCAAGCGGTTTGCCGCGCTCGGTGGCGCGACGCCGCCTGCGGGCATCGCGCTCGAGAACATCGACGACGCCTTCGCCGAATACGGCCGGCTGATCGCAAAGCCGGCGCGCGACGGCTCGAGCTATGGCCTGATCTTCGTCAACGCCAAGCAGGATCTCGTCGCCGTTCGCAACGCGGCCAAGCACGAAGAATATGTGATCGAGCCCTACATCGCCGGCGTCGAGGCGACCTGCGGTGTCTTGGAGCGCACCGACGGTTCGCTCATCTCGCTGCCGCCGATCGAGATCATTCCGGGCGAGGGCAATTTCGACTACGCGGCCAAATATCTGCTGTCGACGACCCAGGAGATCTGTCCGGGTCGCTTTTCGGCGGAGGTCACCGCCGCGCTCAAGACGCAGGCCATGCTGGCGCACCGCGCGATGTCCTGCTCCGGCTACTCCCGCTCCGACTTCATCGTCTCGGACAAGGCGCTGATGTATCTCGAAACCAACACGCTGCCCGGGTTGACCAAGTCCTCGCTCTACCCCAAGGCGCTGAAAGCCGAGGGCATAGCCTTCGTTGATTTCCTCCGCGACCTGATCGAGCTCGCCGCGCGCCGGGTGCGGAAATAGTTAGGATTGGTTAACGGCCGGAACGGCCAAAACGGCCGGTTTGGCGGCCAAAACCGGTAAAATACCGGACATCGTGGCGCAACTGCCTCACTTGCCTGGGCAAAAAGCATCCCGCGTTAACGAACTTTACCTTTTGTTTACCAGGACATCCGAAGGTTAACGCTGGCGGCGCATATGGCGTTTTGGCTGCCGGCGCGTGAGTCGTTTCGGATGTTTCCGGTCGGCGAACGCTTTGAAGGGGAGCGGTTTCTTCAGCCGAAGACCATCACCCGGCCCGGCACGACCGAGACGTCATGTTCGCCAGGACCCGCGCGGGTGTCGCGGGCAAACTGTTGACGAGCTCGTGCAATGGATGGTGCAGGAAGCCTCACCCGGTCGTTTGTGAGATCGCTGAGGCCCCAAGCTGACCTGAAGGCGGCCGCTATCGGAGCGGTCGTGCTTCTGCGCGAGTGGGTGCAGGACAAGCGCGCGAGCGCCAAGCAGAAGATCAAGGCCAAAGCCGTCATCGAGCGCGAGCCGCCGCCGCGCCTGGTCGCGCTGATCGAGCGCTATCTGCCGCGCCGGGTCGGGATTACCATGACCGTGCTGCTGCTGATCGGCAGCTGCGGCCTCGGCATCGTCAAGGGCGGTCATCTCCAGGATTTCATCACCGCGGTCAGCGACGCGCGCAACGCGATGGCCAATTCGGCCGGCTTCCGCATCACCTCGGTCGTGATCAACGGCCGCAAGCAGCTCAGCCAGGACGAGATCCTCGCGATCGGCGGCGTCAGCGGCCGCTCATCGCTGCTGTTCCTCGATGCCGACGACGTCCGCGACAAGCTCAAGGCCAATCCCTGGATTGCGGACGCGACCGTGCTGAAGCTCTATCCGGGCCAGCTGATGATCGAGATCACCGAGCGCAAGGCGTTCGCGCTGTGGCAGGAGGCCGGCCGGCTCTCCGTCATCGCCGACGACGGCGCGCTGCTCGAGCCCTATGTCTCGCGCCGGTTCCTGTCGCTGCCGCTCGTGGTCGGCAAGGGCGCCGACACGCAGGCCCGCGATTTCCTGGCTTTGCTCGCCCGCTATCCGCAGGTGAACTCGGTGACCAAAGCCGCGATCTATGTCGGCGAGCGGCGCTGGAACCTGAGGCTGAAGGACGGTCTCGACGTCCGCCTGCCCGAGCAGGACGTCGGCAACGCACTCGCCGCGCTCTCCAAGCTCGACAAGGACGAACGCCTGTTCTCGAAGGACATCGTGGCGATCGACATGCGCCTGCCCGACCGTCTGGTGGTGCAGCTGTCCGACGACGCCGCCAAGGCGCGCGATGATCTGTTCAAGGACAAGAAGAAAAAGAAGGCCGGGGACGCCGCATGACCGGTCTTGATCGCACCCAGACGCCGAAGACGCGCCCGATGCCGCACAAGCGCGGCGGCCTCGTTGCCTGCCTCGACATCGGCACCAGCAAGATCGCCTGCATGATCGCGCGGTTGAAGCCGTCGCCGCCGAGCGAGGCGCTGCGCGGGCGCACTCATGCGGTGGAGTTGATCGGCTACAGCCAGATCCAGTCGCGCGGCATGAAGGCCGGCGCGGTGGTCGATCTCGGCGAATGCGAGCAGGCGGTGCGCCAGGCCGTCGGGCTTGCCGAGAAAATGGCCAAGGTCCGCGTCGAGTCCGTTTTGCTGTCGGTCTCCGGCGGCCGGCTCGCGGGCCAGCTGGTCGAAGCCGCGGCCGATATCCGCGGTGGCGCGGTGACGCCTGCCGATGTCAGCCGCGTAACCTCCACCGGCATGCGTCACGCCACCGGCGAAGGCCGCACCGTGCTGCATGCGCTGCCGGTCGGCTACACGCTCGACGGCGCCAAGGGGATCCGCGATCCTCGTGGCATGGTCGCACATCAGTTCGGCGTCGACATGAACGTCGTCACCTGCGATGCCACCGTTGCGCGCAACCTGATGCTGGCGGTGGAACGCTGCCATCTCAACGTCGAAGCCATGGCGGCAAGCCCTTATGTCGCCGGCCTGTCGGTGCTGACCGACGACGAGGCCGATCTCGGCGCCGCCGTGGTCGAAATGGGCGCAGGCACCACCACCATCGCGGTCTATTCCGGCGGCCGTTTCGTGCACGCGGCCGGATTTGCGGTCGGCGGGCAACACATCACGATGGATCTCGCGCGCGGACTCTCCGCGACCATTGCCGATGCCGAGCGAATCAAGACGTTATACGGCACCGTCATCACCGGCGGATCGGACTCGCGTGAGCTGATGTCTGTACCGACAGCCGGTGACGATCAGGATCTGCCGCAGATCGTTTCGCGCGCCACCATCGCCAACATCGTCAAGCACCGTGCCGAGGAAGTCTTCGAAATGGTTCGGGACAAGCTGAAGGATTCGCCCTTCGCGGCAGAGCCCAAGGGCCGCGTCGTGCTCTCCGGCGGCGCCTCGCAGCTCACCGGCCTCGTCGAGCTCGGCACCCAGATTCTCGGCCGGCCCGTGCGCGTCGGCCGCCCGCTCGGTTTCGGCCGGCTGCCCAACGAGGCGAAGAACGCCGCGTTCGCGGTGCCGGCCGGCCTTCTCGTCTACCCGCAATATGTTCACCACGAGCATGTCGAACCGCGGCATACGCGGCAGCAGGTCAAGACAGGGACCGGCGGTTATTTCGGAAAGGTCGGACGATGGCTACGCGAGGGCTTTTGATGACCGCTTTCCGCAAATGTCTGATTTCACCAACTCCCGCGGCCGCAGGCCGGGGCGAACCCACGCGCGCGTGATCGAGAGGCAAACATGACCATCAGCATCAACGTTCCTGATATTCACGAGTTGAAGCCCCGGATCACCGTGTTCGGCGTCGGCGGCGCCGGCGGCAACGCCGTCAACAACATGATCACGGCGGGCCTTCAGGGCGTCGACTTCGTGGTCGCCAACACCGACGCGCAAGCGCTGACGATGTCGAAGGCGCAGCGCATCGTGCAGATGGGCACCGCGGTGACGCAAGGGCTCGGCGCAGGTTCGCAGCCGAACGTCGGCGCTGCCGCTGCCGAAGAAGTCATCGACGAGCTGCGTGATCATCTCTCGGGCGCCAACATGGTGTTCGTCACCGCCGGCATGGGCGGCGGCACCGGCACCGGTGCAGCTCCCGTCATCGCCAAGACCGCGCGCGACATGGGCATCCTCACCGTCGGCGTCGTGACCAAGCCGTTCCACTTCGAGGGCGGCCGCCGCATGCGCACCGCCGAAGCCGGCATCGCCGAGCTGCACAAGGTGGTCGACACGCTGCTGATCATCCCGAACCAGAACCTGTTCCGGGTCGCCAACGAGAAGACCACCTTCGCCGACGCGTTCGCGATGGCCGACCAGGTGCTCTATTCGGGCGTGGCCTGCATCACCGACCTGATGGTCAAGGAAGGCCTGATCAACCTCGACTTCGCCGACGTCCGCGCCGTCATGCGCGAGATGGGCAAGGCGATGATGGGCACCGGCGAGGCCTCCGGCGACAAGCGCGCGCTGACCGCCGCGGAAGCCGCGATCGCCAACCCGCTGATCGACGACAGCTCGATGAAGGGTGCCAAGGGCCTCCTGATCTCGATCACCGGCGGCAAGGACCTGACCCTGTTCGAGGTCGACGAAGCTGCAACCCGCATCCGCGAGGAAGTCGACCAGGACGCCAACATCATCGTCGGCGCCACCTTCGACGAAGCGCTCGACGGCCTGATCCGCGTTTCGGTCGTCGCCACCGGCATCGAGCAGGCTGCAATTGCCCGCAACAGCCAGGCGACCTCCGCTCCGGTTGCGAACGCCGCGCCGCAGCAGGCTCCGGCGGTTCCGGCCGCTGCCGCCGAAAGCCGTCTCGCCGACCTCACCGCACGCCTCCGCGCTGACAACCAGCGTCTGGCCGAACGCGCCCAGAAGATGGAAGCGCAGATCCCGGCCGCGGCCCCGGTCGCTGCCGCGCCCGTCGCACCGCGTCCCAATGTCGAGCGCGCCGCGCTTGCCGCGATCGCCGCAGCCGTGTCCGAAGTCCCGCCGGCGTCCGCGCCGCAGACCTACGGCGACGTCACCGTGCGGCCGATCGCGCAGAAGCCCACGCTGTTTCCGGAACCCGAGCAGGCCCCGCTCGCCATGCACGAGCCGATGACTCCGGAAACCTTCATTCCGCCGCAGGCCGAGCGCGCCCCGGCCCGCGCGCCGCGGATGCCGCGCCTCGAGGAACTGCCGATGCCGGCCCAGGCCGAGCTTCGTCAGGCCCGTGGCGAAGTGGAAGAAGAGACGCCCCAGAAGACCCGTCTGTCACTGCTTCAGCGCCTCGCCAATGTCGGCCTCGGCCGTCGTGACGAGGAGAGCGAGGCGCCGATCGCGGCTCGCACTTCCGGTCCCGCCATGCCGGCGCTGCCCGAGCGCAAGCCGCAGCGGACCGTGCAGCAGCAGATCGCTGCCAGCGAGCCGGTGTCCGAGTATGCCCGCCGGCCCGCCCCGCAGGGTCTCGACGCCCATGGCCGCCCGGCACCTGTTGCGCCGGCGCCACAGGGAGACGACCATCTTGATATCCCGGCCTTCCTGCGGCGGCAGGCGACCTGAGGATTGTTACAATAAGGCAGACGCAAAAAGGTCCCGGCGGGAAGCTTGCCGGGACCTTTCCTTTTGTCTCGCGCATATCCGGATTGCGTGTTCAAGCAACTGATTTTAAATCATTAATTAGCGGTTGGGTGCTTCAGTAAAGCTGCCGATATCAGTCCCAAACCGAGGTGCAATTTGGTTAAGCCTTGGCGCGAATACGGCGGGTTTGGGGTAACAATCGGTAAAAAAGCGTGAGTTGGCGCTGTTTGAGGCAGTGACTATGGTTTGCCGTGACTTGGGGATACGGAGATTCGGTCGGTCGATCTCAATCGATCAGTCGAGCCTCGTATAAGTCGCAGTGGGTCGTAGTGGGGCGGGTTCCTGATGAAATTTAGCCGGCAAACAACGCTTCGCGCGCAAGCCACCGTGGCCGGCGTCGGCGTTCATTCCGGTCTTCCAGTCACCCTGACGTTGGGACCTGCACCTGTCGATGCAGGTTTTATTTTTGTCCGCACTGGCCTCGAGGGAAGTGACCGCGAGATTCAGGCGACTGCCGACCAGGTGATCGCGACCGATTTCGCGACCGTCCTCGGCGACCGTACCGGTCCGCTGGTGTCCACCGCGGAGCATGTGCTGGCTGCGCTGCGGGGCATGGGTGTCGACAACGCCACCATCGAGATCGACGGTCCGGAAGTGCCGATCATGGACGGCAGCGCCGCGGCCTTCGTTGCTGCGATCGATCAGGCCGGCATCGTCACCCAGCCGGCTCAGCGCCGGTTCATCCAGGTTTTGAAGCCGATTTCGGTCAAGATCGGCGACTCCTTCGGCGAGATCCGGCCCTACGCCAACGGTTTCCGCGTCGAGGTCGAGATCGACTTCACCAACCCCGTCATCGGTCAGCAGAGCTACGCCTTCGAGCTCAACCCGGAGCGCTTCCGCCGCGACGTCGGCCGCGCCCGGACCTTCGGTCTGATGGGCGACGTTGCCCGGCTCTGGAGCGCGGGCTACGCGCTCGGTGCCTCCTTCGAAAATACCGTCGTGTTCGACGAGGAGCGGCTGCTCAACACCGAGGGCCTGCGCTACGCTGACGAATGCGCCCGCCACAAGGTGCTGGACGTGATCGGCGATCTCTCGCTGGCCGGACTGCCGCTGCTTGGCGCCTATCGCTCGCTGCGTGGCGGCCACAAGCTCAACCACGCCGTCCTGACCGCTCTGCTTGCCGACCGTACTGCCTGGCGTGTGGTCGAGGGCGAGGCCGTTCGCCGCACCACGCGTGCCGTGGTCGAGGTTGGCAGCGGTATTGTTGGCGGCCGGATCGCCGCGGCCTATGGGCCGGACGTGTCCTGAAAGCCCGCTGCGGCAAGCGGCCAAGCGGCGATTTCGCCGGGAAACTCCTGGTAACCATGATCGACTAGGATTGCGGCGATTTCGCCTTAATCCGGGCGGAATGCCTGCCTATCCGATAGGTTAACAATCGTTTTTCGGTTACACCGACGTGGTCGCATGGCAGGCACCACGATCACATTTCGCGGCCGTGACGGGGATCACGGGCTGGCGGGCACCGCATCACAGGGCGTCAGGTCTTAAATTCATGTCGGCACAGCGTATGACGCGCGGATTTTTCTTGGGATCTCCAAAGGCTCCGGTCGAGACCCGTCGGCTGCTTCAGGCCGCGACCCTCTTCCTGCTCGCGCTGCCGCTGGCCGGCTGCGGCACCGGCTCCCTCTGGGACAAGTTTACCGCCAAGGACGATACCTTCGTCGAGGAGCCCGCCGACAAGATCTACAATGAGGGCTTGTACCTCATGAACGAAAAGAAGGACATGAAGGCGGCGAACAAGAAGTTCGAGGAAGTCGACCGCCAGCATCCCTATTCCGACTGGGCGCGGAAATCGCTGTTGATGTCGGCCTACGCGTCCTACCAGGGCGGCGACTATGACAGTTGCATCGGTGCCGCGACCCGCTACGTCACTCTGCATCCCGGCAGCCCGGATGCCGCTTACGCGCAGTACCTGATCGCCGCCTCGCATTACGACCAGATCCCGGACATCAATCGCGACCAGGGCCGCACCGAGAAGGCGATCGCCGCGCTGGAAGAGGTAGTGCGCAAATATCCGACGTCCGAATATGCGACCTCCGCCAAGGCCAAGATCGAGGGCGCACGCGACCAGCTTGCCGGCAAGGAAATGGCCGTCGGCCGCTACTACATGCAGAAGAAGGACTACACGGCCGCAATCAACCGCTACAAGGCCGTGGTGACGCAGTACCAGACCACGCGTCACGTCGAGGAGGCGCTCTACCGCCTCACCGAGGCCTATATGTCGATCGGCATCGTCGGCGAGGCCCAGACCGCCGCCGCCGTGCTCGGCCACAATTTTCCTGACAGCCGCTGGTACAAGGACGCCTATAATCTTGTAAAATCCGGCGGTCTCGAGCCGAGCGAGAATCAGGGGTCCTGGATCAGCCAGACCTTCAAGAAGATAGGCCTCTAGGTCTCGGCTAGGAAATCTGGTTCCATGCTGGCGCGTCTGTCGATCCGTGACATCGTCCTGATCGAACGGCTCGATATCGAATTCGCCACCGGACTTGCGGTTTTGACCGGCGAGACCGGTGCGGGCAAATCCATCCTGCTCGATGCCTTTGCACTGGCTCTTGGCGGCCGCGGTGACGCCGGCCTCGTGCGCCATGGCGCGGAGCAGGGGCAGGTGACCGCCGTCTTCGATATCCCGAAGAATCACCCTGCGACGAAAATCCTGGCCGAGAACGGGCTGGACGATACCGGTGAGATGATCCTGCGCCGGGTTCAGCTCGCCGACGGCCGCACCCGCGCCTTCATCAACGACCAGTCCATCAGCGTGCAGACGCTGAAGGCGGTCGGCGCTGCGCTGGTCGAGATCCACGGCCAGCATGACGAGCGCGCGCTGGTCGATGCCGCCACCCATCGCCGCCTGCTCGATGCCTTTGCCGGCCTCGAAAAGGACGTGGCCGGCGTCGAAGCGCTGTGGGACGCGCGCCGCACCGCCAACACCGAGCTGGAAGAGCATCGCGCCGGCATGGAGCGCGCGGCGCGCGAGGCCGACTATCTGCGCCACGCCTCCGGCGAGCTGAAGCAGCTCGCGCCCAAGGACGGCGAGGAGACCTCGCTCGCCCACCGCCGCACCACCATGATGCAGGGCGAGAAGATCGCCTCCGATCTGCGCGAGGCGCAGGAGGTGGTCGGCGGCCATAACTCGCCGGTTGCGGCGCTGTCCGCCGCCGTGCGCCGGCTGGAGCGTCGCGGCGTCAATTCGCCGGCGCTGGTCGAGCCCGCGGTGAAGGCGATCGACATCGCGATCAACGCGCTGGAGGAGGCCGACCAGCATCTCCTGGTCGCGCTCGCAGCGACCGATTTCGATCCGGCCGAGCTCGAGCGCATCGAGGAGCGGCTGTTCGCCTTACGCGCCGCCTCGCGCAAATATTCGACGCCGGTCGATGGCCTGGCGGTGCTCGCCGCCAAATACGCCGCCGACGTCGTGCTGATCGATGCCGGCGCCTCGCGCCTGAAGAAGCTCGAGCAGGCGGCGATCGAGGCCGACGCGCGCTATGCGGCGGCGGCGAAGAAACTCTCCGCGGCGCGGCAGAAATCCGCCGAGAAGCTCAACAAGGCCGTCAACGCCGAACTGGCGCCGCTCAAGCTCGAGCGCGCAAAGTTCATGACCCAGGTCGCGACCGACGAGGCTGCGCCGGGCCCGCAAGGTTTCGATCGCGTCGAGTTCTGGGTGCAGACCAATCCAGGCACCAAGCCGGGCCCGATGATGAAGGTCGCCTCCGGCGGCGAGCTGTCGCGCTTCCTGCTGGCGCTGAAGGTCGTGCTGTCCGACCGCGGCTCGGCGCCGACCCTGGTGTTCGACGAAATCGACACCGGCGTCGGCGGCGCGGTGGCGGATGCCATCGGCGCGCGGCTCGCGCGCCTCGCCGGCAAGGTCCAGGTGATGGCCGTGACGCATGCTCCGCAGGTCGCCGCCCGCGCCGACCAGCATCTCCTGATCTCCAAGGATGCGCTGGACAAGGGCAAGCGCGTCGCCACCCGTGTCAACGCGCTGGCTGCCGACCACCGCCGGGAGGAGATCGCCCGCATGCTCGCCGGCGCCGAGATCACGGCCGAGGCGAGGGCGGCCGCAGACCGGCTGCTCAAGGCGGCGACGGCTTAGTGGTGCTCTCTGGGCGCGGCGCGTTGCGCCGCATCCGGGGAACAAAGAGACTAACCCGCCTTTACCGTCCCTCCCGCTCCGTCGTATCCAAGCACCATGGCCAGAGCAGCAAGATCAAAACCGCTTCGTGACGTCGCCGACCTCACCAAGGCACAGGCCAAGGTCGAGCACATCAGGCTGTCGCTCGAGATCGAGGGACACAACGAGCGCTACTATCAAGAGGACGCGCCCACCGTCACCGACGCCGAATACGATGCGCTGCGCCACCGCCTCGACGCGATCGAAAAGCGCTTTCCTGAATTCGTCAGCGGGGATTCCCCCTCGCAGAAGGTCGGCGCGGCGCCGTCCGGGCGCTTCAGGAAGGTGTCGCATTCCGTTCCGATGCTGTCGCTCGACAACGCCTTTGCCGAAGAAGACGTGCGCGACTTTGTCGGCCGCATCGTGCGCTTCCTCAAGCTCGACGACGACAAGATCAGTTTCTCCGCCGAGCCCAAGATCGACGGTTTGTCGATGTCGCTGCGCTATGAGGGCGGCGAACTCGTCACCGCGGCAACGCGAGGGGATGGTGCGGTCGGCGAGGACGTCACCGCCAATATCCGCACGCTCGAGGACGTGCCGCAGAAGCTGAAGGGGCGCAACATCCCTGACGTCTGCGAGGTGCGCGGCGAAGTCTATATGACCAAGAAGGCCTTCCTCGCGCTCAACGAGCGGCAGAAGGCGGCCGGCGACACCATCTTCGCCAATCCGCGCAACTCTGCCGCGGGTTCGTTGCGGCAGAAGGACCCGACCATCACCGCTTCGCGTCCCCTGGGCTTCTTCGCCTATGCCTGGGGCGAGATGAGCGCGATGCCCGAGGATACGCAGAGCAGCATGATCCACTGGTTCGAGCGCTGCGGCTTCAAGACCAATCCGCTGACCAAACTCTGTCACTCGGTCGAGGAGCTGATCGCGTTCCATCATTCCATCGAGGAGCGGCGTGCAAGGCTCGACTACGACATCGACGGCGTCGTCTACAAGGTCGATCGTATCGACTGGCAGGAGCGGCTCGGCTTCGTCTCGCGCACGCCTCGCTGGGCGATCGCACATAAATTCCCGGCCGAGCGGGCCATGACCGTGCTGCGCGACATCGAGATCCAGGTCGGCCGTACCGGCTCCTTCACGCCGGTCGGCAAGCTCGAGCCTGTCGGGGTCGGCGGTGTGATCGTACAGAACGTCACCCTGCACAACGAGGACTATATCAAGGGCATCGGCAACAAGGGCGAGCTTCTGCGCGAGGGGCGCGACATCAGGATCGGAGACACCGTCGTGATCCAGCGCGCTGGCGACGTGATTCCGCAGGTCGTCGACGTCGTCCTCGACAAGCGGCCGAAGAGCGCCAGGGAATATCACTTCCCGAAGACCTGCCCGTGCCCGCTGCACACCGACGTCGTGCGCGGGGAGACGGCAGCCGGCGAGGAGGAATCACGCGCCCGCTGTACCGGCGAATTCGCCTGCCCCTACCAGAAGATCGAGCATCTCAAGCTTTTCGTGTCGCGGCGCGCCTTCGACATCGACGGTCTCGGCGAGAAGCAGCTCCAGTATTTCTTCGACGAGGGATGGGTCAAGGAGCCCGCCGACATCTTCACGCTGGAGAAGCGCAATGCAAAGCTCAAGCTCGAGGAGATCGAGGGCTACGGTGCGACCTCGGTGCGCAATCTGTTCGGCGCCATCGAGAGCCGTCGCAGTATCGCGCTGGAGCGCTTCGTCTATGCGCTCGGTATGCGCCATGTCGGCGAGACCACGGCGCTCGCGCTTGCGCGCGGTTACGGCTCCTGGAATGCCTTCCACGACGCCTGCCTCAAGGTCGCCAAGGGCGACGAGGAGGCGATGGCGGAGATGGACGCGCTGGACCAGATCGGCGATACCGTGATCAAGAGCATCGCCGATTATTTTGGCGAGAGCCACAATCGCGGCATCGTCGAACGGCTGACCAGGGAGGTCGAGATCGTCGATGCCGAGAAGCCGAAGAGCAACTCCGCGGTGGCGGGCAAGACGGTGGTGTTCACGGGCTCGCTGGAGAAGATGACGCGCGATGAGGCCAAGGCCACCGCCGAGCGGTTGGGCGCGAAGGTCTCGGGCTCGGTGTCGAAGAAGACCGACCTCGTCGTCGCCGGCCCCGGCGCAGGCTCGAAGCTCGCGGACGCCAACAAGCACGGCGTCAAGGTCCTGACCGAGGACGAGTGGTTGAAGTTGATCGGGGAGTGAAAGGTCGTCCTCCGCGCCGCTCACTCCTCTGCAGTCGACGGCCGGCTTGACCGGGCGATCCAGGATTCCGGAGACAGTGCGAGAATACGGAGGAGCCGCGGCGTACTGGATCCCCCGCTTTCGCGGAGGATGACACCGTTCTTGTGGAGGCATTCGAGCCTCCTCACATCATCCCCGCCTCTTCCTCTTCCGCCTGTTCGATCAATTCCTCGCTCACCACCAGCTCGCGGCGCGGCACGATGAAGGTCATCGTCACGGCGCAGAGCAGCGAGATCGCAAGCACCGCCGAGGTCAGCGGCAGCGTCGTGGCGGAATGGCCGCCGAGATAGGCGCCGAACTGCGACATCAGCGCACCGATCCCCTGTTGCAGAAAGCCCATGGCACCCGACGCGGTGCCGGCGGCTTCGGGGCGGATGCTGATGGCGCCGGCGGCGGAGTTCGCCATCACGAAGGCGTTGCCGACCATCACGATCATCTGCGTGCCGAACAGCCAGCTTGGCGCTTCGTTCCAGCCCGTAAAGCTCCAGAACAGGTTCAAGAGGCTGCCGCAGAGTTGCAAGGCGAGCCCGAACCAGATCAGCTTCTCCAGCGAGTGTCGCGGCGCAAAGCGCACGCAGAGCAGATTGCCGACCAGATACGCAAATCCCGTCGTCGCGAACCACGCGCCATATTCGGCACTGGTCCGGCCCATCTGCGTCACGACGATGTAGGGACCGCCGCCGGCGAAGGTGAAGATGATCTGGGACGCCAGCACCTGGCACATCACGTAGCCGATGAAGGCGCGGCTCTTGATCAGGGTGCCGACGTCGCTGCGAAAGCCGCCGCTGCCGACAGCGCGGTCGCGCCGCGTCTCCGGCAGTGCGATTGCGATGCCGACGGCGACTGCCATCGCGGCGAATGTGACGGCGTAGAAAATCGCGCGCCAACCGAACGCGGTCTCGATCAGGCCGCCGGTGAGCGGAGAGACCATCTGGCCGATCATCAGGGCGGCGACCACGAGGCTGATCATGGAGGCGACACGATCTCGCTCGTAGATGTCGCGGATGATCGCGCGGCTGATCACCATGCCGGAGGCGCCGCCGAGCGCCTGGAAGAAGCGCGCCGCGATCAGCTGCGGCAGGGTCTCGGCGAAGATGCAGGCGACGCTCGCCGTCACCATCAGCGCAAGGCCGCCGAGGAGCACCGGGCGTCGGCCGAACCTGTCCGACAGCGGCCCCATGATCAGCTGCGAGAGTGCGATGCCGACCATGTAGAGCGACACCGTCATCTGCGCGATCGAGATATCGCGGCCGAACGTCGTTGCCAGCACCGGCAGCGCCGGAACCAGGATGTACAGCGAGATCGGCGCGATCCCGGTCATGACGACGAGCAGCAGCAACACCACGCGTGAGGTCGCGATGTTCCTCGTCGCCGCGTCCTGCGGCCTGCTGATCATGCCGTGCATGCGTATCCGTCTATCGAATTCGAGTCGGACTGTAGCCTGCTCGCACAAGACGGATATCGGCGTTTCGGAATGCGGCTATACCGATTCCGGGACTGTTACCGTGACGGCGTGCAGGAAGCCGTCGTTTTACGGAGAAGCGTGGCGAGGAACGCACCAGGCCGGCCGTGATCGCGGGGCGAGGGCGGCTGAGCCTTGCGCCGATCGCGTAGCGCCGTGCGGGCACCGTCTAGGCTGTCAGCTCCGCCGTGGCCTGATCGAGCCAGGTCTTCGTCGCCTCATCCAGCGCCGGCCCCACTTCAGTGCGGACGCGGGCGTGGTAGGCATTGAGCCAGGCGAGCTCGTCGCGGTTCAGCATGGCGGCGTCGATCAGCCGGCGGTCGATCGGCGCCAGCGTGAGCGTCTCGAATGCGTTCATCGGCTTCTCGGCGCCCTTGATGTCGGCGGCGACCACCAGCTCGAGATTCTCGATGCGGATGCCGAAACCGTCGGTCTTGTAATAGCCGGGCTCGTTGGAGAGGATCATGCCGCGCTTCAGCGGCGTGGTGCCGAGCTTCGAGATCCGTGCCGGTCCTTCGTGCACGCTGAGATAGCTGCCGACGCCATGGCCGGTGCCGTGCTCGAAATCGACGCCGGCGGCCCAGAGATATTGCCGCGCCAGTGTGTCGAGTTGCGCGCCGGTGGTGCCGTCGGGGAAGACCGCGCGCGCGATCGCGATATGGCCGCGCAGCACACGGGTGAAGCGGTCGCGCATCTCCTCCGTCGGCTCGCCCACGGCCATGGTGCGGGTGACGTCGGTGGTGCCGTCTTCATATTGCGCGCCGGAATCGATCAGCAGCAGATCGCCGGGCACGATGCGCCGGTTGCTCTTGCGGGTGACGCGGTAGTGCACGATGGCCCCGTTCGGCCCCGTGCCCGAGATGGTCGGGAACGACACGTCCTTCAACGCGCCGGTGTCGCGGCGGAACGTCTCCAGCGCCTCGACTGCGTCGATCTCGGTGAGCTTGCCGCTTGGAGCCTCGCGATCGATGAAGGCGAGGAAGCGCGCCAGCGCGATCGCATCGCGACGGTGCGCCGTCTGCGTGCCCTTGATTTCGGTCGCGTTCTTCACGGCCTTGAGCAGTGCGATCGGATCGCTGCCGCGCACCGGCTTGCCGCCGCCGCCCGCGATCAACCGGCTGAGCGCATCGGCCGCCGTGGCGTTGTCGAGCGCAATCGCCGCGCCGCTCTTGGCGAGCGCCATCAGCGTCGGCGTCAGCGCATCGGGCTCGCGCACATCGGCCGATTGCTCGAGATGATCGCGCGTCAGGTTGGAGAGCTTGCGGTGGTCGATGAACACGGTGGGCCGGCCGACCTTGGGCACCAGCGCGTAGGACAGCGGCAGCGGCGTGTGCGCGACATCGGCGCCGCGGATGTTGAAGGTCCAGGCGACCGCATGGCTGTCGGAAAGCACCAGCGCGTCGGCGCTCAGCTTCTCGATCTCGGTCTTGATCTGCGCCACCTTCTCGGCCTCGGCGACGCCGGCATATTGGAGGCCGTGGATCGCGACAGGCGCGATCGGGGCTCGAGGCCGGTCCTGCCAGACCGCGTCAAGCGGATTGCTGTCGACCGCCACCAACTCGGCGCCGGCCTTGGCGCAGGCGGCGGAGAGGCGTTCGGCTGCCGCAAAAGTGTGCAGCCATGGATCAAATCCTAGGCGATCGCCGGTTTTGAGATGCGCCGAGATCCAGCTCTCCGGCGGCGGATCGATCAGCGATTCGACCGTCCACGCCTTTGCGTCGACCTGCTTGGCCGCCTGGATCGTGTAGCGGCCGTCAACGAAAAGTGCGGCTTCCCGGGCCAGCACCACGGCAAGCCCCGCCGAGCCGGTGAAGCCGGTCAGCCAGGCGAGCCGCTCTTCGGAGGGCGCGACATATTCATTCTGCTGCTGGTCGGCGCGCGGAATCACAAAGCCGGTCAGCTTGCGACGGGCGAGTTCATCACGGAGCGCAGCCAGACGTGCCGTCAACGCGACGCCGGCCTCCGGCTCCTCGAATGTCTGGAAGTGTGCTTCGAACATGGCTCAGCTTAGGATCATGGGGATGAGTCCGCAATGTAGACGCAATTGCGATCTCATCTGGCACGCACTGTGCTTGAAAATGTTCCATTCGAATTGAGTGGAGTAGTGGATGCGGCAGTTGCGCTTCGTCCGGATGTCAGGGAAATTCGAGCAGGTGGTTCATCTCAACGGCGAGGGGACACACGATGCCAGCGTTCACCTTTGAGAAGATTTCGCCGCCGGTGCGCCGCGCACCTGTCGCAACGACACCGAAGAAGCCGCGTGGCCTCATCAGCCAGATGATCGACCGCGTTGCGGCGCGCCGCGCAAGGCGGACCTTGCATGCGGAGCGCGCGATGCGCCGGGACGACAAGCCCGAGGAGTAGCGCGTTGCTCACCTCTCCGCGCAAGCGGGGCGAGGGTGCACACCTACCTGCTCAATCCACCTTCCTTAGCAGCAGGCTGCTCCAGCCCTCGATCCGCAGATGGCGGAGAGGTATGAGGCCGCGTGCGCGGTAGGCGGCGATCACCGCGGGGGCCTGGTGGGTCAGCAGGCCGGAGAGGATGACGCGGGCGCCGGGCGCCAGATGCCGGGCCATCGGACCCGCCAATTGCCGGAGCGGATTGGCAAGGATGTTGGCCAGTACCAGGTCGAACGGGCCGCGTTTGGCAAAGTCCGGCGCAGCGAAGCCGGTGGCACGGATCACCCGGACGTATTGACCTGTTTCGTTCAGTGCCGCGTTTTCGGCCGCGACTCGCACCGAGGGCGGGTCGATGTCGGAGGCCAGCACCGCGCGGTGCAGCGCCTTGGCGGCTGCGATCGCCAGCACGCCGGTACCGGTGCCGAGATCGAGCACGCGCCTCGGCCGGGCATGTTTCAGGACATGGTCAAGCAGAAGTAAACAGCCACGCGTGGTGCCGTGGTGTCCGGTTCCGAAGGCGAGCGCCGCTTCGATCTCGACGGCGAGCTTGTTCGGCGCCACCCGATCGCGGTCGTGGCTGCCATGGACGACGAAGCGTCCGGCCGGGACGGGGACAAGATCTTCCAGGCTCGCCTTGACCCAGTCCTTGGCCTCGACCGTGTCGAAGGCAAGCGTGGCGACGACGTCATTTCCTGCTGAAGTTGCAACGAGTTCGTGCAGCAATGTCTGGTCCGGCGCCTCGGCAAAATGCAGCGTGACATCCCATTGTCCGTCCGGCCGCTCGAAGGCGGCGACGGCGGTATCGCCTTCGAAAAAGACCTCCGTGAGTACGTCGACGACGCGCCTGGCGGCGGCCTCGCTTCCGATCGAAAAGCTGGCTCGGTGGGTAGGGGAAGGCTGCATTCTAGGGGCCCGTTGGGTTCAATTTGGGGAACTTTTGTTCCCGTTTTTCCGGATAACTTGCGGTTCCCAAGTTAACTGGACCGTAGGTTGCGCTCCGTAGATTCTCGGATGTTGGAACCAAACAACACACCCTGGAATGGAGGCGAGTCTTGAAGCGCATGGTTTCGAAATTCTGGTCGGACGAGTCCGGCGCAACCGCGATCGAATACGGCCTGATCGCGGCCGGGATCGCGCTGGCGATCATCACCGTGGTGAACAGCCTGGGCACCACGATGAACGACAAGTTCGGTTCGATTAGCAGCTCCTTGAAGTAATTTCTGCCTCCCATTTCCCAGCGGGGGCCACTTTCTTCATAGACGGCTTTTTCGACGATCGCCCGCTGGGGGAATTGCCCCCTTGGCGGGCGAAGTCGTATGGGGAGGTCTCTCCACAGGAACTCAACATGATGTCCGCCCATCGCCGGCCGCTCATCCACCGGCATATGCACGGCCTTTCCCGCCCTTTCTCCACAGCCTGATCCGGACTTGTACCCAACGGTCGCTCCAGGTTTCCACGGCTTCACCACAGCTTTGCCAACAGACCTTTCCACGGTTCGTCCACAGGCCTATCCACGGCTTGTGAACAGGCTGCGGTGATCTCTCAAAATCACCTGCGCGGCGTTGTGGCCCGGGGCGCCGGTGACGCCTCCGCCGGGATGGGCGCCGGAGCCGCAATGGTAGAGGCCTTTCAGCGGCCCACGGTAATCGGCATGGCCCAGCATCGGCCTGGCGGAGAAAAGCTGGTTCAGCGTCAGTGCGCCGTGGAAGATGTCGCCGCCCAACAGGCCGAACTGCCGCTCGAGATCGAGCGGCGAGAGGATCTGGCGGCCGCGCACGCTGGCCGCGAAGCCCGGCGCGTAGCTATCGACAGTCGCGATCATGAGATCGGCGACCTCGTCGCGATGGTCGTCCCAGGACCTGCCATCGGGAAGCTCCGGCGCGACGTGCTGGCAGAACAAGCTTGCGACGTGCTGCCCCGCAGGCGCGAGCGTGTCGTCGAGCGTGGAGGGGATCAGCATCTCGACGATCGGCATTTGGCTCCAGCCCTGCGCTCGCGCGTCGAGATACGCGCGGTCCATATAGCCCAGGCTCGGCGCCAGGATGATGCCGGAGGTGAGATGATCGCCTTGGCCCGGCAACGCCGTGAAGGAGGGCAGGCGGTCCAGCGCCACGTTCATGCGGAAGGTGCCGGAGCCGTTCTTCCAGTGGCGGATGCGTGCGAGAAAATCCTGCGGCAGAGCATCGGCCGCGACCAGCCGCGTGTAGAGCAGTTTGGGATTGACGTTGGCGGCGACGTACTTCGCCCGAACGGAAGTGCCGTTCTCCAGCACCACGCCGACGGCGCGGTCGCGCTCGACGATTACTTCGCCCACGCCGGCATCGGTATCGATGGTGACTCCGCGAGCCCGCGCGGCGCGCGCCATCGCCTGTGTGATAGCACCCATGCCGCCGATGGCGTGGCCCCAGACGCCCTTCTTGCCGTTCACCTCGCCGAAGGCGTGATGGAGCATCACATAGGCCGAGCCGGCGGCGTAGGGGCTCGCATAATTGCCGACGATGGCGTCGAAGCCGAATAGCGCCTTGACCAGATCGTGCTCGAACCGCTCGTCCAGCATCTCGCCGGCCGAGCGGGTGAAGAGATCGAGCAGGCTGCGGCTCTGCTCCAGCGAAAGCCCGCGCAGGATGTTGGCCGTCGAGAGTGCGTTCGCGGCCTCGCGGATCGCGCTAAGGCCAATACTGCCGAGCAGGTTCGGCGGCGCGCGCAGCACGAACTGCCGCAGCACGTCGGCGATGTCCTCGAGCTCGCGCGAAAACCCGTCGAGGGCATCGGCATCGCGCGCGCTGAGCCGTGCGACCGACGCCTTGGTCCGGCCCTCGCCGGTGAGGAGATAGTTGCCGTCGGGCGCGGGCAGAAAATTCTGCGCACGCCGCTCGACCACGCGCAGGCCGTGTTCGGCAAGGCCGAGGTCTCGGATGACCCGCGGATTGAGCAAGCTCACGGTGTAGGCCGCGACCGAATTGCGAAAGCCCGGGTGAAACTCCTCCGTGACCGCGGCCCCGCCGACCACGTTGCGGCGCTCCACCACATGCACGCGCAAGCCCGCCATCGCGAGATAGGCCGCGCAGGTGAGGCCGTTATGGCCAGCGCCGATGATGACGACGTCGGTTTCGGTCATGAGGGATTCGCGTTGTTTCTGCCTGCCGTCATTCCGGGGCGCGCAGAGCGCAGACCCGGAATCTCGAGATTCTCCGGTGCGCAAATGGCGCACCGTAGGTCGATGCTGACGCATCGCCCCGGAATGACGTTCTATATCAAGCATTCCTCGCTGCAACATCACGAGACCATTTATTGCTCGTTCAGGCGCGGTGTGCTCCATTGCGCGCGCCCGGCGCCCACCGGGGGAAAGCCGGAGCTTCCATGGATTCGATCGTGCAACCCGCCGCCACGGAGCAGCCGTCCTCCTCGCGCAACCGGCTGCTGCTGACGGTCTACACCGCCGCGATCTTCGTCAGTGCGCTCTTGCTGTTCTCGGTGCAGCCGCTGTTCACGAAAATGGTGCTGCCGCGGCTCGGCGGCTCACCGGCGGTGTGGTCGGTGGCGATGGTGTTCTTCCAGTCGCTGCTTCTCGCGGGCTACGCTTATGCGCACCTGCTCATGCAGATCAGAAATCGCGTGATTCCGGTCGCGGTGCATCTGGCGCTGCTGATCGCAGCCTTCGTCACTTTGCCGCTGGGCATCGCCAGCGCCTATGGCGAGCCGCCAGCGTCCGGTTACGCATTCTGGCTCCTCGGCCTGTTCGTGATGTCGATTGGGCTGCCGTTCTTCGCGCTCGCTGCCAACAATCCGCTTCTGCAAGCCTGGTTCGTCCGCACCGGCCACCCCGACGGCCACGATCCGTACTTCCTCTATGCCTCCTCCAACATCGGCAGCTTCCTCGCGTTGCTGTCCTATCCGTTCCTGCTGGAGCCGATGTTCACGCTGCACACGCAGAATCGGCTCTGGACCGGCGGTTATGGCCTCCTGATCCTGCTGATTGCGGCCTGCGGCGTTTTGCTGCTGCGCGCGCCGAAACTGGCTTTGGTCGATGCGCGAACCGAAGAGGCAACTGCGCCGGCACCCACTTTGACGACGCGGCTGCGCTGGATCTTCCTCGCCGCAGTGCCGTCGGGCCTGCTCATCGCGGTCACCGCGCATATCTCGACCGACGTCGCAGCGGCACCGTTGCTGTGGGTGCTGCCCCTGTCGTTGTACCTGTTGACCTGGGTGGTGGTGTTCCAGTCACGGCCGCTCTTGCCGCATAAATGGATGCTGATGCTCCAGCCGGTGGCGATCGCAGGCGTCGTCGTCCTGCTGGCCTTCGGCGGCGAGCAGAACCTGCTGCTCACGCTCGGCGGTCATCAATTGTGCTTCTTCGTCATCGCCATGGCCTGCCATGGCGAGCTGGCGCGAACCCGCCCTGCAGCCAAATATCTCACCGGCTTCTATGTCGCGTTGTCGTTCGGCGGCATGGTCGGCGGCCTTTTTGCCGGTCTCGTCGCGCCCTTCACCTTCTCGTGGATCGCCGAATACCCGATCCTGGTCGCACTCGCGGCGTTGTGCCGGCCGTCGGCGAACGAGCGTTTTGCGGGCATCGTGAGATGGTACTGGCTGGCGCTGGCCGTGCTCGCGGCGGGGCTGGTTGCGCCGTCCACCATGACGGGCAATCTCTCGACCTGGTTCGAGGATCAGCGCGTCTGGGTCGCCGGTGCCGTCGGCGTGCTGGCCGCGCTGCTGGCGCTGGCACTCAATGCCGACCGCTGGAAGATCTTTGCCACCGTCGCGCTGGCGCTGGCCGTGACGCGGATCTATCCGGCCGACGAAGGCCGCGTTACCACCGTCCGCAGCTTCTTCGGCGTGCACAAGATCGTGGAGACGCCGGGCGGCTATTTTCACGTGCTGATGCATGGCACCACCATTCACGGTGCCGAGCGCTTCCGCAACAATGACGGCACGCCGGTCACCGGCCGGCCCGAGCCGATCACCTATTACCACAAGGACGGCGGTATCGGTCAGGCCATCACGGCGATCCGCGAACGCAAGGGGGCGCCGTTGAGGGTTGCGGCGATCGGCGTCGGATCGGGCACGCTGGCCTGCGCCGCCGAGCCCGGCGAGGACTGGAAGTTCTTCGAGATCGACCAGTCCATGGTCGATGCCGCGCGTGATCCGAAGAATTTCCGCTACATCTCGAGCTGCCAGCCGGGCCTGAAGCCGGTGATTGGCGACGCGCGCGTCACCTTCGCCAGGGAGCCCGACGGCATCTACGACCTCATCATTGTCGACGCCTATTCGTCGGATGCGATCCCGATTCATCTGGCGACCGAAGAGGCGATGAAGATCTACAAGGACAAGCTGGCTCCGCACGGCGCCGTCGTGATGCACGTTTCCAACCGGCATCTCGATCTCGAGCCTGTCGTGGTCGGCGTTGCCGATGCCAACGATTTGAGAAGCTGGGTCTTTGATGAGGATTCGGGCCGCGACGCCGACTACATTTTCTCGACCGACGTCGTCATCTCAGCGCGCGAGGAGGCCGACGTCGGCAAGCTCGCCTCGTCCGACCAGTGGGAGGAGACCGATCCCGACGAGGAGGTGCGGGTCTGGACCGACGACTACTCCAACATTCTCGGCGCACTTTATCGGCGTCTGCGGTTCGGGGAGCAATAGCTCCGGCGCCTACGGCTGGACCGGCGTCCCAGCCGGCAGCGCTATTCCCTTCTCGCCGGCGACTTGCCGCAGCAGGTCCGGCCTGTCAGAGATGATGCCGTCGACGCCGAACTCGATCATGCGCGCCATGTCGTCGGGCTTGTTGACGGTCCAGACCACGACACGCAACCCCTGCGTATGGGCTTCAGCGACAAGAGCCGCTGTGATGTCGCCGAAATAGGGCGACCACACCGCGCCGCCCGCGGCCTTGATCGTGCGCGGCAGCGAGCCGCCGTGATCGGCGGGGTTGAAGTCCGCCGTCCAACTGGTGGCCCTGTCGAGAGCGTTGGTCGGCATCGAGCCGCGTTGGATCGTCAGGTACACGGTCGGAATGCTCGGGGCGCGCTGCTGGACGAGGAGTAGCGTCCGCCAATCGAACGACTGGATCATGACGCGGTCGGAGAATTTTTCGCCCTCGATCACTGCGAGCAGCTTTTCGACGAAGGCCTGTGGCTGAAGCGATTCATCCGGATGATTCGGATCGATCTTGGTCTCGATATTGAAGCGCACGCGGTCGTTGCCGGATTTGCGCACCAGTGCAAACAGTTCCTTCAGCGTGGGAATGCGGGTCCCCGGCACGGCGCGCTGGTCGGGAAACTGCTTGGCATAGGCGCTGTCCGGCCGGATCTGGCCAACGTCATAGGCTCTGACGTCGGCGAATCCGAGCTTCACGAAGGGCGTGCCGGGGGCGGCGACGTAGGCGCCGTGCGCGTCCCGTGCGAGGTCGGGATTGAGCCCGCGTTCATGTGACACGACGACCTCGCCATCCGCGGTGATGCCGACATCGAGCTCCAGCGTGTCCACGCCCATCGTGAGCGCATTGGCAAACGCCGGCAGGGTGTTTTCCGGCAGCAGCGCCCGCCCGCCGCGATGCGCCTCGAGATCGAAAGCCATGGCGTTTCCCGAAATGAGAAGTGACAGCACGGTCAAAATTCTCGCAGTACGTGATGTCATCGCAGCTCCGATGGCAAGTGCTTGAGCGTGGCCGAGCGCGCAGGGCCTGCTTTATGGGCTTTTGCGCCTGTTGAAACCTGGGGCTTCGGCTCGGGTTGCGCCCGCTCTGTCGTTATGCACTCATGGAAGTCGCCTTGCCCTCCCGTGCAACAGAAACGTTCGGTGCGCAGCCCTTCGTCACCCGTGACGACAACAGCCGCAATCCCGGCGTGATGGCCTGTCTACCGCCTGTCCGATCCGCAGACGCATTTGCGCATCGGTGTGCAGGTGGCGCTGTCGCTGGCCTTCCACGCCTGGGGCAACCCGCCGTTCAGAATGCTTCTGCTGGCCTCGCGGACAATCGTCGAATGCGGCGACGCCGCGTTCAAATAGCTCAGTTCTGATAATAATAGCCGCGCGGCTGGTAATACTGCCGGGGCTGCGGCTGATAGTAATAGCCCTGCTGGCTATAGGCGGGGTCGTAGGTCTGCTGCGGTTGCGGCAGTTGCTGGTAGACCTGGGTGCCGTAGGGGCGGGCGATCGGCCGCGGCGCCGGGTAGCGCGCGCCGGTGTCACTGCCGTCGGCGGGATAGATGTAGTTGTCGTCCTGCGGCACGTAGTTGCGGGCAGGCTGCATCGGCGGCGCCAGATTCACGGGACCGCCTGAGGTGGCGTATTGCTGCTCGGCCGGCTGCTGGGCGCGGGCGATTGCGTTGTTCGTACGGCCGCGCGGATTGCGCGCAAGCGCGACCTGTGCCGAGCCTGTGAGCGTCACCGTGGTGTTGAGCACACCCTGCTCCTGCACCAGCGCGTAGAGCGTCGAGGCGTTTTGACGCGACAGGCGTACGCAGCCGTGCGAGGCCGGCGTGCCCAATCGTCCGACCGAGTCGGTGCCGTGGATGGCGTGCCCGACCTTGGTGAAGAAGATCGAGTGCGGCATCGGCGCGTCGTCGAATTCCTTGGAGAAGTGATCCTCTTCCATGCGGAAGGCGCGGAAGGAGCCGTTCGGCGTCTCGCGCGAGGGAATGCCTGTCGACACCGGCCAGTGATAGCGCGTCACGCCGTCGACCACGACGGTCATCTGCTGATTGTCCTTGTCGACCGTAATGTCGACCTTGGCCTGCGCGGTGCCCGCGCTCAAAAGCATGAGCGAGATGAAAGCGATAAAAAATGAACGCATCTGACGTCTGGCCTCCGGCCTGTTCACGCTAGGCGCCGCGGCTCTCCGTCCCCCGGCATGCACTATGCCCGCAATCCGGCTTTCGTTCCAGCGGCCTGCCAAGCTAACCTTCCTGCCATCGTTAACGTGATGCGGGGCGCAAGCAAGGCCACTTTGTGCCGTGCTGCCTTTGCTGGTGCTGACATTTTCGCGATTGGACGCGCGTTCACAACGCCGACAATTCGTCACAAAGGTGCAACCATTTGGCCGCCTCGCGCGTTGAATATCCGCCTACCATTGGCGGCCGTAGCCGCCGCTTACCCCTGGGACCGAAGATGAACAAAGCCCGTCTTGCCGCCGCGCAGTTGCCGGCTGGCCTGCCCACCCGCATGCTGTTTGCAGCCGCCGCCGTTCTGCTTGCTCTGGCTTGCTTGCCGCAACCTGGTCATGGCCAGGGGATTGTACGCGGCGCCCGGGAAGGCGCGTACGAAGGCAATCGCATTGCTGGTCCCGTGGGCGGCGCCGTTGGTGGTGTCGTTGGCGCCGGTGTCGGTGGCGCTGTTGGCGCCGTCGACGGTATTTTGGGAATCCCCTATCATGGCCATCGCCGCTGCCGCGGTTATTACGACGGCTATCACCATTTCCGCTGCTATCGGTAATGGTTGGGCTCAGTTCTTCAGCCGATAGCCCGTCCGGAAGATCCACCAGATCACGGCGAGACAAATCGCAAGGAACGCGACCGTCATGCCGATGCTGACGGACACGCTGACGTCCGCGATCTCGTAGAAGCTCCAGCGGAATCCCGAGATCAGGTAGACGACGGGATTGAGCAGCGCGAGCGTGCGCCAGGTCGGCGGCAGCATCTCGATGGAATAGAAGCTGCCGCCGAGGAAGGTCAGCGGCGTCACCACCAGCATCGGGATCATCTGCAGCTTCTCGAAGCCGTCGGCCCAGATGCCGATGATGAAGCCGAACAGGCTGAACGTCACGGCCGTCAGCACCAGGAAGGCCAGCATCCAGACCGGATGATGAATGTGCAATGGCACGAAGAGGCCGGCGGTCGCCAGGATGATCAGGCCCAGAATGATCGACTTGGTCGCGGCGGCGCCGACATAGCCGAGCACGATCTCGAGGTACGAGATCGGCGCCGACAGGATCTCGTAGATCGTGCCGGTGAATTTCGGAAAGTAGATGCCGAACGAGGCATTGGCGATGCTCTGCGTCAGCACCGAGAGCATGATCAGGCCGGGCACGATGAAGGTGCCATAGCTGACGCCCTCGACCTGGCTGATGCGCGAGCCGATCGCAGCGCCGAACACCACGAAATAGAGCGAGGTCGAAACGACAGGCGAGACGATGCTCTGCAGCAGCGTGCGCCAGGTGCGCGCCATTTCGAACAGATAGATGGCGCGGATGGCGCGGTGGTTCATGACGTCCTCACGAGGTCGACGAAGATGTCCTCGAGCGACGATTGGGTCGTGTCGAGATCGTTGAAGCGGATGCCGGCGGTGCGCAGGTCGCTGAGCAGGCTGGTGATGCCGGTGCGCTCGCCCTTGGTGTCGTAGTCGTAGACCAGCGTCGCGCCGCCGTCGCAGAGGTCGAGCTCGTAGTGCGCGAGGCTCTCCGGCAGCGCAGTGACCTTGCCCTGCAAATGCAGCGTCAGCCGCTTCTTGCCGAGCTTCTGCATCAGGGTCGCCTTGTCCTCGACCAGCACGATCTCGCCCTTGTTGATGACGCCGATGCGGTCGGCCATCTCCTCGGCTTCCTCGATGTAGTGCGTGGTGAGGATGATGGTGACGCCGGATTGCTGCAGGCCGCGCACCACCTCCCACATGCCCTTGCGCAGCTCGACGTCGACGCCGGCGGTCGGCTCGTCCAGGAACAGGATCTGCGGCTCGTGCGAGAGCGCTTTGGCGATCATCACGCGGCGTTTCATGCCGCCGGACAGCGTGATGATCTTGTTGTCCTTCTTGTCCCAGAGCGAGAGGTCCCTCAGCACCTTCTCGATGTGAGCTGGATTCTTCGGCTTGCCGAACAGGCCTCGGGAGAAGCTCACCGTCGCCCACACGCTCTCGAAGGCGTCGGTGTGCAATTCCTGCGGCACGAGGCCGATCAGCGAACGGGCCTTGCGGTAGGAGGTCTGGATGTCCTCGCCGCCGACCAGGACCTTGCCCTCGCTTGGATTGGCGATGCCGCAGATGATCGAGATCAGCGTGGTCTTGCCGGCGCCGTTGGGGCCGAGCAGGGCGAAGATCTCGCCGCGCTTGATGTCGAGATTGACGTTCTTGAGCGCCTTGAAGCCGGACCCATAGGTCTTCGACAGGTTGGCGACGGAAATGATGGAAGACATGGGAGCCGGGTGGGTGGGGGAGGGATTCGCCGGAACCCGCACCTTTTTTGGGCGGAAGACCAGCGGAGCCCTGAAATAGGAATGGCCTTGCCCGGCCGCAATTGGCGAGAGAAAAATGGTCTCAAAACAGGCTGTTCGGTGGCGGGTTTCGGGCAGGTGTTGCGCGTTGGTCACGGATTGCGGCTAAGATCGCCATTCACGCGGCTCTTTGTTGCGTCTGCGAGCAGGCCAAGGCTACGATTCCTGCCAATCGCGAAGCGTATGTCCCCAGGGAAAAGATCGATGAGACTGAACGGCCGTCACACCGCCGGCGCAAGCCAGTTGTCCGCCATCCGCGTATGGGCGATCTGCCTGCTCCTGCTGTCAGCTGTTGCCATGAGCCCGACCACCGCCAAGGCGGCGCCGACCCAGGCCGCTGCGACGACACATGTCTATCTGCTTCGCGGCGTGCTCAACATCTTCTCGCTTGGGCTGGACACGATCGGTGCCCGCCTCGAGGCGCAGGGCATCCCGGTGACCGTCGCGAACTTCATATCCTGGTCCTCGCTCGCCGATGAGGCCGCGACCGCCTACAAGGCCGGCCGCATCAAGACCATCGTCCTGGTCGGCCATTCCTCCGGCGCAACCGCGCTGCCCGACATGATCGCCAAGCTCAACCGTCTCGGCGTTCCCGTGAAGCTCGCGATTGGCCTGGACTCCGTGTTCAAGACCAAGCTGTCGACCGGCGCCGAGCGCTACATCAACATCTATATCGGTGACGGTCCTGGCGAACCGGTCCGCGCCGCCAACGGTTTCCACGGCAAGCTCGACAATGTCGACGTGCGCGGCAGCGGCGTCGGCCACATCACCATCGACAAGAACGAGGCGATCCAGCGCCGCGTCATCGCCGAGATCGATGCCGCGATCACCCGATCGCGCGGCGGCCCGGCCGGACCGGTTGCCGAGCCTCACGCTCCACGGGCTGCGCGCTCGGCCGCGGCAGCGGCGCCGGCGAGGAACTAGTCTGGCAGCACTGGCCTGCGGAGCCGGGGCAGGTTCCTTGCCCCAAATTCCGCCAATTCGGTGGTCACTAAGCGCCGCGATGGAGGCCTTTGCCTGCCGTGGTGGGACTGCGCGACTTGATGATCAATCCAGGGCGACTTGTGGTGTTGGCGGCTTGTGCGCTGCTCGCCTTGAATTCCGGCGTGGCCGCAGCTTCGCCCGCCAAGCCGAAGCCGGCTGCGATCCCCGCTGTCGCGCCATCGCCTCCCGCTCCGCCAGCCGAGCCGCTGCCGCCGCCGAAGATCTATCTGTTCCGCGGTGCCATGGGGCCGATCTTCTCGACCGGCATAGACCGGCTCAGCGAGAAGCTGACGAAGGCCGGATTCTCGGCCGACGTCTACGAATTCACCTTGTGCCGCCTGATCGGCAACCGCGCCATCGCCAGCTACAAGGAGAGCCCGGCGCCGATCGTGCTGATCGGGCATTCCATGGGCGGGCTGTGCTCGGTCCTCATCGCCGAGATGGCGGCCAAGGAGAATGTCCCGATCAGCCTCGTGATCACCATCGATCCTGCGCATGCGACGGACGACGTGCCGCTCAATGTCGAGCGCTTCATCAATATCTTCCTGTCCGACAGCGTGCTTGGTGGTGGCGACGTGGTCGCGGTGCCCGGCTTTCGCGGCCATTACGCGAGCTACGATCTGAAGCTTAACAAGCGCGTCTCGCACATCAACATCGAGAAATCAGACGACATCCACCGTCAGATCGTCGAGATGGTGACGCAGTTGCCGCGCATCCAGGCGGCGCAGACCGAGGCCGATGCCGTGCCGCTGCGCTATCAGGTTCCCGCGGACACGCTGGTCGAATTGTGGGACAGCGGCGTGCGCATTCCGGTTCGTGCCGGCGACACGATGGAGAGCATCGCTGCGGCCCATCGCGTGCCGGCCTGGGCAATCGTGCAGAGCAACTCGCTTGAAGAGAACGCGCAACTCACCCCGGGTCAGAGCATCATCGTCCCGCGCCACCTGACGCCGCCGGAGCCTGCGGCCGCGATGGTGGCGCCGCCGCCGCCCGCTCGGCGGAAGTAAGGTCGCGACACATGCCCGGCATGCGCATGTTCAGCAGATCGAGGTCACACCAGGAGATCATGCTGCACATGACCATGCGGGACATCAGACGGGGCTAAGCCGGGCGGGACGTGTGTGCCGTGGTTCAAGTGCGGACTATCGGCGGCTGTCGCGATGTCGTCGTGACCGTGGCTATGTGTCGCGCCTTCATGATGATCTGGCGGCACTGGGTTGTCGTCCAGGAACATCACGCCCGACTTATCGATCGCCGGATTCACGAAGTTGAAGGAATCGCCCAGTCCGGGCGGATTCTCCGGCGCGTTTCCGTGGCGACCATGCGTGCCGTCCGCCGCGGAATGAAGCTGGTCGCTGGACCCATCGGACGCCTCCATCGCAGCATGACTGTGCTCGCTGGCCTGAGATGGACTAGAGTGAGGGCCGTTGTCGTTCACGTGGCCGTTCTGGGCGCCGTCATCGAGCGCGCCGTCGGTATCGGTCATACCGGCACGGCCATGAGACTCCGCGGCCTTGCCGTTGCCGAGATGAGGGTCGATGGCAGGAAGCGTCTCCGGCATGCTGAAAGTTGCGGCATGATTTGGTTCCGACATGTCGGTTGTACCAATTTCCTTCGGATGGACGCTGTCGTCGGACTCGGATGGTTCGAAGACGAACTTGAAAGGCTCCATCGATAGCGAATGGATTGCCGCTTCCGAGGGGCCTGGTGGTGTTGCCGCCTCGTCCGGGGTGGAGGAGGTGATCTCGTTGCTCCATCCGTTGTGATCCCAACCCTTTTCAAAGAAGTTGCTCACATCGATTGCGGTCGAGCTTCCGTTCAACGAAACGGAGCCGTCACTGTTCGTCGCCTTGATGGAGGCGTCGGAGGTGCTGGACGTCGTGACCACCGCGTCACTCAGCGTGGCCGCGGCTGGATCGAGGGTATCGCTCACCGCCAGGACCGGTGCCGCGGCTTGATCGACGATGAAGTCCGACGAATCGATGGTCGCGACACCCTGAAGATGAACTTCCAGCAAGCTGGAATCGCCGATCTGGAGCGTTTGATCGGTCGGGTTGACGTACACGACGGTTTCGTTGGCCGAACTGTCGTAGATCCAGGCGATGGTGTGGGGCGGCACGGACGAACTCGTCGAGTTCAGGGCCAGGATCACGAATCCGAGTGCGCCGAGCGCTGTCAAATCGATCTTGTCGGTGCCCGATATGAAATCGGTGATCGTATCGAACCGGCCGGTCCTGGAATCCGCCACCGACAGATAGACGAAGGTATCGTCGCCATTGCCGCCCGACAGCGTGTCCGCGCCGAACCCGCCGATGATGGTGTCGTTCCCGTTGCTGCCGTCGATCTTGTCTTGCCCGGAACCGCCGTAGATGACGTCGCTCCCGTTGTTGCCCTTGATCGTATCGTTGCCGGATCCACCGTAGATGGTGTCGTTCACGCCGGTTCCGTTGAGAGTGTCGTCGCCGGCGCCTCCGTAGATGATCTGGGAAATGCTGCCGCCACCGGCGACGCTATCGCCGCCAGGCGTGCCATAGACAAACGGGGGATCTGATACGACGGTTGATCCCATCGCCAGATTGTCGAAATCGTTGGGGTCTGCGTCGCTGGCGCCATGAATGGCGATCGATATCTCCTGCGTGGTGCCGTCGATCGACGTCACCGTGAAATGGTCGGTGAGCGTGTCGCCGACATTCAGCGCATCCACCACGGCGTTGTTGTTGTCGAGCGTGTACGTCCACAGCCCGGACGCGGTCATCGTGAACGTGCCGTAGCCGCCGTCGCTGATTGTCGGCGAAGTCACCGCCGCGAAGGTGTTGGCGGGATTGTCGATGTCGGTATCGGTCAGCGTGCCCGTTGCAATTGGTGTCCCCGTGGAGAAAGTGCCGGCTTCGAGCACCGAGCCTGTCGTCGTCCCGGAAATGAAAGCGGCGTCATTCCTGCCGTTGATCGTGACAGTCACCAGTTGCTGCGTGCCGTCGACTGTGGTCACGGTGAACTGATCGGTCAGCGTATCGCCGACATTGAGCGCCTGTACCGTGGCGTTGCCGTCGTCGAGCGTATAGGTCCACGTGCCGAGTGCGGTCATCGTGAAGGAGCCGAAACCGCCGGCGCTCGTCCTTGGCGCGGTGACCGGAGTGAAGGTGTTGAACGGGTTGTCGGGGTCGACGTCGGTCAACGTTCCGGTCGCGGTCGGCATGCCAGGCGTAGCATTGGCGACACCTCCGGCCTCGATCACAGAGCCTGTGGCCGTTCCGGAAATGACTGCGGCGTCGTTGCTGCCGTTGATGGTGATCGTCACGGTCTGCGCCGTTCCGTCGGCCGTGGTGACCGTGAAACTGTCGGCCAGCTTATCGCCGTTGTTGAGGGCCTGCACCGCGGTATTGGTGTTGTCGAGCGTGTAGGTCCACACGCCTGCCGCGGTGATGGTGAAGCTGCCGTAGCCATGCGCGCTTGCCGTCGGCGTTCCGACCGGCGCGAACGTGTTGGCGGGATTGTCGACGTCGGTATCGGTGAGTGTGCCGGTCGCGACCGGCGTGCCGGAGGAGATGACGCCGGCTTCGAGCACTGAACCGGTCGTTGTTCCGGAAATGATGGCAGTGTCGTTCGCGCCGTGGATCGTGATCGTCACCAGTTGCTGCGTGCCGTCGACCGTGGACACGGTGAAATGGTCGGTCAGCGTATCGCCGACATTGAGCGCCTGCACCACGGCGTTGCTGTCGTCGAGCGTGTAGGTCCACGTGCCAAGCGCGGTCATCGTGAAGGTGCCGAAGCCGCCGGCGGCCGCCTTTGGCGTGATTACCGGAACGAAGGTGTTGAACGCATTGTCAGAATCGATATCGGTCAACGTTCCGCTTGCAGTCGGTATGCCAGGCGTAGCATTGGTCACGCCTCCGGCCTCGGTCACCGAGCCGTTGACCGTTCCGGAGATGATCGCCGCGTCATTGCTGCCGTTGATGGTGATCGTCACCGTCTGCGCCGTGCCGTCGACGGTCAACACCGTGAAACTGTCGGTCAGCGTGTCGCCGTTGTTGAGCGCCTGCACCGCGGTATTGGTGTTGTCGAGCGCGTAGGTCCATACGCCGGCCGTTGTGATGGTGAAGCTGCCGTAATTTTGCGCGCTTGCCGTCGGCGTGCCGACCGGCACGAAGGTGTTGGCCGGGTTGTCGACATCTGCGGCGACAAGCGTGCCCGTTGCCACCGGTGTGCCGGGCGAAGCGCCACCCGCCTCGACGACTGAACCACTCGTGCCGCCGGAGACGACAGCCGCGTCGTTGCTGCCCTGGATCGTGATCGTCACGACCTGGGGTGTGCCGTCGATACTGGTCACGGTGAAGCGATCGATCAACGTGTCGCCGGCATTCAGGGCCTGTACTTTGCTGTTGCTATTGTCGAGCGTATAGGTCCACACGCCGCCGGCCGTCATCGTGAAAGTGCCGTAGCCGCCCGCGCTCCTCGTCGGTGAACTGATCGTCGTGAAGGTGTTGGGCGGATTGTCGACATCAACGTCCGTGAGTGTGCCGGTTGCGGTCGGCATGCCGGCCACGGCATTGGCGACTCCGCCCGCCTCCACCACGGCGCCGCTGGCGTTGCCCGAGATCAGGGCTGTGTCATTGACGCCGTCAATGTTGACGACGAAGGTTTGACTCGTCGTGAACTGGCCGTCCGAGACGGTGATGACGAAGCCCGCGGTCGTCGGCGACGACAGGGCATTGATGGCATCCGCGTTCGGAACGAATGCGTAGGCGCCGGATGCGCTGTTGAGATAGAGAGTGCCATAAGGGCTAACCTGCGAGAGGTCGTATGCCTGTCCATTCAGGACCGTGGTGCCGGCTGTCCCGCCACTGAGGCCGTAGGTGAACACGACATGGAGCGGACTGCTGGCGGTGAAAGTGCCTGATGTCGTGGCGAACGTGTCGTTGAACCTGAACGTGTCGATTTCGGTTGGGCCGCCCGGCACGTTCAGTGCGGGCAGCGGGTACTGTACCAAGGTGGCTTCGACCTGCGGCAGGGCCTGGATCAGGTTCTTCAGAACGATCGAGTGATCCGAGTTGAAGTTGATGGGTTGTAGCTGGAGCGTGTCGAGGGCAGGCGGCGTACCGGATCCCGTCGGGCCTCGCGTGAGATTGGCGAGCACGTCCTGTTGAGCTGTGTGCAACTCCTCCATGCGAGCGGCGCTATTGGCAACCTGATTCACGCTGACCGAGGAGCCGATCCTGTTGAGGACGACCGTTTCGCCTGGATCATCGACAATGATGTGCCGCGGCACCCGCTCCTTGGTGATGAGTTCGAATACGCCGTGCTGAAGGTGTTTGTAAGTGATCGTATCGTTATCGAGAGAGACCGCGTCAGGATCCGCGCCTTGCGCTTCCTCCATCATCGAGAAGGTCAGCGCCGCCATCGTCAGAATGCCGAAGCCCGTCGAATGGGAGCGGCCGCGAACGCTGCCAAGCGGCGTGTCGACCGTCAGTGTGCCGCCGTTTGCCAGCCGGCCCGCTGCGAACGCAAATCGTCCGCCGGTGACTGCGACGATCGTCGCGTGTGATGCGGAATCGGAGGCGTACTCGCGCAGTTCGACACGAGCTCCGCTGGCGACGTTGAAAACGGTGTCGTCGAGAAGCCGGATTCCGATTTGCGCATCGGCCGCCGTTTCAATTACGTCAAGGTGGCAGACAAGGTCCCCGATGCTGACCTGTATGGCCTGGCCGTTATCGCGCGTGAGGGTGACGTATCCCGACGCGCTCCGAACGATGCCGATGATCTGGAGGGCTAACGGTCTAACGGCCCCATTCTGGGGTACGCCAAAAGCAACTGACATGGCCGTGGCCTCGCGTGCCGAATAACTCGGGCTCGGCGCGGTGCCGCGGTCTTCTTGTCGGTTTTGCTACGCCAGAGGGGAAATAAGCAATTTTTGGCGTTTGCAACCCCAGGCCTGCACGCCGAAGACATTTGATAACAACAGGGACTTTATGTGTCTTGCCAGGATGATGTGGGTTCAGCGGAGATGTTTCTCAGCGCTTGCAATATGCGCTCGCAAGAAGTTGACGGTCGAGCAGCGCAAAATCTAGCTTACTTTCGCTGGTCCGGCAAACCTCTTTGAGCCTAAGATCAAGATGGGACGACATACTTAGACTGGAGCGAAGTCCCCCAAGGACTGATCCAGGTTGTAGATGGTGACGATGCACGAATTGCGAGCTTGGCCGGGGCTCATACCAGCTCCACCGAGCGGATCGCAAAAAGCTCTTCTTGGAAAGGGCGGGTCATGTGCAGGCATATTGCGGTTTTAGTGACTGGTTTCATTTTGGCATCCGCGAGTGTCCTCGCTGCGCAAGCGCAAACCCAGGTCAATCCCACGACACGCGGCCTCGATGACGCTGCGCCAAAGGCCATCGGCAAGGTCGTAGCCGTTACAGGTTCGGTCTCGATCGAGCACACAGGTGCGGCCGTCGTCCAGGCGAAGTTTGGCGATCCGGCTGCTCAGGCCAGGACTGGCGATGTCGTGTATCTGCGCGACGTGGTGCGAACCGGCGCGGATAGCCGGGTCAGCATCAATTTCAACGATGGCTCGTCGTTCAATCTGTCGAGCAACGCGCGCATGACCCTGGATGACTACGTGTACGAGCCGGACGGCAAGTCCAACGCAACGTTCTTCAATCTGGCCAAGGGCACGGCGACCTTTGTCGCAGGCCAGATCGCGAAGACCGGCGACATGAAGGTCGATACGCCCGTTGCAACCATGGGAATCCGCGGCACCACGCCGCACATCGAAATTTCTGACGACGGTGCGGTCAAGTTTTCGACGCTCATCGAAGAGGGCAAGAGCAAATTGGCGAAGAAGCGCATGACTGCTGCAATGCCCGAGCAGGGAAGCGGTCCCAGGACGAACATCTGCCGAGGATGCTGAAGCGACACGGACATGACCATCAGGGCCGCCATCACCGCCAGCGTCGCGCCCGTTCTTTTGCTGCTGTCGCAGGGTTCGCCGGCGGCCGCACAGCAGCCGCATAAAATTGACCTCATCGAGAGCATCGAGCAGTGCAACGGCACGGACCGCATTCCGGCCCGAGCCCGGGTCGCCGCCTGTACGGCCCTCATCAATTCAGGTGACGCCAAGCCGGAGGCGTTGGCTTTGGCTTACAACAATCGTGGCAATGCTTATGCCGCAGCGGCGGAGTATGACCGTGCGATAAGCGATTTCGATCGCGCGATCGAACTGGCCTCGGGCTATGTCAAGCCCATGAACAATCGCGGCGTCGCTTATTTGAAGAAGGGAGCGTATGAAGACGCGGTCAAGTCTTTCGACCAGGCGATCAGGCTCGACCCGGGCTATGGCAGCGCCTTCGCCAACCGCGCGGAAGCACACCTGAAGCTGAGCCAGTATGATCGGGCCGCGCTGGATTTCAACGAGGCCATCCGCCTCGAGCCGAATTTGACATGGGCAAGGAGCGGACGCTGCTGGACCCGGGCGGTCATCGGCGACTTGCAGGCCGGGCTCGACGACTGCGACAGGGCGATCCAGTCGGGATCGAATGATGCCGCAACCTACGATTCACGCGCGCTGATCCACCTGAAAATGGGCCAACTCGCCGCTGCGATTGACGACTATAGTTCGGCGCTGCGCCTGGCGCCAAACCTGGCAAGCGCGCTCTATGGGCGCGGACTTGCCAGGCTCAGGCAGGGCGACAGCGCCGGCGGCGATCGTGACGTCTCGGCGGCAAAGCTCATCGACGTCAAGATCGCGGACGCCTTCATCCGCTACGGTGTGCAGTAAGGCCGGGGTTGGCTCGCCGGGATTGGCGTCGGCCGGCTAGACGTTCGAGCCATGGATCGCGTCGATCACGGCATCCGTCACTTCCCTCGTGGTAGCCTTGCCGCCGACGTCAGGTGTCAGCACGCCCGCCGCGCAGACGTGTTCGACCGCCTTCATCAACCGCGCTGCGGCATCCTTTTCGCCCAGATGCTCGAGCATCTGCGCGCCGGTCCAGAAGGTCGCGACCGGGTTGGCGATGCCCTTGCCGGTAATGTCGAAGGCCGAGCCGTGGATCGGCTCGAACATCGAGGGAAAACGGCGCTGCGGATCGATGTTGCCGGTCGGCGCCACGCCGAGGCTGCCCGCGAGCGCGCCGGCGAGGTCGGAAAGGATGTCGGCGTGCAGATTGGTGGCGACGATGGTGTCGAGGCTCTTCGGGTGCAGTGTCATGCGCACCGTCATGGCATCGACCAGCATCTTGTCCCAGGTCACGTCAGGGAATTCGGTCGCGACTTCGGCGGCGATCTCGTCCCACATCACCATGCCGTGGCGCTGCGCGTTCGACTTGGTCACGACGGTGAGGAATTTGCGCGGCCGCGACTGCGCAAGCTGGAACGCATAGCGCATGATGCGCGTGACGCCGACGCGGGTGAAGACGGCGACTTCGGTGCCGACCTCTTCCGGCAGGCCCTTGTGGGCGCGGCCGCCCATGCCGGCATACTCGCCTTCCGAATTCTCGCGCACGATCACCCAGTCGAGATCGCCGACGCCGACATTGCGCAGCGGCGAGGCGACGCCGGGCAAAATCTTGGTCGGCCGCACATTGGCGTATTGGTCAAAGCCCTGGCAGATCGGCAGGCGCAGGCCCCACAGCGTGATGTGATCGGGCACATCGGGCGCGCCGACCGCGCCGAAATAGATGGCGTCGAACTTCTTCAACTCAGCAAGGCCATCGGCCGGCATCATGACGCCGTGCTTCTTGTAATAGTCCGAGCCCCAGTCGAAGGTCTTGACGTTGAAGGCGATGTCGCCGCTGCGTTTTGCCAGCGCCTCCAGCACGCGGACGCCGGCAGAGATCACCTCGGGGCCGATGCCGTCGGCGGGAATGGCTGCGATCGAATGGGTGCGCATGGGAGTGCTCCGTTAGGGATGTCAGTGTGATTGCGGGACGGGTTCGACGGGCGCGGTCTGCGCGCGCGACAATAGCAGGGTGATGGCCGCGGAGAGAACGAGCAGGCCGCCGACAAAATAGAGGCCGCCGACAAAGCTGCCGGTCTGGTCCTTGATCCAGCCGATCATGGCGGGACCGACGAAGCCGCCGAGATTGCCGATCGAATTGATGGTGGCGATGCCGGCCGCGGCAGCGGGACCGGAGAGGAACAGCGTCGGCATGCTCCAGAGCGGCGGCTTTGCCGAGGAGATGCCGATGTTGACCAGCGACAGCGCGACGAGGACCGCAATCACGCCGCTCGCAAGGCCGGCATAGACAAGGCCCGCGGCGGCCATCAGGCAAGCGAGTATGACGTGCCAGGTGCGCTCGCCGGTGCGGTCCGAATGCCGCGCCCACAACACCATGGCGACGACGGCAGCCGTGGCGGGCAGCGCATTGAGGAAGCCGACCTGGAGCGAGGACAGGCCGAACTGCTTGATGATCTGCGGCGCCCAGACGCCGAGCGTGTAGAGGCCGGCCGAGGTGCCGAAATAGATCAGCGACAGTGCCAGCACGCGCGGATCGGCAAGCCCGCGCCAGATGCTGTGGCTCGCGGTTGCGGCCTTGCTGGTGGTCTCCTCGTTCATGGTCTCGACCAGCCAGCGGCGCTCGTCATCGGTGAGCCACTTGGCCTTTTCGGGGCGATCGGTCAGGAATGCCAGCACGACGCAGCCGAGGAGCACGGCCGGCAGCGCCTCCAGCACGAACAGCCATTGCCAGCCCTTGAAGCCGAGCAGGCCGTCCATCTCCAGCAGCGCACCGGAGACCGGCGAGCCCAGCACGGTCGAGAGCGGCGCGGCCGCCATGAACAGCGCGGTCACGGCAGCACGCTGGCGCGCCGGGAACCAGTAGGAGAGATAGAGGATGATGCCGGGAAAGAAGCCGGCTTCCGCGACGCCGAGCAGGAAGCGCAGGATGTAGAAGCCGGTCGCGCCTTGCACGAACGCCATCGCCGCCGAGACCAGACCCCAGGTGATCATCACCCGCGCGATCCAGATCCGCGCCCCGACCTTGTGCAGGATGATGTTGGAGGGCACCTCGAACAGGAAATAGCCCCAGAAGAAGATGCCGGCACCAAAGCCGTAGACGGTCGGCGACAGGCCAATGTCCTTGTTCATCGTCAGTGAGGCGAAGCCGATATTGACGCGGTCGATGAAGGCCACGAAGTACAGCAGCATGATGAAGGGAACGATGCGCCAGCTGATCTTGCGCAGCACGCGCGTCTGAATCTCGCTCGCCATCCTGGCCTCCCACGGTTCCGGTTTTGGTTGTGTGGCCGTGAGCCTAGGCGGGGCTTTGAGGTCGACTCAATTGGCGCTGGTTTATACAAAAAAATGATATAATTCTCTTGCAGCGAGACGAGAGGATTTTCATGGAATTGCATCAGCTCCGATGCTTCGTGGCGGCGGCCGAGCAGTTGCATTTCGGCCGAGCCGCGCAGCATCTCCAGATGCTGCCGTCCGCGCTAGGCCGGCAGATCAGGCTGCTGGAGGAGGATCTGGGGACGCGGCTGTTCGCGCGGACCACCCGGGCCGTCTCGCTCACCGAGGACGGCACGACGCTGCTGCGCGATGCCCGCGCCATCCTTGCCAAGGTCGAGGCGGTCGAGAGCAATCTGCGCAACCGCTCGCGTGCGGGAGCCGCGCGCCGGCTGCGGATCGGCGCCATCGACAGCGCTGCAGCGGGGCTGCTGCCGCTGCTGCTGCGGGACTTCCGCGCCGGGCATCCCGAGGTTTCGGTCCAGCTTCTCGAGGACAAGACGATCAGGCTGTTGCCAAAGATCCTGACTGGCGCGCTCGACCTCGCCTTCGTCCGTCCGCCCGACCGGGCGGACAAGCGGCTCGAGTTTCGCCCGCTGCTCCAGGAAACCGCGATCGTGGCGTTTCCGCAGCGTCATGCGCTGGCGGCGCGCAAGTCGATCACCCTGGCCGACATCGCCGACGAGGCGATGCTGGTGCCGGACCGCCGCTCGCGACCGCACAGCCACGATCTCACCATCAAACTGTTCGAGCAGGCAGGCCTGACGCCGCGCATCGTGCAGGTGGCCGACGAGAAGCAGACCATCATCAATCTGGTGGCGACCAAGCTCGGCGTCGCGATCGTGCCGCGCTGGACCACGCGGATGGCGGTTTCCGGCGTGCGTTTCGTGCCGCTTCGTCCGAAGCAGAGCGGTCCCGTCGGCCGGCTGCCGCTGGCCGCGGCCTGGTTGCGCGGGTCGCGCGATCCGGCCCGTGATGCCATGCTCGCAGTGCTGGAAGCGCGCCTGCGCAGCTATGCGCGAGAGGCGTGAGCGGCTATGACATGGGGCTTGGCGGGAAGATGGATACGATGACTGATCAGAAAACCTCGAACGAATTGCGGGTGGCTGTCGCGGGGCTGGGCTCGATCGGCAGCAAGGTTGCGACCGCGCTCGATCAGGGCATCGAGGGGCTGACGCTGTCAGCCGTGGCGGTGCGCGATCCCGCCAAGCATCAGGTATTTCTGAGCGGCCTGCGCCGTCGGCCGCAGATCATGCCGATCGATCAACTGGGCGCCGCCGCCGACATCGTGGTCGAGTGTGCGCCGACCAGCCAGTTGCGCGCGATCGTCGAGCCGGCGGTGAAGCGCGGCAAGTCCGCGGTCGTCGTCAGCGTCGGCGGGCTGCTCGACAACTACGATCTGATTGATCTCGCCCGTGCCAATGGCGGTCGGATCCTCGTGCCGACAGGCGCGCTGATCGGGCTGGATGCGGTCAACGCGGCAGCGGTCGGCACCATTCATTCGGTGAAGATGGTCACGCGCAAGCCGATCGACGGGCTGAGGGGCGCACCATTCATCGTTCAGAACAAGGTCGACATCGACGATCTGCGCGAGCCGCTCAAGCTGTTCGAGGGCAGCGCGCGCGACGCGGTAAAGGGCTTTCCGGCAAACGTCAACGTCGCGGTTGCGCTGTCGCTGGCGGGCATCGGGCCCGATCGCACCCAGGTCCAGGTCTGGGCCGACCCCACCGTGACGCGCAATGTTCATCGCATCGAGGTCGAAGCCGATTCGGCCCGGTTCTCGATGGGGATCGAGAACATCCCGTCCGAAAATCCCAAGACAGGGATGATCACCGCGCTGTCGGTGATCGCGCTACTGCGCAAGCAGCGCGCGACGCTGTGCGTGGGGACGTGATCTCTACGCGCCGGTGACGCGCCAGATCACGTTGCCGACGTCGTCGGCCATCAGCAGCGACTTCTTGTCGGGACCGATGACGACGCCAACCGGGCGGCCGTAGGATTCCTTTTCGTCCGGGGACAGAAAGCCCGACAGGATGTCGCGACCGGGGCCGGAAGGCTTGCCGTTCTGGAACGGGATGAACACCAGCTTGTAGCCGGACAACTTGCTGCGATTCCACGAGCCATGCTGGCCGATCACCATGCCGTCTCCGAAGCCGGGCAAGGTCCCTGCGGGCATCCAGCACAGGCCGAGCGAAGCGGTGTGACCGCCGAGCGCGTAATCGGGTTGAAGCGCCCTGGCGACCATCGCCGGCTCCTGCGGCACGCGGTCGTCCACCGTCTTGCCCCAGTAGCAATAGGGCCAGCCGTAGAAGCCGCCGTCGCGCACCGAGGTGAGATAGTCTGGCGGCGTCTCGTCGCCGAGGCCGTCGCGCTCGTTGACGACAGTCCAGAGCACACCTGTCGTTGGCTCCCATGCGAGGCCAACAGGGTTGCGCAGGCCGGCGCCAAAAATGCGATGCGTGCCGGCAACGAGATCGAGCTCGTAGACCGCGGCGCGGCCTTCCTCGACCTCCATGCCCATCTCCGCGATGTTGCTGAGCGAGCCGACGCCGGCATAGAGCTTCTTGCCGTCGGGGCTGGCGAGCAGGCTGCGCGTCCAGTGGCCGCTCGGCTTGAACGTCGTGAGCCGCTTGCCCGGCGCCTTGATGCTGTCGGCGTTGGCGACATAGGGGAAGGCCATCACGCCGTCGGTGTTGCCGACATAGAAGGTGTCGCCGACCAGCGCCATGCCGAACGGCTGGTTGAGGTTGTCCATGAAGGCGCCGCGGATTTCAGCGACACCGTCGCCGTCCTTGTCGCGGAGCAGCGTGATGCGGTTGGCGGACACGCCGAGCGCTGCGGCGCGCCGCATCGTCGCCTGCATCGCGTAGTGGAACACGCTGCGCGGAGGACCGGCGATCTGCGTCGCTTCCGCGATCAGCACATCGCCATTGGGCAGCACCTCGATCCAGCGCGGATGATCGAGATCGGTCGCGAATGCGTTGACCTTGAGCCCGGCTGCAACAGTCGGCTTCTGGCCTTGGCTCCAGCCGCGCGCGGTCGGCATTTTCAGGGTCGGGATCGCGCCTTGCGGCTTGGCTTCCGGAATGGCCGGGGCCTGTCCCCAGGCCGGCGCGGCTTCGGTGCCCGTCAGCTTCCGCCATTGCAGCGCAATGCCGCCGAGGACTGCGACGAACTGCGCGAAGATACTGGAAAAAGTCATGAGAAGCCCCTGTCGAACCCTGCGGCACGGTCCGGATCGCACCAAGCCCCGCGCGGGCCAGGAAACTAATCTCTGCCTGATCGTCGATCTCTCCAGATCCACGATGGAACGTCGTCGTGCCTTTTTTGCGCGCGCATCCAACTGGCTGGCGGTCAAAAGGTCAACCGGGGCGGAACTCGATCGGCGTCTATTCCCGTGGAATGGCTGCCGATCGAATTTGCATGGGGAGGTGCTGGGACAGTTCGCGTCCCGTCGTCACCGCGGCGACATGAACGGAACGATCATCGGCACGCGGCGGCAATAAGCGCCGTAGGCGTCCTCACCGAGCTCCTTCGACAGGAACACCTCCTCCATCCGGCCCTTCTGCCACATGCCGAGCGAGATCAGGATGGCGCCGAGGATCGTCGTCACCAGGCCGATCGCCACGCCGGTCACCAGCATGCCGAAGATCAGCCCCGTGTAGATCGGGTGACGCACGATGCCGTAAGGGCCGGTGTCGATGACGCGGTGGTCTTCCTTGTGGGTGATGGTGTTGGACCAGAATTTACCCAGATGCAGCCGGCCCCACCAGGCGAAGGCGATGCCGGCGACCGAGAGGACCGCGGCGATGGTGATGCCCGTGTTGCCGAGCACCCAGAGCGGCTTCCAGCCCAGGACCTGTGCAATCCACGGCGTGTAGAGGATGCCGCCGACCAGGATCGGCAGGCGATAGCGCTGCGACTCCAGCGTCATGACCTGCTTCTTGGTCCGCCCCTGCCAGAACGAGGCGCCCACCCAGCTGGCGAGAAAGGCGAGCCAGATCAGGGCCAGGAGTTCGGTCGGCCAAGTCGTGGTCCAGCCGCCCCAGGCGACGGAGAGAAGCTTGCTGAAATCGAAGGACATGCGGGAAGGTTCTTTGGTTTGGGCGGCGGCCTTAGCCTGCGCGCGAGGAGAGCGCGTGATGCTTGATGGCGCCGGAGGGCTGCTGGCCGTTGCGGGCGAGCAGATGGGTGATGGTTTCGCGCAGCACCGGCTCAATCGGGCGCGGCGCATAGCCGAGCTCGGTGCGCGCCTTGCCGATCGAGAGGTCGCTCGCGGCGAGCGCGATGCGCACGCCTTCGGCGGTGCCGTTGGGCGGACGATGGGTGATGCGATCGGAGATCGATTCCAGCATGATGGCGGAGAGCTCCGCGATCTTGCCGGGGACGACGACGGGATATTGCCGGCGGCCGCTCATCGCCGACATCATCCGCAGGATCTGGCCAAGCCGGACGCAATCGCCGCCGAGGATATAGCGCTGGCCGACGCGGCCGCGTTCCATCGTCAGCACGAGGCCCATGGCGACGTCGCGGACGTCGACGAGGTTGACCGGGAAGTCGAGATGCGGCTGTACCTTCTTCTGGAGGAAGTACCACAGCATTGCGGTGGGCGGCGTCAGATTGTGGTCGGCGGCGCCGATCGGCATGGTCGGGGTGCCGATCACGAGCGGGAAGCCGTTCGCTGCGGCCTTCGCGGCGTGATGCTCGGCGAGCGACTTCGAGCGCGTGTAAGCGCCGGGCATCGCGTCGGCCGGCTGAAGCGCCTCTTCGGCGGCAACGCCGTTGAGGTTGGCGTAAGGGAACAGGATCGATTCCGTCGAGCAATGCAGGAAGCGCGACACACCGCGCTTCATCGCAGCTCCAAGCACGACTTCGGTGCCGCGGAAATTGACGTCGTGAAAGTCCTGCTTGTTGGCGACCCACATGCCGGGCAGGCCGGCGAGATGATAGACCTGATCGACTCCCGACAGCGCGGCATCGACGGCGGCACCGTCAAGCACCGAGCCGTGCACATGCTCGACGTCGGTGTTCGCTGTGGCCGGCGGCCGGACGTCGAGAACACGTACCCGCTGCCCACGGGCGCGGAGCGCTTCGACGAGATGCTGTCCGATGAAACCGCTGCCACCGGTAACCAGTACGGGAGTCATGAAGTAGGTTTTGCTGTTCCGCTTCGAGAAAGCTATCGGGTTGAAAGGGAGTTGGTCGGAAGAGGCGCGAGAATCGCGGCGAGGTCGCGACGAAAACCCAGTGCAATGAACAATTTTGCCATGACGAACATCGGTCCAAGCAGGAAATGCGTGGGGTGGTCGACCATCGACGGCTGTCGCTCCTCAAACACCTTGTGGCCGACGATCTGCGCCGCGACGCCAAACCCGATCAGCGCCGCAAAAATCGACCACATCATGGCGGTCGAGACCTGGTTGCCGATCGTGGTCGCGACCCAAAGCAGCACAATCATCGACACGAGGATGCCGAGTCCGACCCCAGCGTCCAGCATCAGCCAGTATACCAGGACCGGCAGGGCCAAAATCACGGCCAGGCTCACCTCGACCCCGAACATGGGAAATACGACCCGCGTCAGCGGCAGCGTTGCGCCGGTGAAGAGCAGGAGAATACCGACCACATGCATCGCGCAATTCCAGGGATCGCGATGGTATTCGACATAGTCGGCCAATTGGCGTTGAAAATAGCCAGCCATTTCAGTCTCGTGCGGCACGGGGCGGGGAAGGGCGAAGACAGCCTATAGCATCTGACAGGGCGGTGCACAAACCGGCGCTATTGTCGCGCAAGGCAGCAATGTCGCGCTATGAGACAGGTCACAAATCAGTCAGAACTTCAACGAGTTCCAACCCGTATGAAGGCTGCGCGCTCAACGCTTCTTGGCAGGCTTTTTTGCCGCAGGCGCGGTAGCGGCCGCAGGGCGCGCAGGCGCATCGTCGGGCAATTTGGCAAAGGTCAGGATTTGCAACTGGCCGTTGACAGCCGAGGTCGGCTTGGCGCGGTCGAGGAACTGCTCCTCGCCGAGGCCGATCGGCTGAAGCCGCTTGGTCGAGATCTTGAACGTGTTCACCAGCACGTCGCGGAGGGCGTCAGCTCGACGCTGGCTCAGGATCGCGTTGGCCTCGCGCGTCTTCGAATTGGATTCGACGTGGCCGACGATGAGGAACGTGTAGGGCAGCAGCGACGTGTGAACCAGCGCGTCGGCGATCCGGCCGACGGTCTGATAGGACTCCGGCTGGATGATCGGGGTGTCGGCGTCGAACTGGATCTGGGCGTTGAAGGCGGGCAGCCTGGCGAGGTCAGGTGCGATCAGCGGCCGGTTGACCGGACCCGGATCGTTCTTGATCCTGGCCTTGGCTCGCTCCATCACCTGCTGCTTCAGCGCGGGAAGATCGAGTTCGGGCGCCTCCTCGAAATGATTGAGCTTGCCGACGATGTCGTCGCGGGTCGGCGCCGTCTGCGCGCCGGCTGTGCCTGCGAGCAGAACGAGACCCAGCGCGATGCCGAATCCGGCGGCGACATGCCCGGTTGCGCGCATCATCGATACCCCGCCTCGTCGACGGCCCTCAGGCAGTTGTTGCTGATGCCCTTGGGCGTCGCGATCAGGCAGGGGATTGACTTGCTGGTCTCCTTGGTCGAGCCGCCGCAGACCTTGACGATCTCGCGCTGGCAGGCGTTCGCGACCGTGACACGGGCGGCGATGCGCTTCTGGATCGCGTCGAACGCGGTGAGGTAGTCGCTCTGGCACTGCTGGGAGAGCGCGTCCCGGTTGCGGGACAAGCATTCCTTCAGGCGCGTCGAGTCCGGGTTGACGCCGCGGCAATTGGCGACGATGTCGGCGCCGCAGCTCTTGGCCAGCAGGCCGAGCGAATCGCCAAAGCTCATGGTCTCCGCCGTCGCAAGCGACGGCATCCCCAATGCAAGCGCGATCAGTGTGATTGAGCCCCGGACCATGGTTGCATCTGATACGGGGAAGTTCGCCATGGTCAAGGGCTGTTCGGGGGAGAACCGTCGAGAGTCCGGCCGGTGCGGCGACCAGTCCTCACTCCGCAGCGTGGGCGTGGGTCGGCAATTCGATCAGCGCGACCATGTAGTTCCTGAGATCCCCAGCAACCTCTGGATCGGCTTTGAGTTCGGTCAGCGTCCTCGGTCGCGGAAGCTGGCGGCCATCCTCAATCAGGTCCTGCGCATAGAGCTCAAGCGCCTCCGGCGCATTCTCCATCGCCTCGTCGATGTCGTCGCCGCCCGAGAAGCAGCCGGGCAGATCCGGAAACCACACTCCAACGGCGTGGTCGGGGCCTTCGTCCTCAATGATGGCAATATAGTGAGCCATTTCGACCTCAGTCGGGCTTCCAGCCCGCGTCCTTATAGATGGTAGATGGCACGGACCAGCCCCTTTCCCAACTCCTTCTTGGGGTGTGGGACAACAATAGTAGCGCTCGAGACAGCGCTTTTGAACACATGGTGTGACCCGGTCACGCGCGCGAGCTTCCACCCTTCTCGCTCCAGGCGCCGAATGATATCGCGGCTCGCGGTCAGCACGGCATTTCTCCAAGAATCATCCGACCACAAAATTACAGCGCAGCGCGCGGCGTTAAGTGAGCGCGACGCTAACGGCCATCACGCCCGCTGCACAAAGCTGTCCACGACCTTCTTCTCGCCCGCCTTGTCGAAGGCGATGGTGAGCTTGTTGCCGTCGATCTTGGTGACGCGGCCGTAGCCGAATTTCTGGTGAAAGACGCGGTCGGAGAGCGAGAATTCCGACGTCGTGCCGGTGGATTTGGCGACCAGTTCGCCTTCGATCGTCAGGGGACCGCGGCGGCGCGAGGAGAAGCTGCCGAAATCAGGACCGGATGACGAAGACGATGAGAACGTCGCGGCCTGTTCCTCGAAGCCACTTCTGCCGCCACCTCCATTGCGGGCACCACCGCGGTTGCGATTGGCCTGAGCGCGCTGCCAGCCCGGTGTCGAATAGGTGGAGCCGAAGGCTTCCATATCGTCGAAGCGCGAGGCGCCGTAGCCGCCGGTGCCGCCCCAGGCCGAGCCGCCCTTGGATTCCGTGATTTCGACATTGGCGGCCGGCAATTCGTCGAGGAAGCGCGACGGGATCGTGGTCGACCAGGTGCCATGAATCCGCCGGTTGGTCGCGAAATAGATCATCGCGCGCCGCCGTGCACGCGTGAGGCCGACATGGCCGAGCCGGCGCTCCTCCTCCAGGCCGGCGCGGCCCTGTTCGTCCAGCGTACGCTGGCTCGGGAACAGGCCTTCCTCCCAGCCCGGCAGGAACACGTTGTCGAATTCGAGACCTTTGGCCGCGTGCAGCGTCATCAAAGACACCGCATCGTCCTCGGCGCCGCCCTCGCGGTCCATCACCAGCGAGATGTGTTCCAAAAACCCTTGCAGGTTCTCGAACTCCTCCATCGAGCGCACGAGCTCTTTCAGGTTCTCCAGCCGGCCCGCGGCGTCGGCCGAACGGTCCTTCTGCCACATCTCGGTATAGCCGCTCTCGTCGAGCACGATCTGGGCCAGATCCGTGTGCGCGGTGACCTCGCGCTGGGCGCGCCATCGGTCGAACTGGGCGACGACGTCGCGCAGGGATCCGCGCGCCTTCGGCTTCAGCTCGTCGGTCTCGATCACCGCGCGCGCCGCCTCAAACAAGGGGATGCGACGCTTGCGGGCGTGGTCGTGCAGCATCTGCACGGTGGCATCGCCAAGGCCGCGCTTGGGCACGTTGACGATACGCTCGAAGGCCAGGTCGTCGGCCGGCGAATTGATGACGCGCAAGTACGCCAGCGCGTCGCGGATTTCGGCGCGCTCGTAGAAGCGCGGGCCGCCGATGACGCGATAGGGCAGGCCCAGCGTGACGAAACGGTCTTCGAATTCGCGCATCTGGTAGGAGGCGCGCACCAGAATGGCGATCTCGTTGAGCTTCGCACCCTGGCGCTGGATCTGCTCGATCTCCTCGCCGATGCCGCGGGCTTCCTCTTCCGAATCCCAGGAGCCTGTGACCGTGACCTTCTCGCCGTCCTGGTCCTCGGTGCGCAGCGTCTTGCCGAGCCGGCCCTCGTTGTGCGCGATCAGATGCGAGGCGGCGGCGAGGATGTGGCCGGTCGAGCGATAATTGCGCTCGAGGCGGATGACCTTGGCGCCCGGAAAATCGTGCTCGAAGCGCAGGATGTTGTCGACCTCGGCGCCGCGCCAGCCATAGATCGACTGGTCGTCGTCGCCGACGCAGCAAATGTTCTTGACGTGGTTCTTCTCCCTCTCCCCGTCCTTCACGGGGGCGCGACGAGCTTCGCTCGCGCTGAGAGCGTCGGGGTGAGGGGCCGTCTCGACAAGCTCGGCGCTCGGGGAGTCCCCCTCACCCCCCGCGTTTTGCGCGTCGGCCTCTCCCGGCAAGCGGGGAGAGGCGAAAGAAGAAGGCGCCTGCGACAGCAGCCGCAGCCACAGATATTGTGCGACGTTGGTGTCCTGATATTCGTCGACCAGGATGAACTTGAAGCGCTGTTGATACTGCCGCAGGATGTCCGGGTGCTCGCGGAAGATGCGGATGTTCTCCAGCAAGAGATCGCCGAAATCGGCGGCGTTGAGGATCTTCAGCCGCTCCTGATAGCTCGCGTAGAGCTTGCCGCCCTTGCCGTTGGCGAACATCGCGGCTTCGCCCGAGGGCACCTGCGAGGGCATCAGGCCGCGGTTCTTCCAGCCGTCGATCAGGCCGGCCAGCATGCGCGCCGGCCAGCGCTTGTCGTCGATGTTCTCGGCCTGCAGGAGCTGTTTCAAGAGCCGCACCTGGTCGTCGACATCGAGCACGGTGAAGTTTGACTTGAGCTGCGCCAGCTCGGCATGGAAGCGCAGGATGCGGCCGCCGATGGAGTGGAAGGTGCCGAGCCACGGCATGCCCTCCACGGCGTGGCCGAGCATCTGGCCGAGCCGGTGCTTCATCTCGCGCGCGGCCTTGTTGGTGAAGGTCACCGACAGGATCTCGGCAGGGCGGGCACGGCCCTGGCTCAGGATATGGGCGATGCGCGTGGTCAGCACGCGCGTCTTGCCGGTGCCGGCGCCGGCCAGCACCAGGACCGGGCCATCCAGCGTCTCGACAGCCTCGCGCTGCTCGGGATTGAGCCCGGTCAGATATTTCGGGCCCACCGAGGCGCGTGCACGCGCGGCGATGCCGCCGGCTGCGGGCTGGTGGTCGGGTACGCCTGTGATCTTGCTCGGCTCGGTCATGCGAATCATTGGCCCCACGATGGCACCGCGGGGTGGCGGAAGGGAGCCTTCTTAACAGGGATTGGCCCCTATATGGGGCGGCCCGGCTGGGTTTTCCACGCGCGCGGCAGGTCGATTTTGTTCCTCAGCGCGGTGCGAATTTCCAACGGCTGGCGGCCGGAACCAATGTTCCGAGGTGACGATTGTTTCCGCAAGTGAGGCGCCTCAGCGCCGATCGCGGACAGACATCGAAACAGAGGTTTTGACCATGCTGAGCTGGGTTGTGACGTTTCTGGTTATCGCACTGATCGCCGGTATCCTGGGCTTTGGCGGCCTTGCCGGCGCGTCGATCGAAATCGCCAAGATCATCTTCTTCGTCGCGGTGGTGCTGTTCCTGGTCTCGGCCGTGGTCGGTCTCGCCCGCGGCCGCAGGATCTAGCGCTATCTCTTCGAGGGCATCGCCACGTTCCGGCCGATGCCCTCGGGTCGCGCCAGCGCGCTATGGGCCTTGGCGATGCCTGCGATGCGACGTTGAATATCGGGTGGAAAGGCCGCAACGCGACGTGCGTGCATGTCCATGTGCAGCGACATGTTCTCGGACGTCGCCGACAGCCAGCCTTCGCTGCCGTGGCGCATCTCCTCGAACGTGTGCAGCCGCTTGTCGTCGGCCTCCAGCAGCCACACCAGGATCTGCACGGGATCGCCGAGATGGATTTCGCGCAAATAGCGGACATGGCATTCGGCGGTGAAAGTCGAGCCCTGGCGCTCTTTCTTGTAGACCGGCCCAATTCCGAGCTCGAGCCAGAACTCGTCGATCGCCCGGTCGAACATCACGTTGTAATAGGCCATGTTGAGATGGCCGTTGTAGTCGATCCATTGCGGCTCGATCTGCATGATCGAGGAGCGGAACGGCTCGGCGGGCTTCGAAGCGGCACTCTCCGGCATGTCTCATTCCCTGGCTATGCGTCCGGTCGCTTGACTTGACCGGTGAGATGTCCTTTGCCACGGTTTCCAGTGTCGGGAGGACGATCCGTGGGTACGACCATCACCAATAATCCGCCGCGGCCGGCGCCGAAAGCCCTCGCAAGCGCGCTGGAGCAGCTTGCCGCACGCTTCGGCAACCGTCTCATCACGTCGCAGGCCGTCCGCGAGCAGCACGGCCATACCACCACCTGGATCGTCAACCAGCCGCCTGATGGTGTGGTGATGGCGCAGGAGACTGCCGACATCCAGGACGTGGTGCGGATCTGCGCGAAAAACGGCGTACCCGTCATCGCGTTCGGTACCGGCACCTCGCTCGAAGGCCAGGTCAACGCGCCCGCAGGCGGTATCTCGATCGATTTGCGCGATATGAACAAGGTGCTCGCGGTACATGCCGAGGACCTCGACTGCGTGATCCAGCCCGGCGTCACCCGCAAGGCGCTCAATGAGCATCTGCGCGACCAGGGCCTGTTCTTTCCGATCGATCCCGGCGCCGACGCCTCGCTCGGCGGCATGGCCTCGACTCGCGCCTCCGGCACCAACGCGGTGCGTTACGGCACCATGCGCGACAGCGTGCTCGCTTTGAAGGTTGTTCGCGGCGACGGCGAGATCATCACCACAGGCACGCGCGCTAAGAAATCGTCGGCCGGATACGACCTGACGCATCTGTTTGTCGGCGCTGAAGGTACGCTCGGCATCATTTCGGAGTTGACCATTCGACTCCGCGGCATCCCTGACACGATCGCGGCCGGCGCGGTGTCGTTCGAGACCGTGCATGGCGCCTGTCAGGCGGTGATCCTGGCGATCCAGACGGGCATTCCCGTGGCGCGAATCGAACTGCTCAACGCTGCGCAGGTGAAGGCCTGCAACGCCTATTCGAAGCTGACGCTGCCGGAGACGCCGCTCTTGCTGATGGAATTCCACGGCAGCGAGATCGAGGTCGGCGAGCAGTCCAAGGCGTTCGGCGAGATCGCCAGGGAGTGCGGTGGCGGTGATTTCTCCTGGACCACCAAGCCGGAGGACCGCACGAAACTTTGGCAGGCGCGGCACGATGCGTACTGGTCCGTCAAGGCGTTGCGGCCCGGCGACAGCATCGGCGTGGTCGCGACCGACGTGTGCGTGCCGATCTCGCGCCTTGCCGATTGCGTCAGCGAGACCGAGGAAGATCTCAAGCGGCTCAATTTGTTGTCGCCGATCGTCGGTCATGTCGGCGACGGCAATTTCCACTGCTCGCTGGTGTGCGACACCAACGACCCTGCCGAGATGGCGCGCGGCGAGGAGTTCATGCATCGCCTCGTCGAGCGCGCGCAGGCGATGGACGGAACCTGCACCGGCGAGCACGGCATCGGTCAGGGCAAGCAGAAATACCTCAAGGCCGAGCTTGGTCCCGAGGCGCTGGATGCGATGCGTGCGCTGAAAAAGGCGCTCGATCCGCAAAACATCTTCAACCCCGGCAAGATCGTGCCTGAGGCGTAGCCGGCGGCGTCGCGGTCGCGGAACTTTCCGCGGCCGTGCCGGTTCCAATTTTCGATGCCTCAATGGCGCGGCTTCTCTCGGGAGGATGCGATGTTGCGACCGAGTGCTGGAATCGCCGTGATGGTGCTCGCCTGCATGTTGGCGGGTGCTGCTCTTGGCAAAGGTGGACACGGTGGCGGCGGTCACGGTGGCGGGCACGGCGGTGGTCATCACGGTGGCGGGCATGGCGGTGGCCATCATGGTGGCGGGCATGGCGGTGGGCATGCGCATGGCGGCGGGCATCATGGCGGGCCTCGCTTTGCGGTCGGCGCTCGACATGGCGGTCCGAACTTCGGTCAGATCCGCAATGCGGCCGTCCGCCCGGCGAATTTCCGCAACGCGCTCAATCCGCGTTCCAGTGCCTTCCGCAACGGTCGCCTGATCAGCAATCCCGCGGCGCGCGCCCAGATCGCAGCGGCGGCAGCACTCGCCGGCTGGCATGGTGCGAGCAGCGGATGGTGGCAACATGCAGGAGGCGGTTACGGCTGGGTCGGACCGCTATTCTGGCCGTTCGCCTACAATGACCTCTACGACTACACGATCTGGGGCGACGGGCTCGGCTTCTGGGGCTACGGCTTTCAGGACATCTATGCCGGCCTGTTCGGGCCCTATGGCTATGATGGTTTGTCGGCCTATCTGCCGCCGCGACCGCAGGGACGTCGGCAAGCGCGCGGCGTTGCGCTGGATCAGCTTTGCGGCAGTGATCGCCGCGAGATCGTCGGTCTGCCGATCGACCAGATTGCCGCCGCGGTGCAGCCGACCGACGCGCAGGGTGCAAGCCTCGACGAACTCGGCAATGCCTCGACCGATGCGGCCGGGATGATCCGCGCTTCCTGTCCGACGCAAGTCGCGGCGACGGCGCCCGGCCGGCTGGCGGCGATGCAGCTGCGCATCGAGGCGATGGAGAAGGCCGTCGATCTCGTTCAACCGGCCCTCGATAAATTCTATGACTCACTCACCGACGAGCAGAAGGCGCGCTTCAATGCGCTGGCCGACGACCAGCGGCGCGCGACGGCTTCGGGCAACGCCGGGGCGTCGCTGGTCCAGAACTGCGGTGCGCCCGCTGCGCTCGACTGGCCCGGCGCCGACATCGAGGCGAGGCTTCGTCCCGACGATACCCAGCGCGCAGCGCTGCAAGTGCTTCAGGATACCAGCGCCAAGGTCGGCGCATCGCTGAAGGCGGCGTGTCAGCCGGGCGACGTAATGACGCCGCCGGCGCGCATGGCCGCGGTCCGCAAGCGGCTCGATGTCATGCTCGACGGCGTCAAGTCGGTTCGCGCGGCGCTGGAGGATTTCTACGGCACGCTGAGCGACGAGCAGAAGGCGCAGTTCGAGGCCATTGGACCGCGTCGAACATCCTGAATGCGCCCAGCGAAAGATCGTGACGTAAAAATCGTCTCGCCGATCTCGATTGGTCTCTCTATGCTGAGTTGAGCCTGAAGCGCGGCAGATCGGCGGCCGGAAGACCGCGGGTGGTGGGCGATGAAGTGGTTCGCGAAGCGGAAGGCGGCGGACATCTGGGATGAAGCGATCGAATGGCCGCTCGGCGACATCGAGGCCGCCGCGCGAATCCGGGCCATCTGTGACGCCGCGGCCCAGAGCGCCGCCGGACGTGCCCGAAACGACAAGCACGACAGTGCGCGCTATGAGCGTGCGGCAAAAGTCGCGATGGAGATCGCGATGAAGATCTCCGACAGCCTGATGCGCGACGACGCGGTGCGTCGCATCGTCGATCTCTGCATGATGGCGAACGACCTCAAGACCGCGCAGATCCTGTTCCGCGCGATCCATGCCAGCTGGATCCGCGAAACGGCGCAGCGGGATCATCCGGCGCTGGTTCAGTAACGGCGGTTACTTCGCCAGCCGGTGTACGGCCTCGTCCACGCTGTGGAAGACGTGCTCCTTCGGCAGGACATCGAACAATTCGAAGCGCTCGAACGCGTCCTGCGCGCGTACCGATTCCAGCCGAGCCAGCGCGACCGTGATGCCTTGTGCGTTACATACCTTGAAGACCTCGAGCAGTATCTGCGCGGCCGTGAAGTCGATCTCGACCATGCCGCTTGCTTCCAGAATCAGGAGTTGCGGCGTCGTCGTGCTCAGCACCTTGGTCACGTCGCTGCGGAAGCCCGGCGCGTTGAGGAAGGACAGCGGTGCTTGCAGCCCGATCACGGCAACGCCCGCGACGCGCTCACCGGTAATGTGCGGATGCGCCGGCCACCAGATCGTGGTGCCCGGCACGCGCTCGAACTCGACGAGACGTGCGCGCGTCGTGCTCCAGATGCCGTGCAGCAGCGACAGCACGATTCCGAGGAAGGCGCCCTGCTGGATCGGCAGCACGATGATCAGTGCGGCGGTGGCGACGATCAACAGGAATTCGCTGAAGGACTGGCGGTAGATCGTGACGATCTGCCTGGTGCGGATGATCCGCAAGGCGACGAACAGCAGGATGCCGCCGAGTGCCGCGTCAGGCACATGGCGCAGCAGCCCCGTTCCGAACGCGAGCAGCAGCAGCACGATCGCCGCTGCCGCAAGGCCCGCGAGCTGCGACTGTCCGCCGGTCTCGGCGACGATACCCGTGCGCGGCGGGCTGGCATTGACCGGAAACGCACCGAACAGGCCCGACAGCACGCTGCCGGCGCCGGCGCCGAGGAAGTCGCGATCGACATCGGCGGGCTTGTCGGGATCGGACGGGAAGGATCGCGTGGTGGCCGCCGTCTGCACCATCACCACCACCGTCACCACGAAGGCGAGCGGCACCAGCCGCACCCAGAGCTCGGGTGCAAGCGCGGGGAAGGTCGGTCGCGGCAGCGTGCCCGGCACTGTGCCGACGACGCTGACGCCCTTGCTCTCGAGACCGAGTGCGATCGTGGCCAGCGTCGCGGCGACGAGCCCGATCAGCGCGCCCGGAATTTTGGCGCTGATCTTCTCGGAGATGAAGACCACAGCGAGTACGCCGAAGCCGATGCAGAACGTGATCGGATTGGTGCGGCCGATCTCGCTCGCGAGCACGCCGATGCGATCGAGCGTCGGGCCGCCAGGCGATTCCAGCCCCAGCACGCCCGGCAATTGCGATACGATGATGTGGACGGAGATGCCGGCAAGGAAGCCGACCATCACCGGCATCGACAAGAGGTTCGCGATGCCGCCGAGCCGAAACGCGCCGCCGGCGAGCATCATCGCACCGACCATCAAGGCGAGCGCGATCGCGAGGCCCTGATATTCAGGTGAGCCGGCAGTTGCCACTGCGGCAAGCCCGCCGGCGAAAATCGGCGTGATCGTGGAATCGGCGCCGCAGGACAGGAAGCGGTTGCCGCCGAGCAGAGCAAAGCCGAGCGAGCCCGCCACGAAGGCGAAGAAGCCGATCTGCGGTGCGAAGCCGCCGAGCCGCGCGGTCGCCATCTGCTCGGGGATCGCAATGGCCGCGAGGGTCAGCCCCGCCATGAGATCGCCGGGCAGGGCAAAGGACGCGAGCGAGCCGAACAGCGGCCATGAGCCTTTGGTTTGAGCGTCGTTTGGCATCGATGTCGAATCCCCGAAAGCGCGTGTCGGTCGATCAGACTACAGCATTTCCGCGTTCGAGGGCGGCAGATGATGCCAGAGCTCCGCCATCAACAGAAATGTCCGCAAGCGACGCTTGCGGACACTGGTCTCTATCGCAGTGCGGCGGTCTCAGTATCTGCCGCGATCGTTGTGATAATCGCCGCCACGGCCTCCGCCGCCCATGCCCATGCCGATGCCAATCCCGATGCCGATGCCTTGCATCACCGCGCCGGGGGGCGGGCCGGGAGGCGGCGCGTGCTCGACGACGACTTCGTCAGGCGGCGGCCGGCGTTTCGGCGGCGTGTTGACGACCTTGCGCTTGGGCGGTGTGTCGTCGACGCGCTTCTTGATCACGGGCGCAACCGCCGGGTTGATGGGCGTCGCCGGCGGCGTGGGTGCAGAGCACGGACAGGTCGGCGCCATGGCGACGGCGACCGGCACTGCAGCGGCGGCAACCGGCAGGGCATAATTGCGGTTCTGAACACGGAGCAGCAGCCGGCGCGCAGTCGCGGCGAGGTCGCTGTTGTCCCAGTTCGCCAGGTAAGCCTCGAAGGAGGCGCGGGTGTTGATCGCCACCGCACGGTCCCAGGCCAGCATCTGGCGCCGGCGCTCCAGCACCGAGCGCAGGCGTGGCGTGCGGACGTCCTGCGCGTAAAGCTCGATATAGGCTTGATACGCAGGGACGGTGTCGTCGGCGATCACGAGATCATAGGCGGTCTTGGCGTCCTTGCCCTGCAGATCCTTGCGCCAGTCCTCGACGCCGCGCGTGGCGCTGGCGAGCGCCATCGAATTCGCACCCGGAGCAGACGGCTGACCGCCGCTGCCGTCGCCGAAGAATTTGAAGTCGCTCGTCAGCGACGAGCTTTCCCAGGGGATCTGCCGACCATCGGTGGATTGCGCCACCGCGATGCGGATGCGCTTGAACACTTCCTCGATCGGCAAGTTCGGTTGCTTGGCGACGGTCAGCGCTGCCGTGGTGTAGGGGCTGTCGGCGCCATTGCCGTCCTCGGCTTCCGCACCGGGCGAGGTCGAGTACGAGATGAAAGAGCCCGGCGCGCCGGCCTTGGTGTCGACGATGGCCAGCCCGTGGCCCGCACCGCTGAGTGCCGGGAACGGATTGTTACGGCAGGCATCGAGCATGAAGATGCGCGCTCGCGTCGGCAGCGCGCCGAGCGTGTTGAGCAGATCGTTCAGCCGCACACCCTGCAACGGAATGTCGGCCTCGCGCTTGGGATCGAGATCGACGGGTACGAGATAGTTCTCGCCGTCGATCTGAAGACCGTGGCCGGCGTAGAACACCAGCGCGACGGTGTCGGCGCCGCTGGTGCCGACCTTGCCGGCGAAATCCGAGATCGCCTGACGCATCTCGTTCTGCGCGAGGTTCGGCGCCGCGGTGACGGCGAAGCCGGCATTGCCGAGCAGTTCGGCCATGCCCCTGGCGTCATTGGCGGCGTTGGGCAGTTCCGGCACCGTGCGATAGGCTGACTGGCCGATCACCAGCGCAAGCCGCGCTTCGGCCGCGGCCTGGGTCGGTGTCATCAACTGGGCGAAGGCAAGGAGGCCGGAGGCAAAGATCAGATTGCAAAGGACTGGACGGCGCATGGCGTCACCTCCATCGGCAATGGCGCGAGGATGTCACCTTTTCTAGTCGTCTGCCATTGCCCTGTCTGTGCGCTAGCTCACGCTCGAGCATGATCCGGCAAAGTGTGCTGCGGTTTTCCAAAGTTCGTGCCTAAACAACAACCTAAAGCGCGATGACCATTCGTCGTGCTTTAGGCGTGCGGCAAAATGGGGCAGGGGCCCTGCCTGAGCCGACGCGTTGCGCCGTGCGATGTCAGAATAGTCCGCGGTCCCAGGGTGTAACAGGTGCAAAGCGTGCGGCGAGGAAATCGATGAAGGCGCGCACCTTCGCCGGCGGCCGTCGATCGGGCAGGTAGACCGCATGCACCGCGGAGGATTGCATCTCCGGCTGGTCGAGCGGCAGCGCAACCAGCGTGCCGGCGCGCAAGTCATCGGCGACGATGAATGTCGGCTGACGTGCAAGGCCAAGGCCGGCCAGTGTTGCCGCGCGCAGCGCATCGCCATTGTTGGCACGCAGATTGCCGGAGACTTGAACACGGATCTCGCCGTCCGCGCCGAACAGCCATTCCGCCGCGCTTGCCTGCTGCGAGAGCGTGTAGCCAAGGCAATTATGTGCGGCGAGGTCGGCCACGCTGCGCGGCGTACCGTGCTTCGCGAGATAGGAAGGCGCGGCGCAGACGACGAGGCGGTTCGGCGCCAGCTTTCGCGCCACCATGCTGGAGTCGCGTAAGCGTCCGATACGGATGGCGAGGTCCCACCCTTCCTCGGCGAGATCGACGAGGCGATCATTGAGGCCAAGCTCGATCGTGACCTCAGGATGGCGCTCCGAGAAGTCCGCAATCAGTGGCGCGATCTGGCGCGTGCCGAACACGACGGGCACGTTGACCCGCAACGAACCGCGCGGCTCGACGCGCTCGCGCGCGACCGCGGCATCGGCCGTCTCCATGTCGGCGAGAATCCGCTCGGAGGATTCAAGATAGAGTCGACCGGCCTCGGTGATCGACAGCCGCCGCGTGGTGCGGTGGAACAGTTTGACGCCAAGCCGCAACTCCAGCGAGGCGACGTGCTTGGTCACCATGGTTTGCGACAGCCCCATCGCCCGGGCGGCGCCGGACAGGCTGCCGTTTGCCGCGACCTTGGCGAAGACTTCCAGGCTGGTCAGGCGGTCAAGCATCTATCTCACTCTAATGGTGTGAGGTATATTTCCAAAATAGCAGATTATCATTCCCCTGAGAATAGATCATTGATCGGCCAACAATGGAGACCGCTATGATCGATTCCCGTACCGCTCCCTACGCCGCGCTGGTGCTGCGCGTGACCCTGGGGGCGCTGTTCCTGGCCCATGCCAGCTTGAAACTGTTCGTTTTCACGCCCGCCGGGACTGCAAAGTTCTTCGGCAGCCTCGGCTTCCCGCCTGAACTCGCCTATCTCGTGATGACTGTGGAAGTTCTCAGCGGTATTGCCCTGATCCTCGGCGTCTGGACCCGCTATGCCGCGCTGGCCGGCATTCCCGTCCTGCTTGGCGCGATCTTCACGGTGCATGGTGCGGCCGGCTTTTTCTTCACCAACCCGAAGGGTGGCTGGGAATTTCCCGCGTTCTGGGCGATCGCGCTGGTCGCGCAGGCGCTGCTCGGCGACGGGGCCTTCGCACTGCGGCCCTCGCGCGATGTCGAGGCGGCGAGCGGACAGCTGAGCGTCGCGCCGTCGCGCTGATCCGCTCTATCGATGAAATGAAAGAGCTGCGGGATCTCGGTCCCGCAGCTTTTTGCTGCGCAGCCATCAATCTGCGTTCGGCATTGATCCATACCTGAATTGGATCGATCTGCGTCAATCTTGCATAGCCTTCGCTCGGCCGCGATGCGGCATGATCGAAAACATCGGCAAATATAGGCGTTCCGCTACGATCTGTGCCGTTGCGCCTGCCGCTCGCGCGCCCGCATCTCCCCGGCCGCAAGCCTTGCCTGCCCCGTCGCTTTGGCCATACAGTCCGCGCAACAGGCCGTGGCAACGACTGCGGCCAACGAACAATAAATATTGGGGAGAGACACCATGACCATCGTGCCCTTCAGCCGTCGCACGTTCATCAAGTCGTCGACGGCGGTGACCGCCGGCCTCGTGCTCTCTCCCGCCATCATCGGCCGCGCCGAAGCGGCAACGCTGAAGCTGAAATGCTCCTCCTCGCTGCCGAACGATCCCAAATTCGCCAACGGCCGCGTCTACTACGACAACCTCGTGAAGCAGATCAAAGCCAACGGCCTCGGCGAGCAGGTCGAGGTCGCCTTCTTCCCCGATAACCAGCTCGGTCAGGAAATCGACGTCATCAATTCGGTGAAGCTCGGCGTCATCGACCTCATGGTGTCGGGCTCGTCGATCTCGGCCAATCTCGTGCCGCTGGTCGGCACCTACGACCTCGGCTTTCTGTTCGCGAGCTTCCCGCAGCAGACCAAGGCGTTCGATGCCGGCGCCGCCAAGCCGATCGAGGACGCCCTGCTCAAGGGCAGCAACATCCGCATCATCGCCTGGGCCTATAATTTCGGCTCGCGCAGCGTGCTTGCGAAGAAGCCGGTGAAGACGCCGGAGGATCTCGCCGGACTCAAGATCCGCACGCTGCCCAATCCCGTCATCACGGAATGCCTGCGCCTGATGGGCGCGGCCGCAACCCCGCTGGCCTTCGGCGAAATCTACACGGCGTTGCAGGCCGGCGTGCTTGACGGCCTCGAGCACGATCCGCCGACGATTCTCGCCAGCAAGTTCTACGAGACGGCAAAATCCTACGCGCTGACCCAGCACAATTTCTCGCCGCTTGCGATCTACTTCAGCGACATGACCTTCAACCGCATGGATCCGAAGCTCCGTGAAGGCTTCCTCGACGCGGCGAAGAAGGCCGCGGTCGACACGCGCGCCCATGGGCTTGCGGTCGAGAAGGAGGCGCTGGCGGCTCTGACCGAGAAGGGCGTGACCGTGGCCGAATGCGACCGCGAGGCGTTCAAGAAGCGCGTGGCGCCCCAGATCGAGAACTTCATCAAGGCGCGGCCGGAATCCAAGGCCGTCATCGACATCATTCGCTCGACTCAAGCCTGAGATGGCCAAATCCGGGTTGGCCAGATCCGAGTTGACGGTGTCGGAAGCCGTGGCGCTCTCGGGCGGTCGACACGGGAGCATTGCGCTGCTGCTTCGTTGCAGCGACGCGATCGCGGCCATCTTGCTGGCCGCCGATCTCGCGGTCGTGTGCGGCTCCGTGCTGCTGCGCTTCTTCTTCAATGCGCCGGTCGAGTGGTCCGACGACGTCGCGCGCGGCTTGATGGTCGGATCGGCCTTCTTCGGCGCGGCGAGCGCGCTCGCGCGCGGCGAGAATGTCGGCGTGTCCTTCTTCCGCGATCTGCTGCCGGGGCAACTGCGTACGCTCGTCGATGCCGCGAGCGCGGTGCTCGTCGTGCTGATCTCCGGCTATGTCGCCTACAACGCGATCAAGCTGGGATCGCTGACATCAGGACAGACCACCGGCTCGGGCCTGCCGCTGGAGCTCACCTTCTACCCGATGGGGATCGGCGCGCTGTTCATGACGGTGTTCGCGATCGATCACCTCTGCGCCAGGCCGCTTCCTGACATTGCAAGGGGGCTCGCTGCGGTCGCCGTCGTGACCGCCCTCTATCTCGCCTGGGATCATCTCTCTCCGTCATCGGTGCCGTCGGCGGGCGCGCTGATGCTGGTCGGCTTCTTCGCGACGTTGTTCGGCGGTCTGCCGATCGGCTTCGCGCTGGCGCTGGCCGCGCTGATCTTCATCTGGGTCGAGGGGGCGCTGCCCGGTGTCATCTTCGCCCAGCAGATGGCGCGCGGCATCGACAATTTCGTGCTGCTGGCGATCCCGTTCTTCATCCTGGTCGGCTACCTCATGGAAGCCAACGGCATGTCGGTGCGATTGATCGAGCTGTTGCAGCGTGCGGTCGGCCGCATGCGCGGCGGCCTGAACGTCGTGATGGTGGCATCGATGGTGCTGTTCTCCGGCATCTCAGGCTCGAAGATGGCCGATGTCGCGGCCGTCGGCTCCGTGCTGATCCCGGCGGCGCGCCGCTCGAAGCAGAATCCGGGCAGCGCGGTGGCATTGCTCGCGGCGTCCGCGGTGATGGCGGAAACGATCCCTCCGTGCATCAATCTGATCATCCTGGGCTTCGTCGCAAACCTCTCGATCGGCGGCCTGTTCATGGCGGGGCTGCTGCCGGCGGCGCTGATGGCGGCGGTGCTGATCGCCTTCTCCATCATCTTCGGCAAGACGCCTGACGACGCCGAGGAGGTCGAGCCGCAGGTTCCGGTGTCGGGCCTGTGGAGCGGTGCGGTCGCCTCGTTTGGTCTGATCTTCATGATCTTCTTCGGCTTCAAGAGCGGCTTTGCGACGGCCACGGAAATCTCGGCCTTTGCGGTCGCCTACGCGCTCGTGGTCGGCAGCGTCGTGTTTCGCGAGCTCAGCTTCAGATCGGCCGCGCATAGTTTCGTGCAGGCGGCGACGCGTGCCGGGCTGGTGCTGTTCATCGTCGCCGCCGCGCAGTCGCTGGCCTTCACGCTGACCTTGCAGCAGGTGCCGCATGCGGTCGGCGACTTCATGCTGGGACTTTCCAAGACGAGCGGAACCTGGCTGTTCATCCTGCTCGCCATCGCCGTGCTGATCGTGATGGGCTCGGTGCTGGAGGGCGCGGCCGCGCTGATCATCTTCGGGCCGTTGCTGTTGCCGGTCGCGGTGCAGCTCGGCATCGATCCCCTGCATTTCGGCGTCGTGCTTGTCATCGCGATGGGCGTCGGCCTGTTCGCGCCGCCGCTCGGGCTTGGCCTCTACGGCGCCTGCCTGATCGGCAACGTGCCGATCGAGCAGACGGTGAAGCCGATCCTGGGCTATCTCGGCCTGTTGTTCCTCTGCCTGCTCGTCATCGCCTTCGTGCCGTGGCTGAGCACCGCGTTGCCGCGCGCATTCGGCTACTGAGGGAGTGTTGCCGTGAAAGTCCTGCTGGCTCATACGCCGGAGATGCGTCGCAATTATTACGGCGATCGCAGCCTGAATGGCCTGCGTGCGATTGCCGACGTGATCCTGCACGAGGGCGATCAGGCGCTGGATTCCGCGAGCCTCGTCAGTGCTGCGAAGGACGCCGACATAATTGTCGCCGATCGCATGACCGAAGGCCGCGGCGAGATTTTTGCGCAATTGCCGCGCCTGCGTGCCTTCGTTCGCTGTGCCGTCGATATCAGGAACGTCGATGTCGATGCCGCCTCGCAAGCCGGCGTGCTGGTGACGCGTGCCGGTCCCGGCTTCGTGCAGGCAGTCGCCGAGCTCGCGGTCGGCTTCATGGTCGATCTCTCCCGCGGCGTGTCGCGGGCCACCGCCGACTACCAGGCCGGCCGCAAGCCGGAGGCGCGGATGGGCCGCCAGCTCGCCGGCAGCACGATCGGCATCATCGGCTATGGCAGCATCGGGCGATATCTCGCCGAGATCGCCAAGGTGATGCGTATGGAAGTGCTGGTCTCCGATCCCTTCGCGACCGTTGCCGACGGCGCCATCAGGCAGGTCACGCTCGATGAGCTCCTGGCCGCATCGGACTACGTCGTCTGCCTCGCCATCGCCAACGAGCAGACCGAGAAACTGATCGGGGAGGCGGCGCTGGCGCGCATGCGGAAGCAAGCCGTCTTCATCAACCTGTCGCGCGGCAATCTCGTCGACGAAGCCGCGCTCGCGAAGGCGTTGCTGGAGAACCGCATCGCCGGTGCTGCGATGGATGTCGGCCGCGCACCCGACCAGATGCCGACGCCGGAGCTGGCAAAGCTGACCAACGTCGTCGCCACGCCGCATGTCGGCGGGCTGACGCCGCAGGCGATCGAATATCAGTCGCTGGAAACCGTGCGGCAGGTCGAGGCGATCATCAAGGGCGAGGCCCCGCAGGGCGCCGTCAACGCCGAGCGCTGGACGCGGCGGCCGTGAACTGTCCTACAGCCGGTCGATCGCCTTGAACGTGCCGTCCTTCCGGATCACCGTCAAGAACACCTTTGGCGGCGTCTCCATCGCACGCACGCCGACGGTGACGATGCTGCCGCTGATGTCGAAGCGGCCGACCTCGTTGATGGTGCGCAGCAGGCCCGCGCGGGTCGGGTCAGGTCCGGTCTTTTCCAGCGCGGCTGCCGCGAGGCGGCCGGAGAGATAGCCTTCGAGCGAGACGAAGTCCGGTGCCAGCGTCGGATCGAACGCGCTCTGTGCAGCCTGGTAGTCGGCGACGAGCCTGATCGAGCGATCCCAGGGAAACGGCACGACCTGCGCGACGACGACGCCTTCGCCGTCCGGGCCGAGCTCCTTGGCGAGCGCGGTGGCGCCGACGAAGGAGATGTTGGCGAAGGTCGGATAGACGCCGCTACGGTGCGCGAGCTTGATGAACTCTGCACTGGGTCCATAGGTCCCGACCATGACGATAGCCTCCGGCTCGGCGCGCTTGATCGTGCGCCAGGCAGCGCCGACCGCGCGGGTGTTGCGTTCGAAGGTGCCTTCGGCGGCGAGTTCGAGGCCGCGCCTGGCGAGCGCGTTCTTCACACCCGTGAGGCCGTCACGGCCGAAGGAATCGTCCTGGTAGAAGATGCCGATCCGGGTGAAGTGGCGGTCCTCGACGAGATGCTTGATCAGCGTTTCGGTCTCGGCGCCGTAGCTTGCGCGGATGTTCACGACGTTGGCGAGTTCGAGGTCGCGCAGGAATTTGGCTCCGCTGAACGGTCCGATGAAAGGGATATCGCGAGCGCTCGTTATCGGAATCGTCGCCATTGCAGTCGGCGTGCCCACCGCACCGATCAGCGCAAACACCTTGTCGTCGTCGATCAGCCGCAGCGTCTGCGCCACCGAGCGGTCGGGGTCGTAGCCGTCGTCGCGGCTGATCAATTGCAGCTTGCGCCCGTGGATTCCGCCCTTGGCGTTGATTTCGGTGAACGCCGCGACGATGCCATACCGGAGCCGCTGCCCGAGCGCCGAAGACGGACCTTCGAGCGCGGCCGCCTGACCGAACAGGATTGCGTCGTCGCTCACGCCGACCTCGCCGGCTCTGGCCGCGAAGGCGATCGCGGCCAGCAACACGGAGATCAGAACGAGGCGTGTCGCCGATCGAAGTCGAGTCATTTGAAAGTCACGTCGGACGCTGGGAAAGACCTGCGCAATGTAACCCGGCAGGCTGAATCGCGGACTAATCTGGAGCGCGATGCGGCCCCCGTAGTACTCCGGGTAAAACCGGCAGTTTAGGCGAGATGTGCGCCTTCACGCCTGCATTTCGTTAACTACCCGGTGCAATGCGGGAAGGCCGGGTTCCGAAATTGGGCAGTTCTTAACCGCGGTCCTTGTCCGATGGCCATCCCGGCGGCTCAACCAGAAGTTCAGTCCGCCGCGGAGAGGGGACGACGGCTTCGGAAATGGGCGATCGCGATCAGAATGATCAGGATCGGAAACGTGCGACCGCGCGGCGTCTCGCGACGTTGATCGGGCTCCATCGTCCTGCGCTCGTGGCAGCCGGCGTCGGCCTGCTGTTCTCGCTGGCGGGCGCCGCCGCGGTGGCGCGATGGGAAGATCGCGTCAACAAGCTCGAATTCGAAAACGCGGCCGAGACCGAATCGATCGTCATGCAGAACGGCATGAGCGAATATATCAGCCGGCTCGTAGCATTGCGGACCCTGTTCGAGTCGGCCAACGACGAAATCACCCGCAGCGAGTTCGAGACCTTCAGCGCCCGCCTGTTCGAACGCCATCCGGGCATGTTGCGCGTCGCCTGGCTGCCGCTCGTCAACCGCAAGGAGCGGGCCGAGTACGAGGCCGCCGCGGTCGCCGACGGCATCTCCAGCTACCATATTAAATCGCTTCAGGGCGACAAACTCGCGATTGCTCCCCAGAGCGACGAATATTTTCCCGTCTTCTACTCGACCCAACCGAAGACCTCGCCCGTCTATGGAATGGACTACGGAAGTGTTCCGGAACGTCGTGTTGCGCTTGAACGCGCGCGTGACAATGACCGGATCGTTGCGATCCGCGGACCGCTCTATGCTGTGCGTGAGACGGGCCACCAGCACGACGTGATCGTCTCCGTGCCCGTCTATGCCAAAGGCACCTCGCGTGACACGATCGCGGACCGTCGCCGCAACCTCGCGGGCTACGTCGTCGGCGTGTTCGACCTGCCGCTGTTGATGCAGGCCATTCGCGTGACGACCGGGGCAAACCCTGCGGTGAGCATCAACATCTATCCGCCCTTCACGGGACGGATTGTCAGTCTGGCGGAGACTCTCCCCGACTTTGCATCGGCGACCACGGCGCCGCGATCGATGCGCGACGTGGCCCGAGGAAGGCATTGGTCGGGCCATCTCAGGATCGGCGATGCCGACTGGCAGGTCCGCGCAATGCCGGCCGCCGGCGGTGCGCTGGAGACGAGTTATGATCGCGCGGGCGCCGTGCTGATCGTCGGCATGCTGCTGACGCTGTCGCTGTCGACCTATCTGATGCTCGCCAGCCGCAATTCGCGGCGGCTCTCGCTGGCCAACCGGCGCGTGCTGGAGCTGGCGCAAACCGATGTGTTGACCGGATTGCCGAACCGCGCCTTCTTCCTCTCCCGGCTCGACGATCTGAACGGCCAGCTGGAGGACGGCGGCGGCTGGACCTTCTCGATCCTGATGCTCGATCTCGACCGTTTCAAGAACGTCAACGATTCCCTCGGCCATGGCGCCGGCGATGCGCTGTTGCGCCTGGTGGCGCAGCGGCTGAAATCCGCGGTGCGCGCCACCGACGTGCTGGCGCGGCTCGGCGGCGATGAGTTCGCCGTCATCCAGGAAGGCTGCGAGGATCAGCGCGCTTCATCGACCGAGCTGGCGGCGCGGATCGCCAAGCTGGTCGCCGAACCGTTCCTGCTGCCGGGACATCGCGTCGAGATCGGTACCAGCATCGGCATTGCGATCGCGCCGGATCACGGCAGCGACCAGGAGCAACTGCTGAAGAAGGCCGACCTCGCGCTCTATCGTTCGAAATCGGCGGGCCGCAACTGCTTCACCATCTATGACGAGGCGATGTCGGTCGAGCTCGAGGCGCGCAACACGCTGGAAGGCGATCTGCGCGATGCCATCGCGCGCTGCCAGCTCGAGGTGCACTATCAGCCGTTCATGGATGTCGGCGCCGGTGTGCGGCGCGGCTTCGAGGCGCTGGTGCGCTGGCGGCATCCGGTCCGCGGCCTGATCCCGCCGGATCAGTTCATCGCGCTCGCCGAAGAGACCGGGCTGATCGTGCCGCTGGGTGAGTTCGTGCTGCGCCGCGCCTGCGCCGATGCGGCGGACTGGCCGTCCGACCTGATGGTCGCGGTGAACCTGTCGCCGATCCAGTTCAAGGAAGCCGATCTGTTCGACGTCATCTGCGCGGCCTTGCGGGATTCCGGCCTGTCGCCGCAACGGCTCGAGATCGAGATCACCGAATCCGTCCTGCTGGAGCGCGGCGCGGAGAACCACGCCTTCATGCAGCGGCTCAAGAACATCGGCATCGAGCTCGCGCTCGATGATTTCGGCACCGGCTACTCCTCGCTGAGCTATCTCACCGCGTTTCCGTTCGACAAGATCAAGATCGACAAATCGTTCATCCGCAGCCTCACGCATCAACCGCGCTCCTCCGCCATCATCTCCTCGATCGTGACCCTGGCGCGCGGGCTCGACATGTCGGTCACCGCCGAGGGTGTCGAGACTTCGGAGGAGTTCGAGCGGCTGAAGGCGCTCGGCGTCAATTTCGCGCAAGGCTATCTGTTCGGCCGCCCGCAGCCGATCGACCAGATCGGGCTCGACGCGCCGGCCGAGGGCTCGCAGCGCGACGCGGCCTGACGCTGCCACGCAACCGGCCTTCGCGAAATTCGCTTGACCGGCGTGCGCCCAGATGGTCCGAAGGACCGTCCAGGGATGAATAAGAAAATGCGGCTTCGATTCTTCTACGGCTGGGTCGTGGTCGCCGTGACCTTCGTCACCATGGCCATCGGCGTCAACGCACGCACCTCGTTCTCGCTGTTCTTTCCGCCGATCCTGTCCGAATTCGGCTGGGAGCGCGGCGTCACCGCGGGCGCCTTCTCATTCGGTTTCGTGGCGTCCGGGGTGGCGAGCCCCCTGATCGGCCGGCTGATGGATCGCGCCGGGCCGCGCGCGGTGATGGAGCTCGGCGTCGCGCTGATGGCCGGCGGGCTGCTGCTCGCGCCGTTCACCACCCAGCCCTGGCATCTCTATCTGACGATCGGTGTCATGGTCGGTGCCGGTTCCGTGTGCCTCGGCTATTCCGGCCAGTCCCTGTTCCTGCCGAACTGGTTCATCCGCAAGCGCGGCTTTGCCATCGGCATCGCCTTTGCCGGCGTCGGCGTCGGTTCGGTGACGCTGCTGCCGTGGGTGCAGCACATGATCGAGCAGACCGGCTGGCGCACCGCCTGTACCGCGATGGGCCTGATGATCCTGATCGTGCTGGCGCCGATCAATCTGCTGCTGCACAAGCGTCCAGAGGACATCGGCCTCCAGCCGGACGGCGACGCTGCGCCGGCGGCGGGTGCCGCGAAGCCGGTTTCCAACGTCGTCGATCCCGTCTGGGCCGCCACCGACTGGACGCTGAGGCGGGCGGTTGCGACCACGCGCTTCTGGTGGATCGCGCTCGGCTATTTCTGCGGCCTGTACATCTGGTACGCTGTGCAGGTGCACCAGACCAAATTCCTGCTCGACATCGGCTTCAGCCCTGGTGTCGCGGTATGGGCGCTCGGCGCCGTCAGCCTGCTCGGAATTCCCGGGCAGATTTTCCTCGGCCATATCTCCGATCGCATCGGTCGGGAAGCAGTCTGGGCGATCAGCTGCGCCGGCTTCGCGATCTGCTTCGTGGCGCTGATCGCGCTGAAATACCAGCCGTCGTTCTGGCTGGTCTGGCTGATGGTGTTCACGCAAGGCGCGCTCGGCTACGGCCTCACCTCGATCATGGGCGCAGTCGTGTTCGAGATCTTCCAGGGCCGCCATCAGGGCAGCATATTCGGCATGATCATGCTTGCGGCGCTGGCGGGCGGGGCGGCCGGCCCCTGGTTGACGGGTCTGCTCTACGATCGCGCCGGCGACTACACGCTCGCCTTTGCCATCGCCATCGTCGTCAGCGGCCTGTCGGCGCTGTCGGTCTGGCAGGCTTCGCCCGGCAAGGTGCGGGCCGTGGCCGGCCGGTTGCACAAGCTCCAGGCGGGAACCGGCGCAAGCTAGGTTCCTTCTGCACCGGATTACCTTCGTATCCTTCGCGGAATGTTAAGCATGTCGCGGCTTGGCTGCGTGCGAGCCGGTTGCAAGAACGTCTTGGACACCATCGACGCGTTAACTTGGGACGGATTGCCGCATTTTCTCGATGCTGCCGGGTCCAACGATGACTGCTTCCGACTGCCCCGTGACGGACATGCCAGACGTGCTGCGCGCGGCGTTCGAATGCGCCGACGACGGCATCGTCATCGTCGATGGCGCGCATCGCATCACCCATTTCAACGCCGGCGCTGAGCGGATCTGGAGGCTCGCGCGCGCCGACGTGCTCGGCAGCGATTCGCAAATCCTCTCACTCAAATGCCTTCAGGCCGATCCAGTCGTTGATTTTCGTGACGAGATCAGCCTGGTGCGGCGCGACAGCAGCCGGATCAAGGTTCTGATTGCACTGTCGTCGGCGACGATCGAGGGCGTCAGCCATCACATCGTGTTTGCACGCGACGTCACCGCCGAGGCCGAGCGTCGCGTCAGGATCGGGCTGCTCAACGCGGTCTCCGACCAGACCAATCGCGCGGTGATCATCACCGACGTCGAGCAGAACATCCGTTACGTCAATTCGTCCTTCACGACGCTGTTCGGCTACACCAGCGGCGAAGCCGAGGGGCGGCGCGCAGGCGAACTGATCGCCGGCTGCCACACCAACCGCACGGCGATTGCGAAGCTGGTCAAGCGGCTGCTCGACGGCGGCCGGCGCGGCGAGGTCGAAACGCTGGTCTATACCAAGGACGGCGAGGAGATCTGGGTCTCTGCCCGGGTCGACGCCTTCCGCGACAAGAACGGCCGCGTCAAGCACATCTTCGCGTTGCTCGAGGACATCACCGAGAGCAGGCAATTGCGCTCGCTGCAGCAGCTCATCATGAGCGCGCTCGCCGACGAGGTGCCGATCACCGAGATCGCCGACCGGCTGTGCCGCCGCGTCGAGCAGATTGCGCCTGACGTCGTCTGCTCGCTGCTCCATGTCGATTCCGCAGGTCTGATCCATCCGCTCGGCGGTCCGAGCCTGCCGGATGATTATTCCCGCGCACTGGACGGCATCCCGATCGGCCCCAATGTCGGCTCCTGCGGCACCGCGGCATTCTATGGCGAGCCGGTGCTGGCCGAAGATCTCGACACCGATCCGCGCTGGCAGCCCTACAAGGCCATGCCGCTCGAAGTCGGGCTTCACGCCTGCTGGTCGACACCGATCAAGGCCAAGGACGGCCGTGTCATCGCCACCTTCGCCTTCTACTTCCGTGAGCCGCGCGCACCGAGCAACTGGCACCGGCGCATCGTCGATGCCTGCGTCAACCTCGGCGCCTTCGCGATCGAGCGCAAGGAGGCGCGTGCCGAGATCGCGCGGCTCGCCTATCACGACATCCTCACCGGCCTGCCGAACCGCGCGCAGCTGCGGCACCTGATCACGACCGCGATCGATGCCTGTCCGACCGGCGGGCATGTCGCACTCGCCTTTCTCGACGTCGATCATTTCAAGGACGTCAACGACACGCTCGGCCACGCCGCCGGCGACGAGCTGCTGATCCAGCTGGCGCAGCGCCTGCGTGAGCAGATCGGTCCCGAGGACATGCTGGGCCGCCTCGGCGGCGACGAATTCGTCATCCTGCTGCCCAGCCGAAATGCCGAGGGCGCCGAGCGCGTGGCGGCCGGGATTGCCGAGGCGCTGGCTGCGCCCTTGCGGCTCGGATCGAAGCTGATGCCGTTGTCGGCCAGCATCGGCATCAGCCTCTATCCCGATCATGCCACCGACATCGACACGTTGATGCAGCAGGCCGACGCCGCCATGTACATGGCCAAGCAGGCCGGACGTTCGACCCATCGGATGTTCTCTGCCGAGATGAACGGCCTCGCCGAGCAGCGGCTGGCGATGATCGCGGCGCTGCGCCGTGCCATCGCCGACAATGCGCTGAGCCTGAGCTACCAACCACAGATCCGCAGCGGCGACGGCGCCATCCACGGCGTCGAGGCGCTGGCACGCTGGCACGATGCCGCGCTCGGCGATGTCTCGCCGGCAAGGTTCATTCCGCTCGCGGAAGAATGCGGCCTGATCGAGCAGATCGGGCTGTGGTCGGTGCGCGAGGCCTGCCGGCAGATGGCGAGCTGGCGCAGCGCAGGACTCAACATTCCCTCCGTCTCGGTGAATCTGTCGCCGATCAATTTCCGCAACGTCACGCTGGCCGCGCGGCTCGAGGACATCCTCGCCGAATACCAGCTGCCGCCGGATGCGCTGATGCTGGAGATCACCGAAGGCACCTTCATGCAGGACGGCGCCGCCGCGCTGGAGACGATGCACGCGATCCGTGCGCTCGGCATTGGCCTGTCGGTCGACGATTTCGGCACCGGCTATTCCAGCCTCAGCCGCCTCGCGCATCTGCCGATCCGCGAGCTGAAGATCGACCGCAGTTTCATGCGCGACATCGAGAAGGATGCCGGCGCGCTGGCGATCGCCACCGCCGTGGTGCGCGTAGGCCAGGGCCTCGGCATGACCGTCGTCGCCGAAGGCGTCGAGACCGAGGGCCAGCGCAAGATGCTGGCCGAGCTCGGCTGCGACGTCGTCCAGGGCTTCCTCTACGCCCCCGCGCTCGCGCCTGTCGCCTTCGAGCGCTGGCTGATCGAGCATTGCGCCGAGCAGGCGAGGGCGATGCTCGGCCGGCTCGATGTCAGGCCGGTGGATCTTAGTGCGGTGAAGCGATCGGCTTAGGCGACCACTTTCTTTTCATGAGCTAAAGTCCGTCGCCAATCCCGTCCTGCGCCGCAAATCCGTGATCGCGCGCAAGAAGCTGTCGGCCGGCGTGGTCTCAGGGTCGATCAGGCGGTGAAGGCGGAAGCCGTCGTCCAGCGCCAGCACGACGGAGGCCATCCAGGGCGGGTTCAGCGTCTCGCCCTTGGCGCCGTCCTTCAATGTCGCCTCGATGATGTCGGCGATCAGCTTGCGTCGCGCCCGCAGGCGCTTGGCGAGTTCGGGCCGGCGCTTCTCGGCGCGTGCGACGAACAGGATCATCTCGATATGCAGGAGGGGCGAGCGGGCGAGGGGATCCTGCCGGCCGAGATCCATCGTCTTCAAGGCTGCGATGAAGTCGTCCAGATTTTTGTGCCGCGCCAGGATCTCCATGTTGCGCCGGATCGATCGCTCGACATGGTCCTCGAGCATGGCAAAGATCAGTTCGTCCTTGCTCCCGAAATTCGAATAGAACGCGCCGCGGGTGAAGCCCGCCTCCGCCGCGATCGCCTCGATGCTGGCGCCGCCGATGCCGTCCTGTTCGAACACGCGTGCGGCCGCCTCGAACAGCGCCTCGCGCGTGTCGTCCCTGGTCGGTCTGGTTCTTACCCTTGACATCGAGCCATTTTAGGGCAGAATGCAACTCGATACAACAATGTATCGAGTTGATAATTCACAGGGATGGTTACGCCGGGCTTCGGGGCAGGCCTCGCGTATCGTGTCATGCGGCAACCGATGTGAGGTCACCGTGAACGAGCAAGTGCAACCCGCAGGCGGACCGCTGTTCAACCCGCTGTCGCCGGACTTCATCCGCGACCCCTATCCGCATTACGAACGGCTCCGTACGATCGATCCGATTCATGTGACGCCGTTCGGCCAGTTCGTCGCCAGCCGCCACGCCGACGTCAGCCTGGTGATGCGCGACAAGCGCTTCGGCAAGGATTTCGTCGAGCGCTCCAAGCGCCGCTACAGCCCCGAGATCATGAACGAGCCGGTGTTCCGCAGCATGAGCCATTGGATGCTGCAATCCGATCCGCCCGATCACACCCGCCTGCGTGGCCTCGTCGTGAAGGCCTTCACCGCCCGCCGCGTCGAGGACATGCGGCCGCGCATCCAGGAGATCGTCGACCAGGCGATCGATGCCGTGATCGACCGCGGCCACATGGACCTGATCGAGGATTTCGCCTTCCGCCTGCCTGTCACCGTCATCTGCGAGATGCTCGGCATTCCCGAGGATCATCGCGAGGTCTTCTACAAGAGCTCGCGCGACGGCGGGCGGCTGCTCGATCCGGTGCCGCTCTCGCCCGAGGAGATCGCCAAGGGCAACGCCGGCAACATGATGGCGCAGATGTATTTCCAGCAGCTGTTCGAGCTGCGCCGCCGCAATCCCGGCGACGACCTCATCACCCAGTTGGTGCAGGCCGAGGAAGACGGCAACAAGCTCACCAACGAGGAGCTGACCGCCAACATCATCCTCTTGTTCGGCGCCGGCCACGAGACCACCGTCAACCTGATCGGCAACGGCCTCCTGGCGCTCCATCGCAATCCGGACCAGCTCGCGCTGTTGAAGGCGCAGCCGGACCTGATCACCAACGCGATCGAGGAGTTCCTGCGCTACGATTCCTCGGTGCAGATGACCGGGCGTGTCGCGCTGGAGCAGATCGACGATCTCGGCGGCAAGACCATCCCCAAGGGCGAGACCGTCCTTTGCCTGCTTGGCTCTGCCAATCATGATCCGGCGGTCTATCCCGACCACCCCGACAGGCTCGACATTACCAGGCCGAACGTTCGGCCGTTGTCGTTCGGGGGCGGCATCCATTTCTGCCTGGGTGCCCAATTGGCGCGGATCGAGGCCGAGGTCGCCATCGCCACGCTGCTGCGGCGGCTGCCGGATTTGCGCATCGACGACGTCGAAAACCCGGAATGGCGCCCGACCTTCGTGCTGCGGGGCCTGAAGCAGCTTCCGGCCAGCTGGTAGGCCGGGGGCGCGTTAACCTCCGTGCGCAACAGTCGCTGTGACTTCGCCACACTTCCCCCTATATAAGGGGCAGTTCCGGCGCGCCTGAAGCTTGGTTTGTCAGCTTGGGTTTGACCCGGGTGCCGGATTGGCCGAGGGGAGACCCGTGCAGACGACGCTGCTCGGATTGGCGATTGCCTTCATCTTAGCGCTGCTGGCCGCGCTGATCGGGCCTTATTTCATCGACTGGAACCAGTTCAGGCCCCAGTTCGAGGCGGAAGCGACCCGGATCATCGGCGTGCCCGTGCGCGTGGCGGGTGAGCTCGATGCGCGGCTCCTGCCGGCGCCGACGCTGCGGCTGCGCTCGGTGACCTTCGGCGGCAACAATGATCTCGGCCGGTTGCGCGCCGACAAGCTCGATGTCGAGTTCAGCCTGAGCTCGCTGATGCGGGGCGAGTGGCGCGCCACGGAGCTCTCGGTCGGCGGCATGGCGGTGGATCTCGGTCTCGACGCCAAGGGCAAGGTCGACCTGCCGTCCACCGCGAGCGGCACCTTCAATCTCGCGTCCCTCGCCATCGAGCGGCTCAACCTGAGCGGCCGTATCGCGCTTCACGACGCCGCCAGCCGCTCGACGCTCGAGCTCAACGACATCGTCTTCTCCGGCGATGTCCGCTCGCTCGCAGGCTCGGTGCGGGGCGACGGCAACTTCACCGCCAACGGGGTGCGCTATCCGTTCCGCGTCTCCTCCGGCCCCAGCCCAGACGGCAGCGCCACCCGCGTGCACCTCAACATCGATCCCGGCGAGCGCGCCGTCCTCGCCGATCTGGAAGGTGTCCTCGCCTTTGACAACCGCCAGCCGAAATTCGACGGCGCGCTGACGCTGGCCGTGCCGCCGACGAAGAAGCCGGGCGAGGCGGGGCCAACGCCGTGGAAGGTCGCCGCGAAACTCAAGGCCGATCCGGCCGGCGCCAAGTTCGACCAGATCGACGCGAGCTTTGGCCCCGAGGACTCCGCGTTGAAAGTCGGCGGCGTCGGCGACCTCAGGTTCGGCGCCTCGCCGCTGCTCCGCGCGGTGCTGTCGGCGCGGCAGGTCGATGCCGACAAGCTTGCCGGCCGCGACGATGCCGAACCGTTGCGCATCCTGCCGGCCCTGCGCGCAGGCCTTGCCGCAATCCCGCAGGCGCCGATCCCGGCGCAGATCGAGTTCAACTCCGACCAGATCATGCTGGGCGGCCGTCCGCTCCAGAACATCACGACCGAGCTTCAGACCGATGGCCGCTCCTGGACGTTCCGGCGGCTCGATCTGCGCGCACCCGGCATGACGCAGCTCTCGCTCAACGGCGCCACGCCCGGCGCCGACAGCTTTAGCGGCCGCCTCAGCGTCGAATCGTCCGATCCCGATACGCTGGTGGCCTGGCTGCAGGGGCGCAACGAAGTTGTCAGGCGTAGCACGCGGCCGCTGCGCCTTGCCGGCGAGGTGACGATCGAGGCGAACCATCTCGCCATCGACAGGCTGAAAGCCGACATCGAAGGCGGCACCGTCGAGGGCCGCATTGCCTTCGTGCAAACAGGCGCCAGCAAAGGCTCGCGGATCGATGCCGACCTGAAGGCGGATCGTCTCGACCTCGACGCCGCCGCGAGCTTTGTTCGCGCGCTCGCAGGTCCCCAGGGCGAATGGCCGGAGGACGCAAAACTCTCGCTCGACATCGGCCGGGCGATATCGGCCGGCCAGGAACTGCGCCCGTTCGCGGCGAAGCTCGGCTACGGTCCGACCTCGCTGTCGCTGGAGCAATTGCGGTTCGGCCAGGCCAACGGCGTGACCACGGAGGCAAGCGGCAGCTTTGACCGCACCAAAGCCACCGGCAGATTGGCCCTGAAATCCTCCGCGAATTCGCTGCGCGATCTCACCGCGCTGCTCGAGCCGATCGCCCCTGCGGTGCGTGCCCGACTCGATGCCATCCCGGCATTGTCGGGCGCGACGCACCTGAAGCTCGACCTCAGCCTCGACAAGAATGCCGAACATGCCGATCGCAGCGATGCCCGCGCCGTGTTCGACCTCGATGCGCCGCAGCTCAAGGCCACCGCGACCCTCGCCGCGCAGACGCCCGTGGCGGCGGTCAACGGCATCGACGTCGAGAAATTGCGCAACAGCGACTTCACGCTGGAGTCGAAAGTCTCGGCGCCGCAGGCCGCCGTTCTGACGGCGCTGCTCGGCCTCGATCGCATCGTCGCTGCGGGCGAAGGTGCCTCGCAGATCGAGGGCAGGCTGAGCGGCTCGTGGCGCAGGCCGCTGCAACTGAACGTCAAGGTCAGCGGCGGCGGGCTCGATGCGGATGCGAAAGGAAGCATCGAATTGTCGGCGCCGGAGCCGAAGGGCAGCGTGAATCTGCGCGTGCGCAACGCCGATCTGGCGCCGCTGTTCGGGACCGGCCCGGCCGACAAATCGGCGCGGAACGTGAGCCTGTCGTCACGCGTCAATCTCTCCGGCAATCGCCTGAGCTTCGACGACCTCGACAGCACGGCATCCGGCTCGCATCTGCGCGGCCACCTCGCCATGACGCTCGACGCGGAGAAGAGCGTCGATGGCGAAGTCGGGCTCGACACGCTCGATCTGGCGCCGGCGCTCGCGCTTGCCGTCGGCGCGGCCGGGCGTGACAGCGGCGAGCCGCTGAGTGCCGGGCTCGTCAGCGGCTGGCGCGGCCGCGTCGCGTTCCAGGCCTTGCGCGGCAGCCTGCCCGGCGGAATCGAGATCCGCCCCTTCAGCGGCATGCTGAGGAGCGACGGCCAGTCGCTCGCGCTCGACGCGCTCAAGGGCAGCCTCGGTGGTGGCGAGATGACGGCAAGTCTCGATGCGCGCAACGGCCCGAACGGCCTGGCGTTGAACGCGCATCTCGATCTCACCAATGTCGATGCGGCCTCGCTGCGCTATCGCGATCTGGCGCTGCCCAAGGGGCGCGCCTCGGTGCAGATGACGCTGACGAGCCAGGGCCGCAGCGTCTCGGCACTGACGGGAGCGCTCGCCGGCAACGGCACGGTGACGCTGGATTCGGCGGAGATCGGCGGCCTCAACCCGCGCGCGTTCGAGATCGCCATCCGCGCCAGCGACGGCGGGCAGGTGAGCGACGATAACCGATTGCGTCAGCTCGTCGAGCCGGCATTGTCGGCTCCGATTGCGGTCGCCTCCGCACAGATTCCGTTCACGATCCGCGACGGCCGCCTGCGCGTCGGCGCAACCCCGCTCGAGGCGAAGAACGCCCGCGCCATCGTCTCCGGTGGCTACGACATTCCCGCCGACCAGGCCGATATCCGCGCCAGCCTGACGCCGATCATGAACGGCCTTTCCGGCGCCCCGCCGGAGATCCAGCTGTTTGCGGCGGGTCCCCCCGACAAGCTCAGCCGCACCGTCGATCTCACGCCGCTGTCGTCCTGGCTTGCGGTGCGCACGATCGATCGCGAGACGCGCCGGCTGGATGCGATCGAGCGCGGCGAGCCGCCGCCGGCGACGGCCGCGCTGCCAACGCTGGTCTCGCCCGAGCCCGCAGCTGAGCCGCCGTTGACCGACGTGCCGATGCCCGGCCGCGATCCCCGCCGCGCGCCACCGAAGGCGAAGGTTGAACCCAAGGTCGCACCAATGCCGAAGCCGCCACTTGCGGCGCCCGCCGGGCCAAGCGTGCCGCTGGCACGCCAGCAGGTCGCACCCTTACCGCCGCCGATCGAGGTGCGTCCCGCTGCGGTCCCGCCGCCCCCAAAGCCCCGGCCGAAGCCGCCAATGGTGCTGACGCCGCAGAATCCGTAGACCATTTCCGTCATGCCCGGGCTTGTCCCGGGCATCCACGTTCTTGGGTGCCGTGCTGCGAGGCGTGGATGACCGGAACAAGGCCGGCCACGACGACTGGGGATGCATCCGCGCGTCAAACGCAGGTCTTGCGCGCCGGTTACCACATTCGCTCGCATTTGAATGAATTCTTGTCGGCAAAACTGACGTGACGGTTTTACTGGATTCTCGCGTTTGATCTCTAGCGTTGGTCCCAGAGGAATTCGGAGTCCTGCCCGCAAGAGCAGGACGGCGCCGAAGAACTTCCAAGAACTGGGGTGATCGAGATGGACGGGGCGAAGACGCTTCTACAGGACCTGGACGACGCAATCGCGCGCGGCACCGACGAGAGCCGGGCGAAGGCGTTGTGGCATGCGACGGATCTTCTGATCACCGGGCGCTACGTCGACGACGACATCAGCACGTTCGGCGAGGTCATCGGCCGGCTTGCCGACGAGATCGAAGTCGCCGCGCGGGCGCAACTCTCCGAATTGATGGCCGGCTGTGATCATGCTCCGCTCAACGTCATCGAGAAGCTCGCGCTGGACGACGAGATCGAGGTCGCAGGCCCCGTGCTGCGCGACTCCAATCGCATCGACGAGAAGGTGCTGGTCGAAAGCGCCATGACCAAGGGCCAGGCGCATCTGCTCGCGATCTCGCAGCGCGAGGCGATCGGCGAAGCCGTGACCGATGTGCTCGTCAAGCGTGGCAACCAGGAGGTCGTGACCTCGGTCGCCAGGAACGAAGGTGCGCGCTTCTCGGGCTCGGGCCTGCTGCACATGGTGCGGCGCGCCGAGGGCGACTCGATCCTCGCCGAGCAGCTTGGCTTGCGCAAGGACGTGCCGCGCCACATCTTCCAGCAACTCATCTCCAAGGCGTCGGAAGACGTCCGCCGCCGGCTCGAGACCGAGCGTCCCGAGATGATGTCGCAGATCCAGAGCTCGGTGACCGAGGTCACCGGCGATCTGCAGTCCAAGTTCGGCCCGTCCTCGCGCAGCTATTTCGTCGCCAAGCGCGTGGTGACGACGCAGTACCGGCAGGGCAACCTCAACCAGGTCTCGATCTCGAACTATGCGCGCCAGCACCGCTTCGACGAGGTGCAGATCGGCCTGTCGCTGCTGTCGTCGCTCCCGGTCGACGTGATCGAGCGGGCGCTGATGGACCGCAACCGCGAGATGATCCTGGTGCTGTGCAAGGCGCTCGATTTCACCTGGGACACGACGATGTCGCTGTTGTTCCTCGGCGCCAAGGATCATCTGATCACGGCGCGTGAGCTCCATGACAACGAGCGCGATTTCGGCCGACTCAAGATCGAGACATCGCGCAGCATTCTGAAATTCTACCAGTCGCGCAAGAACAGCGTCGGCGCCGATCCCGCGACGGGTCGTCAGCCCGAACTCCAGGTTCACTGAACGGGACATCGAGGGAGTATTTGCAATGTTGCCTCAATTCGGTACCGCAGTCCGCAAGAACAAGAGCCTCGCCAGGAACGTCACCGCCGAGATCGGCGGTGCGGCTCCCGAGAAGGCCACGGTCGACGCCGCATGGCTCGTGCTGGAAGCAGCCAACGACCTCGGCGACCACGCCGCGATCGAAGCCTGCCGCCGCGTCATCGATGCCGAGCTGAACGGCACGGTGCCGGGCAGCGCGGATACCGATCTCGTGGTTGGGTATTTCCGGTAAAGAGACTGAAGCCGTAGGACTTCTGACGCCGCCGGTTTCGTCGCGCCGACCGGCAGCGCGTCCCAATGCCCCACCTCTACCTTTGCGCTTATTTCAGACATGATGTAGCCTCCGCTTGCGGTCGCCGAAAGGCGGTCGCGGGCAATGGGGTTCGGAGCGGTCGCTATGGGCGGCGTGGCTTCCTTGTTGGCGATCTGGCGCAAGCGCGCAGGCGCTCCGAGCGTCGTTTTCTACATGACATTTTCTGGAAGGCCTCCGGTGCTGCACGTGGCGCATCGGTAGCGCACGATTGCTGATTGCCAGGTAGCGACGGCATTGATGCCGTCATGATTGAGAGCTTCACAACGATTGGAGCTGATTATGAAATTTGATGTGCGCGTAATATTGATTTCCTTCGCGGCCCTGTTTGGCGTCATCATTTTTGCTGCGGCCGAAGACAAGCCTCCGTCGGACAACCCCGTGCATCTGCGGCAGGGCTGGACGGCCGACACGGCCGATCGCTGGCATTTCATCTCTCAGGGAACAGCGATCTTCCCCTATGAATGGTTTCTCGCGCTCGAGCAGCCGGGCCAGCAGCCCGGGCAAACCGAACTGATCAGCGCGCCGGAGAATTTGCAGCGGCTCGGCTTCCTCGCCGAGCCTGCAAACCCGACCAGCAATCCCGATGGACTTCCCGTCGGGCTCTACAAGACGCAGGTCGATTTCCCCGATGGCAAGCACGCGTGCTGGAGGGGCAGCTGGCTCGGATTGGGCTGTGCGGGTTGTCACACCGGGCAAGTCAATTATCGCGGCCAGCAGATCCGCATCGAGGGCGGACCGTCCCATATCGATATCGGCGGCCTGACTGGCCAGCTTTCCGCCGCGCTTGCCAAGCTCGGGGATCCGCAGGTCGCCGCGCGGTTCATGGCGCGCGTGAAGCTTCCGGTTCCCGTCGTGACCGCGGGATTGGGATGCTTCGCTCAGCTTCCTTCGTTTCCGACCTCGCCCGGGACCCCGGATACGATCGGCGGGGCGGGGAGATTGGACGCGCATGGGGCAGGCCTGAACCAGCTTCTTGCCGGCCCCCTGAACGAGCCCAGGAATTATGCGCCGCTGACCGCGCCGGTGAGATATCCGGTGCTGTGGGATACGCCGCGCTTCAGCTGGGTGTTGTACAACGCGTCCATTCGCCAGCCGCTGACGCGTAACCTGATCGAGGCGCTCGGCGTCCAGGCGCCCATCAAGCATGACCCCACGATGCTCACGCTCAACGTGACCCATGCGGTCGAGATGGAGAATGTGGTCTGGGGACAGCGGGCGCTGATGGATTTGCGTTCGCCGCGCTGGCCCGATGCGATCCTCGGGGCACCCGATCTCAAGCTCGCCGCGCTCGGTCAGGCGCTGTATGCGAAGACATGCGCCAATTGCCATGCAGTTGCGCCGCCGGCCGCGGCCCCGGGGGCCTGCGACGAGATCCAGATCCCGGTGTTCGACCTCACGCAGATCGGCACCGATCCCGAGCAGGCGAAGACGTTCGCGAACCGCAGGGTCACGTTGTCGAAGATCAGAGGGCCGGACGATATCGCCAACTATGACGCCGCCAGGATCGTCACGGGTAACGTCGCGGAGCAATGGATCGCCAAATCCAACGACAATGCGGCAGCTGCGGCTGCGATCAATTGCGGGCGTCCAAACGAGTACCGGGGACTGCTCCAGTATCGCGCAAGGCCCCTTAACGGCGTCTGGGCGATGGCGCCCTATCTGCACAACGGCTCCGTTCCGTCGCTCCATGATCTCCTGCTGCCGCCGGAGCAGCGGCCCAAGACATTCTTTGTCGGCAATTGGGAGTTCGATCCGGTCAACGTCGGATATGCGATGGCGAGCGAGAGCCCCACCGCGTTCAAATTCGACACCACCTTGCTCGGCAATTCGAACGCCGGACACGCCTATGGAACGGATTTGAACGAGGACGACCGGAGGGCGTTGATCGAATATCTCAAGACGCTGTGAGCCCGCTGCAGTCCCTGCAGTCAGTCCTTGCGACAGGTGAAGCAGTAATAGGGACACGTGCCGTCGGCAAAGGATGCATGCAGCTGCGTGCCGGGAATTCCCGCGAATTCGTGCGATACGCCGAGCAGCACCCGCGGCACGATCTCGTCCGCCAGTGCCGTTCGCCGCGCGCCGTCGAGCTCCAGCGCGCGTGCCACGTTGGCGGTGATGTCGTCCTCGCAGGTGAGGCGCAGGCGCGACTTGGCCAGCGACTCGCGCGGATACACGTCTTTCGACCGGTCCTCGAAACAGGCCATCAGGAACACGCCGCCCGGCCTGAGCACGCGGTGGACCTCGTCCAGAAAGCGTCCCATGTCGCCATAATGCTGGGCGCTCTCGACGTTGACCACGACGTCGAACCTCTCGTCCGCGAACGGCAGGCTGAGCGCATTGCCGACCTGGAATGCCAAATTATCCTGATCGGCATAGCGCGCCTTGTTGAAGCGGATCGCCGGCTTGCAGATGTCGAGCCCGGTGTAACTGCGCGGATGGAGATAGCGCGCAATGTAGGATGCGCCGCCGCCGCGACCGCATCCGACCTCCAGCACATCCTTGCCCTCGATCGCAGCTCCCGACACCGTGTGGTGGTAGAGCTGGATCGCATAGCGATCGGGCTCGTCGACGGCTTGCAGCGCGACCTGCTCGCCGTTCAGCGAGGCATAGCCGTAATTGAGAAATCGGATCGCGGCGTCCTGGTCGAGACTGCTCAGCAGGGAGTACCAGGCGTTGGTGAAAAGGTGGCGCGCGGCGCGCGAATAAAACAGCTTTACGACGGCCTGATGTATCGGGTTCGCCGCTGTCGGATACGGATCCTGCTTCACGGATGAATACTCTCACGCGAAAATGGGGAACGCTTCCACCGGAAAGCATGGGCCAGTGCCTTCGATGCGTCAACAATGGCGACGCTTGCCTGCCACGATTGACTTCATTTCGAGGGGGCATATACTTTAGGTTTAGTACAGATAATGCTGGACCCGCGTGGATGACTGGGCAGGTTGCTGCCTGGTTGGAGAAGGTCGGCCTCCCTCAATACCAGAAGTCCTTTTCTGACCACGGCATTGATTTCGATATTCTTTCCGAGATTACGGATCGCGATCTCGCGACCATGGGCGTCGTGCTCGGGCACCGGCGCAGGCTGTTGCGTTCGATTGCAGAGCTGGACGTTCCGAAGGCGCGTCTCGTCGCACCCAAAGTGGACGCGGGCGCCGAGCGGCGGCAGCTCACGATCATGTTCTGCGATCTCGTCGGCTCGACGGCTCTGTCGCAGCAATTCGATCCCGAGGAGATGCGCGAGATCCTGCAGGCCTATCGCGAGGCGGCGACTGCCGTCATCGCGAGTTACGACGGCATCGTCTCGCGTCTGGTGGGCGACGGCATCCTTTCATATTTCGGCTATCCGTCCGCGCACGAGGACGATGCCGAGCGCGCCGTTCGTGCCGGGCTCGAGATCACTGCGGCGGTCCAGGCCATCGACGTGCAGCCGGGCTTGCGGCTGGAGGTGCGGATCGGCATCGCGACCGGGCTCGTGGTCGTCGGCGATCTCATTGCAAAGGGCGCCTCGAGCCGGCTCGAGGTGATCGGCGAGACGCCCAACCTCGCGGCGCGGATGCAGGCGTTCGCCGATCCCGGCTCGGTCATCATCGCGGCCTCGACGCGCCGGCTGGTCGGCAATCTGTTTCAGCTCCGCGAGCTCGGCACGCGCGCGATCAAGGGATTCAGCGATCCGGTCGAAGTCTGGGCGGTGGATCGTCCATCGCCGCTCGCGAGCCGCTTTGAAGCCTATCGCTGCGCGGGCCTCGCCGGATTCGTCGGCCGCGAGCACGAGCTCGAGCGCCTCGCCGAGTGCAGGCAGCGGGCCTGGCGCGGCCAGGGGCAGGTCGTGCTGATCTCGGGCGAGCCCGGCATCGGCAAGTCGCGACTTGCGGAGCATTTCCTCGATGAGCGGATCGGCGCGGAGCCGCACATCCGCCTGCGCTATCAGTGCTCGCCGCATCATCGCGCCAGCGCGCTCTATCCCGTCATCACGCAGCTCCAGCGCGCCGCGAAGATCAGCGCCGGCGACGGCAACGCGCAGCGGCTGCGCAAGCTCGAAGCGCTGCTCGGGCGCAGCGACCTGAAGACGCCGACGCTGGTGCCGCTGTTTGCGGATCTGCTGTCGATCGCCACCGGCGGACGCTATCCGCCGCTCGACTGGACGCCGCAGCAACTGCGGCGCAACACGCTGGCCGCGCTGATCCAGCGCCTGCAGCGCCTGTGCGCCGAGGCACCGGTGATCTGCATCGTCGAGGACCTGCATTGGGCGGACGCGACATCGCTCGAGCTGCTCGGGCTTGCGGTCAGGCTCGCCGACCAGCTTCGTCTGCTGCTGGTCCTGACGTTCCGCAACGAATTCAAGCTGCCATGGATGGGCCCGGCGAATTTGACGACCCTGGAGCTCGGACGGCTCAAGGAAACCGACGTCCAGCGCTTGATTGCCGAAGTGATCGGAAGTCGCGCGGTCCCGTCCGAGCTGGTCAGTCAGATCGCGGCGCGGACCGATGGCATCCCGTTGTTCGTCGAGGAGCTGACGCGCACCGTGCTCGAGATGGGCGTCCTCGAAAAGGGAGCGGGCGGCCGCTACCGGATCGCCGGCAGCCTGCCGCGCCTGTCGATCCCGACCACACTCCAGGATTCGCTGATGGCACGGCTCGACCGGCTCGGGCCGGCGAAGGAGATCGCGCAGATCTGTGCCGTCATCGGCCGCGAATTCTCCGACGGGCTGCTGCGCGAGATCGCCGACAGGGACGACGCCGAGCTCGATGCCCGGCTCGCCCAGCTCGAAGGCGCCGAGTTGATTTTCCGCAACAGGTCCGCGCCTGAAGGCGTCTATGCTTTCAAGCACGCGCTGGTGCAGGACACCGCCTATGAGAGCCTGCTCAGGAGCAGCCGGCGGCGCTTGCACGAGCGCATCGCGGTCGTGCTCCAGGAGAAATTCAAGGACATCGCCGCAGCTTCACCTGAGATTGCCGCGCATCATCTGACGCAGGCCGGTCTCGTCGAGGACGCCGTTGAGTGGTGGGGCAAGGCCGGCGACCGGTCCCTGCGCAGCTCGGCCTATCCCGAGGCGATCGCGCATCTGACCAAGGCCATCGGCCTTGCGGAGGGCCTGAGCGAAAGCCCCGCAGGGCAGAGCCGGCGGCTGCAATTGCAGATCGCCTATGGCAACGCGCTGATCGCAACGCGCGGCTATGGCGCGCCGGAGACCTCGGTCGCGTTCGCACGCGCGCGCGAGCTCGCCTCCGGGCTCAAGGGCGCCCCCGAACGGTTCGCCGCGACTTACGGCCTGTGGGTCGGAAGCCTCGTGCGCAGCGAGCTCGGATCGATGCAGGAGCTGGCGCAGGCGTTCCTCGACGATACCGCCGACCGGCCCGATGCGCCGGAGGCGGGGATCGCGCACCGTGTTTGCGGCATGACGCGCTGGTTCGAGGGCAATTTCGTCGATGCCAGGCGGCATCTCGAGCAGGCGCTCGCGATCTACCGCGACGAGCACGACCGCAATCTCGCGTTCCTCTATGGCCACGACTACGGCATCGCGGCCGCCATCTACCTCGCGCTGGTGCTGTGGCCGCTCGGCGAAGTCGATCGCGCCGAGCAATTGGCGCAGGAGGCGATCCGCCGTGCCACCGACAGTGGCCATATCGCGACGATGGTCTACGCGCATTTCCACAAGATCGTGCTCGACGCGGTGCGCGGCAATCCTGAAGGCGCGCGGCCCCATGTCGATGCCGTGATCGAGCTCAGCCGCGAGCACGGACTTCTGCTCTACACGCGGGCCGGAAAATTCTGGAACGGCTGGATCCGCTGCCGTCTCGGCGAGCCGGCCGCGGGACTCAAGGAGATGGAGGATTCCATCGCGCTGCCGCTGGTCGGCAAGATGGCAACCGGGCTCTACGTGCCCTTGACCTGGACGCTGCTGGCCGAAGCCAAGGCCGGCGAAGGGCAGTTCGACGAGGCGCTCGCGATCCTCGACGAGCAGCTCGCCGAGGTGGAGCGGACGGGGCAGGAGTGGTTCACGCCGGAGATCCAGCGCTGGCGCGGCGAGCTGCTGCTGCGCAAGGACCCGATCGATATCGTCGCCGCGGAAGCGGCGTTCACCCGGGCCATCGCGACCGCGCGGGCACAGCAGACTGCGACATACGAGCTGCGCGCCGCGCTCTCGCTGGCGAGACTCTACCAGGCGAGCGGAACGGATGCGCAGGCGCGGAGCGTGCTCGGTCCGGTGATCGGGACATTCACCAGCGCGAAGGAGTTGCCGGAGATTGTCGAGGCACGGGCGGCCATGGAGCGTTCCAGCAAGACCAGCCCATGCGCAAATCCATGCGACTGAAAACATTCTTGTACTTTGCCGATTTCGTGTTCTACCCCCTCGCAAGTGCCGCGCTGGTCGTGGTCGCGTTGCAGTTGAAAGAGCCGCTGCGCTGGGACGAGGCGGCGATCGGATTTGCCTGCGGGCTATTGCTCTGGAGCCTCGCCGAATACGTCATTCACCGTTTCGCCCTGCATGGTCCGGCCTATCTCGCCGCCCTGCACGACATGCACCATTCCGATCCGCGCGCGCTGGTCGGCTCGCCGCTCTGGCTGAGCCTGGGCTCGATCTGTCTGGGATCGTTGCTGCCGGTATGGCTGCTGGTCGGATTCGGCAGCGCCTGCACCGTCACGGCGGGACTGATGCTGGGCTACATCTATTTCGGTGCGCTTCACCACATCATCCACCATCTTCCGGTGAAGCGCGGCGGCTATCTCTGGCGGCTGAAGCGCCGTCATGCGCGCCATCACTACGGCCAGCGGCCGTGCAATTTCGGCGTGGTCACCAGCATGTGGGACCGCGTGTTCGGAACGTATTGCCCCGAATAGCCGGCGGTCGGCGCATGCTTCGATGAGTGCGGTTGCCAGCTACGTATTGCGGCCACTTCTCCCCGTCGGGGAGAGGTGGAAGCACGGTCCTAACCGGCTACATGGGTAACAGAATAGACCGGCGACATGGGTAACAGGTCAACTGTCGGCAGGGAGGACCCTGCCGATGGGTTGGAAGGAGACCTGTGCCGTGGAAGAGCGGATGCGCTTTATGGTGGCGGTTGAGAAGGGCGAGGAGTCGTTTGCCGCGATCTGCCGGCGGTTCGATGTAAGCCGCCGGATTGGATACAAGTGGCTGGCGCGCTTCGAAGAGGAAGGGGTTGCCGGTCTGCTCGACCGTTCGCGAGCGCCGGCGCATCATCCGCAAGCAATTGTCCCGAAGGTCGCGGAGCGCTGCCTCGAGGTGCGTCGGGCACATCCGACCTGGGGGCCGAGGAAGGTTCGGGCCTATTTGAAGCGCGCCGCGCCCAAAACGGCTTGGCCGGCGACGAGCACGATCGGGGAGCTGTTCGACCGCGAGGGGTTGACGGTGAAGCGCAAGCTGCGCCGGCGTAGCCCGCCATCGAGTGCGCCGTTTGCCGGTTGCGAGGCCGCCAACGACGTCTGGTGCATCGACTTCAAGGGTTGGTTCCTGACCGGCGACGGCAAGCGGTGTGAACCGCTGACGTTGACCGACGCTCATAGCCGCTACCTGTTGCGCTGCCAGGCCCTCTCCCGGACGGATACCGACCATGTCTGGCCGGTGCTGGATGCGGCCTTCCGCGAGTTCGGGCTGCCCCGTTACCTGCGGTCGGACAACGGCTCTCCCTTTGCGTCGACCGGCGCGGGCGGGCTGTCGCAACTGTCGGTGAAACTGATCAAGGCCGGCGTGACGCCGGAACGCATTGCCCCGGGCAAGCCGCAGCAGAACGGCCGTCACGAGCGCATGCATCTCACTCTGTTGCAGGATGTGGCCAATCCGCCGGCGCACAGCATGCGCGAACAACTGAAGCGACTACGCAGCTTCCAGCGGCTCTACAACGAAGAACGTCCGCACCAGTCACTCGACGATGCGACGCCGGCCGAGCGCTATCGAGCTTCACCGCGACGCTTCGACGGCATCCTGCGCTCGCCGGAGTATGGAGATCGGGAGGTGCGCCGGGTTCGGCACAACGGAGAGATCAAACTCGACGGCAAGTTCATCTACATCACCGCAGCTCTGGCGGGTGAGCCGGTCGGCCTGGCTGAAGCTGAAGATGGCTGGATAGTCAGCTACGGCCCGATCACGCTCGGCACCATCGCTCACCATGCAGACGAACTGCGACGCCCTAAACGCAAAGGCCGTGGACTTGGGGACAACGCTGCGCGTTGCCCCCAGGGTCCACAGCCCCAACAACAACAGACCTGAACGAAACGAGAATTGTGTTACCCATGTCGTCGGTTTGATCTGTTACCTATGTCGCCGGTTGCTCAGCACCATCATCCGCAATTCCAGATCGCGCCGATCGGCGTCCGCGTCCAGCACGGACCGAAGCTGCCGCCGTTGTAGCGGGATCCGCCGAAGCCGGGCCGGCCGAAATAGCGCCACTCGCCGTCGTAGTAGCGGTAATAGCTCGGCACCGGGTCGATATACCAGGGACGCTGGTTTTCGCGCGCGTAGCGCCGGAAGCCGTTCTTCTGCATGAAGATCGGCTGGCTGTTGCTCAGCGGCTGGCGATAGCCCGGCAGGAAGCCGTAGCCGCGCCAGGCTTGCCCGTGCTTTTTGTGAATGGACGCCGCAGGTGCGGTGACCGGCAGCAGCGACAAAGTGACAGCAACAAACAGACACAGGAAGCGCGACATGATCAGACCATAGACAGCCGATGGCGGGAAAGCCATTCAAATCAGAGTCGGATTCACCTTGCACGCCGGTTCGAACATGGCGGCGTGCCCCGGTGAGGGTTACAAGTCGACAAGTGCTGGTTCGATGAAAGGTGCTCCATGGTTGAACGTTCCGACCGTCCCGAAGGTGCTCGGCAATCCGGCTTTGCCGGTGTCACGCGCAAGATTCTCGAACGTCTTCCATTGCCCGGCAACCAGGAGCTCATGGTCGTCGAGGTCACCTATCCGCCCGGCGGTGTCGCTCCGTTGCATCGGCATCCCGTCGCGGGCGCGATCTACATCGTCGAAGGCGTTGCCGAGTCGGCCTATGGCAGCGACGAGCCGCGGCAATATCGCGCGGGCGAGACGTTGCAGGATCGGGCTGATCTCCCGCACACGCACTTTCGCAATTGCGACCCGGATCGCCCGCTCCGCTTTCTGACCATCTACGTCCTCGAACCCGGGCGCTCCTACACGCTGGAGCCGTGAGCCGTCGCCCGTTGCCGGCGGAACCGACAGGTTTCATGCGCGCCATCGCGAGAAAGCCAAAAACGCGTGTTGCACTCCGCGCGCACCGGAACATTCACGTCGCGTCGGATCGCCGGCCGGCCAAAGGCAAGCATGTCGGAACCGCCGTCGATCCTGATCGTGGAGGACGAATATCCGCTTCAGGGCGTGCTCGAAAGTGCGCTGGCGGAGGCAGGCTTCGCCTCCGACATCCTCTCGTCCGGCGAGGAGGCGATGACGGTGTTCGTGGCGCGGGGAAAATATCACAAGGCGCTCGTGACCGATGTCTATCTCGGCGGCACGCTCAACGGCTGGGATCTCGCCCGAAGAATGCGGGAGAAGGATCCGGACCTTCCGGTCGTGTACATCACCGGCGGCGCCGGCGCGGCATTGTGGAGGTCGGAGGGCGTGCCCAACAGTGTCCTCCTCGAAAAGCCGTTCCATCCCGAACGGCTGGTTGCGGCGCTCATGAAGCTGTGAGCTGCCGCCATGTCGTCGACTATCTCTTCCGGCTTGCGTTCGGCGCCGCGTTCCTGCTGCTGGTGACACGACGGACGTGAGCGGACCCTGTTTCGGCGGCTCCAGGCCGATATCGACGATCGCCTCCAAGCTCGCGCGGAACGGGCCGCGTCGATCTCGGCCATGGCGAACACGCGCCGGATTTCGTCCTCAGGATTGCGGCTCGTCGCTCGCGAGAGCGCGAAGGTCGTCGAGAAGCGCGGCCTCTATTTCGCGGATATGCGCCGCCGTCGGCCCGGTCGGGAACTCCTTGGCGAGCTGGCGGCAGCGCTCGAGACGCTCTTCCAATATCCGCTTGTCCCGGTCCTGGTTCATGGCTCGAGCATATTCAGTCGATGAGAATGCAACACGTCAAAGCAGGTAGTCATGGGAAGCAGGTACGACCGCATGATGCGAACCGCCATTGCCGTGGCTCGCGGCATGCTCGTCCGGCGCAATGGCGGTCGCCTGGACGATCATATCGAGGTCCTTTTGCTGGCCGGGCGGAACGTGCGAATCGAGCAGGTTGTCGAGCTGTTGAGGTTCAACGACCGCGGCGGCGGGTGCCGTCGCCAAATTATCGAAGCGGAACACCAGTTCCGGATCTGCTCCGCTGGCCGCGGACGCAGCTTGAGCCGGCTGTGCGGCGTCGACCGCGCCGGTTGCGTCGCTCGGTACGACGATCTCGGCTGTATCAGGCGGGCTTGCAGGAGCCGACTGTGCATCGTGACCGGAGTTGCCGTGTTCGGTCGGGTCTGTCGTCGTCACTGCCGCTGACGCATCCGCGATGTCCGCAGCCGGATCGTGATGCCCGTTGCCATTGCCGCCGCTATTGCCCGGCGTGGGGTCGGCTTCAGCCGACGCCGTGGCCGCCGCCTTTGCAGGCCCTGGCTCCGACGCGTGCTGTGAGTTGCCGGGGCCCGCGCTGTCGGCCGTTGCGACGTCCGGATCGACGCTCTGAGTTGCATCTGGTGTGCTTGCAGAGGCTACCTCTGCATCGTGGCCCGAGTTGCCGTGTTCGGTCGGGTCTGTCGTCGTCACGGCCGCTGACGCACCCGCGACGTCCGCAGCCGGATCGTGATGCCCGTTGCCATTGCCGCCGCTATTGCCCGGCGTGGGGTCGGCTTCAGCCGACGCCGTGGCCGCCTTTGCAGGCCCCGGCTCCGACGCGTGCTGTGAATTGCCGGGGCCGGCGCTGTCGGCCGTTGCGACGTCCGGATCGACGCTCTGAATTGCATCTGGTGAGCTTGCAGAGGCTGACTCTGCATCGTGGCCCGAGTTGCCGTGTTCGGTCGGGTCTGTCGTCGTCACGGCCGCTGACGCATCCGCGATGTCCGCAGCCGGATCGTGATGCCCGTTGCCATTGCCGCCGCTATTGCCCGGTGCGGGGTCGGCTTCAGCCGACGCCGTGGCCGCCGCCTTTGCAGGTCCCGGCTCCGACGCGTGCTGTGAGTTGCCGGGGCCCGCGCCGTCGGTCGTTGCGACGTCCTGCCCGACACCGTCGGCTGCTTTCGACGCGTTTGCGGAGGCTGGGTGATCGGAGTTGCCTTGTTCCTTGTCGTGTGCTTCTGCCGCCTGGGCTGAGCCTTGCTCCGAAGCGTTCTGCGAGTTGCCGTGGCTCGCACTGTCGGCCGTTACGACGCCCGGTTCGACACTGTCGGCCGCGTCCGTCGCGTTTGCGGAGCCTGAGTGATCGGAATTGCCGTGTTCCTTGTCGTGTGCTTCTGCCGCCTGGGCTGAGCCTTGCGCCGAAGCGTTCTGCGAGTTGCCGTGGCTCGCGCTGTCGGCCGTTGCGGCATCGGGTTCGGCGCTGTCGGCCGCGTCCGTAGCGTTTACGGAGGCTGAGTGGTCGGAGTTGCCATGCTCCTTTTCGTGTGCCTGCTGCGAGTTGCCGTGGCTCGCGCTGTCGGCCGTTGCGGCGTCGGGCTCGGCACTGACGGCTGCGTCCGCGACGCTTGCGGAGGCCGAGTGGTCGGAATTGCCGTGCTCCTTGTCGTGTGCCTGCTGCGAGTTGCCGTGGCTCGCGTTGTCGGCTGTTGCGGCATCGGCGGTACTGACGGCTGCGTCCGCGACGCTTGCGGAGGCCGAGTGGTCGGAGTTGCCGTGCTCCTTCTCGTGTGCCTGCTGCGAGTTGCCGTGGCTCGCGCTGTCGGACGTTGCGACGTCCTGCTCGACACTGTCGGTTGCGTTGGCAGAGTTTGAGTGTCCGGAATTGCCGTGCTCGTTGTCGTGTTCTTCTGAAGCCGCGGCGCGATGCTCGCCGCTGCTGCCCGGTGCGGAGTCGGCTTCAGTCGCCCCTGTGGCCGTCACCACGCTCGTTTGGACGATCTCGCTCTGGGCCGTCGACGAGACACTCGTGTTCGCATTGGTCGGCTCACTCTTCGATGCGGGATTTTCATTTGCCGCAACCGTCACCCGATGAGCATGCACGACTGATGATGGGGGAGCAGACGCGGCAGGCGGGCCATCGCTCTCCTCCGTTGCATCCGCCGGATCGCCGGTGAAACTGACTGACCTCGCCGAGTTCCCTGAGCCGTCTCCGATCTGCCGGAACAGGAACCTTGAACCGTCGTCGGCCAGAATGCTCCAGGCGCCTGAAGTCCCGAATGCGCCGTCGCTCGATCCGGCGGTGCCCTGGACATTGTCGGTGCTCAGCGCAGTCTCTTCGGTTGCGATCGCCGATGGCAACGCTTGTTCGAGCTGCTCCAGTGTGACCGCGATGGAAGCGGCTTCCGGCTGAGCGACGAAATCCGACTCCGCAACGGAAACGATCCCCTGCAGATGGACTTCCACCAGGCCGCGATCGCCGATATCGAGGCTATGATCGGTCGAATTTACATAGACGATCGTTTCGTTGCTTGCGGCGTCGTAGATCCAGGCAAGGGTGTGTGGCGGTATCGACTTGCTTGCTGCCGTCATATGCAGCCAGGCGAGCGCTCCGAAAGCCTCGAGACTGATCCTGCTCGATCCGGATGCGAAATCGAAGGCGGAGGCGGACGAGGTCGAACTGGAATCGCTCGGGGGAGGCTGAACGGCGTTTTCACCAACGTGGCCCTCGATCATTTGATCGCGGCCATATGCTTCAGCGCCGGCATCGTGACCAAGGTCCGTTGAGCCAACGGGTTGGAGGTTGTCCCCCACGGCGCCATCGCCGGTTTGGCCCCGAGGTTCTCCAGCGGCGCTTTCGTGCCCGGTGGTCACACCAGCGGAAGGCTGGTGGGACTCAGGGAAAGCCGGGGCCGGGTCGTCGACATGATGAGAGCCCGCGTCGGTGATCGCGGCCAGTTTTGTCGTCGCATTTTCTCCAGCCGGACCCAGGAAACCGTCGATGGACCCTTTGCCCGCCTCGTGCGCCTGTGCGGCAAGATGCGGGTCGTTCAGCGCGTAGATCAACGCGCCGGTGAGAGCGGCGAAGGTGCCATACCCTCCTTGAAACGACATCGGATTGGAGGGAGGGGGTGGGAGTTGATGGTCCGGGGGCAGGTCACCAAGCTGCGCGTCGCTGGCACCTCTCGGCAAAAGCGCAGGAAGACTGGGCGTGCTCGATCCTACGGGACCGTGGTCATTCCACGGTTTGGGGCCTCCAACCTGCTCGGCCGCGCGCAGCGCTTCCATCGCCGTCGCCGCGGTCGTGACTTGGCCCATCTTGGCGAGAAAGTCTCGAAGGGTAGGCGGAGGCGTCTCGCTGGATTCCCAGGCGATGCGGTGCCGGAGAATGGCCTTCTTCCAGGGCTCATACTCCGTATGCTGGCTCGCGTGGCCGATGCTGCCGTCATTCGAAAGCCTGTCGTTCGCTCCCGACGCCTTGACCGCTTCCGACGCCTTGAGTTCGTCCTCGATGGCGAACGCCAGGAAGGCCAGCGCGAGGGTGCCGAAGACGGAGGTGCGTTGCAACAACGCGATGGTCGCGAGCACGGTCCTGTTGGTGATCTCGAGCTTCTGGAAAATATTGTGAAGGTGGACCTTGACCGTCCCCTGGGACACGTTGATCTGGCGCGCGATCTCCTTGTTCGACATGCCTTCCGACACCAGTCGGACAATTTGACGTTCCCGTTGCGTCAATTGCCCTAGCAGCTTTTCAATTTTGCCGACGTCAGCGTCCTTGCCGGCCGGCGAGAGATCGGACCGCTCCAGCGACACGCCGCGCTTCGCCATCAGCCTCAGCGATCGCAGCATCGTCTCGGGGGAGTCGTACTTCGAGATTGCGCTGCAGGCGCCGGCAGCAATGGCTGCGGCCAGTTCGTGGTCGGTGTCGGATTCGGTAAAGAACACCAGGCGCGTGGGAAGGTTCTCGGCTTTCACGATCGCCAGGATCTCGGATACCGTCAGATCCGGCAGGGTGTCCGCAACGAGCGCGACGTCGGGTGTCAGATTCCGGATGGCTTCGAGGCAGCTCGTCCCGTCGCTGGACGATGCGACCACGTCGAATTCCTGCTGCGCCCCCAATACCGACTTCAGTCCCTGCAGAACGATCGGTTGTCGGTCTACGATCACGAGCCGGATGCGCTGAAATATCCACTGCTTCGCAGTCACGTCTAACATGGACTGTGCCTCGGCCCGGCGATCTATGTCCTTCGGCATATGGCCGGGGCCGGGTGGGGGCATTAAAATACAATTAATCGTTGGTAGAAAGAGACTTAGCAGGGTTAACCCTACCTAAATCGCGCGTCTCGACGGTATACAGGTGTGGAATATGACCTTTGACCCAATGGCCGTGGCGGTTGACTGGCTGGATGCCTACCGCGCTGGGGATATTGAATCGATTTTGGATATGTATGCCGATGACGCCGTGGTTCGCTGCGGCTTCGGCTCGGTCAAGACCATCACCGGCCGCGAGGCACTTCGCGCCGATTGGATCGATCGCCTCCGCAAGTATCCGGCAGGCACGTTGGACGATCTCAATCCCTACCACGACGGAACCATTCTCTCGTACGTCACGAGTTCCGGCGTGGTCAGCGCGCTCTTTGAGTTCGACGCCGCTGGGCGGATCAAAGAGCTGAACCTGGCTCCGACCCACTAGACCCGCGGCGCGATCCGGGCGCCGCAACCGCGCGCTTGCTGGCCCCGGCAGCGCCAGGCGCCAACATCTGCTTCGAAATCACTCGCGGACATCGCAGGAACTTCCGGCAACGCGCGGCTTTGTCTGCCGCGCGTCTCGAAACGGGCGTGCCCGAAAGGACCGCCGGCGAAGAGGTGCGCGACGCCCATAGCCGGCGGATCCCAAGGGCGGACGCTGCCTCGACGGTCCGGAGTGTCGCGCAAGTTTTGGCGTCGATCCATCTGCACCGATGGAGTTGCGGACCGAAGCCGCAGCAAGCGATCGAGCATTGTCACTCGATCTCGAGGATCTGATCCGCGCGATCGAGGCTCGGAGCGTTTTGGGCTTCCTCCATCGAGGCGCTTCATAGATACCAAGCGGGCACTCTCACGATCCGACGTTCGAGGCGTCCTGCGGGCGTTCGAGAACGTTGCGTGCCCTGAGCGCGATCAACCACGGACGAGCGCGCCTATCAGGGCGCTGTCCGATCAAATCCTGGCCTTGGCTACGTATACCCCCGCGACGCATTTGTAGCGATCGATGTGCCAATCGTCCCCCCGGTAGATGGGATGAGCAGTCTTCCATCGCGCCAAGCTTGCTTGGCCGCCAAGCATGCAGCTCTGGAAAGTGAGCCTTGAATCCAACGCGGAATTTGTGACGACCACCTCAGTGCAGTCCTGGGCAGAAAGATGACAAAGCACAGCAACGACGGTGACGAACATATGCATAATCCAAATCTGTAGTCGGCCAGGCAGTAAATGAAGAGAACATACACTTATCGTTCAGTTGATAATGTAGGCGCGAGTCTGCTTACGGCGGCCGTGACCGTCGTTCGTCAGGATACTCAAAGCACCAATCTCATCGATGGCAGATCAGGAGATCGATGTGCCGCAAACCGCCCTGATGGCGGCCTCCTTTTCTCTGGGCAATCAAAAGAAGAAATCTGGAAGATGCGAAACACCGACCGGAGCTATGTGATCAACTTGGTCCAGGACGTGCTGAGGCAGCGTCACCTCGGCCAATGATGTGCCCGATGGGCCAGTTTGGACTGGTGGCAGTTCCGTTGGGAGGTGAGCCAGTGCTTGGTCCGGCGCGTGGTCAAAGACTTGAGCTGGAAGCGTTGATGGTTTTGCCATTACGAAACTCTCCAAGGAGGAAGACCCGCCCTCTGGAGGTTTCGTCTTTGCGGGACGTCAGAGGGCGGGCGGCAGAGATATCCGTATGCGTAGCGCCGAAGCGCCGAAAGAACGCTACGCTTGTCGGGAAAAAGTAGCAATTACCCTTTGAAGCCCCTTGATCTCGGGCAAAAGGGTAATTTGATACGGGGCGCCGGGGCTGGGCATTTGAGCACCAACATCATTTCAACCGGCAGGGGGCTGCTGCGAGGTAGCCCCTTTCGATTCAACCGGTGCCGGCTGAAAGAGCCCGCCAGCTGAGGCGGTCTCTTTTCATTGCTGTCGAACAACGCCGCGACAGCCGAACTCAACTCGGAAAGCACGCCTGAGCCGTTAGCGTCACCGGCGACAGATTGAGTATTTGTGGAAATTGGAACGCGTAACTTGCGCTCACCTGGTTGCCACAGTTCGACGCCGAATAAGCGAATGTCTGCGCCGGAAGGGCGAGTCCGAAGGCTTGCTGCGCGGCGTAGCCTGTGATGGCGCCGCTGTTCGGACACAGCGATGGATTGACGGTCGCACACCGCGCGGCCATTTCAGTCCCATGTTGAAGGCCGAGTTGAGTCCAGAAAAGCAATCCAAACTCGATGATGCCAAATAGGAACAGAAAAAAAACGGGGGCGGTCAGTGCAAATTCCAGCGCCGTTGTCGCCCGATTGTCTGCCCATATCGCTGCGAGCTTCACTGCAGCCTCGTCGTGGATTGGGCATTGTATGTGTACGCGACTGCGATGATCTGGTAGTTGATCAGTGTATAGTAGGTCGCTTGGGCCGAGACAGTCGCATAAGTACCAGCCTGCGCGCCGCCCGTGCAGACCGTGCCGGCGCTCACAACGCTCACCCCTGTGCCCGTCGGGCAGCCGTAGAATTTAACCGGTCCGGGTGAAGCCGTAACGGCAGTGGAGTTGGTTGCGCTCGTTACGGCGCTCGAGATGCCGCTCGCGTCAAAGCCGTGAATGATCGCGTATTGCGCTCCGGCTTGCGCCGCGTCCTCGACCTGCATCTTGCGAAAGACCGCGAGCCCGATGTCAGTCACTGAAACGACCATGAGCGACAGTATCGGGATCATGATCCCGAATTCGATGGCTGCGACGCCTCGCTCATCATGGATGGCAGCGCGCACGCCCCTCGCCAGGGCTTCGAACATGCGACCACGGCTTCCAGGTGACGATTTCCGAGTTCGCGTCATGGCCGACCTCATTCGACGAGTTGGGCAGTTTGCGAGCCGATCGTTGCAGTGCCGCCGAGCGCGGAGCAATCGACCTGGAGATTCGAGGTGCCGGTGAATGTCAGCGTGTCCGCAATGATCTTGGTGCACGAGGTACTCGTACCGTTGCCGCCGCTGAAACTGAGATTTGCCTTCGGCAGATAGATGGCTCCCCCGAAGTTCTGCGTGCTGCCTCCGGTGAGGTTGAAAGCGGTTCCGGCCGGCATCTTGCGGTCGCCATAGATGACGATTCCCTGCGTGGAGCCGCTGGTTGGCGCCGTCAGGTTGATGTTCGCGTTGCTGCCGATCGAAGCGGTTCCCCAGTCACTGCCCGAGCCCGTAAACACCAGGGTCACGCCAGTGCCGGTAATCGTGGCGTTGCCCGCGACGCTCAAATTGGCGCCGTCGAGGTAATAGATGCCGGGATTGAGGTTCAACGTCGCTCCGGCGTTGACCGTGATACTGCCGCTGTAGCAGCCGGGGTCGAGGGAACTGGTCTTCCCGTTGGAATTGACGGTGATCTTGGCGTTGGTGCAACTCGGCTCCGAGGGAGGAAGCACGTTCGCATAGGGATCGGCAATCGGTTGAACGTGCGTTTTAACGCCGTTGGTGGTCGTGATGCTGCTGGCCCCGGATACATCGCCGACCACTCCGACCTGGTTGGCAGAAACGGTCGCGCTGCCAGCAACGTTGAGCGATGGGCTTGCGCCGGAGTTGCTGTAGAGGTTGCACTTGATCAGATTGAGCTGGTTTCCTCCGCTTACGTTGACGGCTGGGCTCGCGCTCGAATTGAGTGCAAGCACGCAGCCTGTCCCGGAATTGGGGAGGGCAACCGCCCGCGCGGTGATGAGGACGGGATCCGAGCCGAACAACGCCGACAGCAGCCGCTGTTGTGGCTGACTCACGACGACCTCGATTGCCTGGAGATTGGACGTATATCTGCCGGCTTTCGGCGGATTATTTACCGCAACCGTGACGTTGTTCACCGAATTCGAGTAGCCGTAGTTCGCTGTGACGGCGTCGGCTTCCGCCAATATATCCCCGCCGGCGCTTGCGGCCGTTGCAGCGCTCACGGCGCCGGAGTCGGCCGCACTTTGCATGTTCTTGTGCTTATAGTACCACCATCCGACCTCGGTTCCGAGGCCGGCCGTGCCGACCAGAACGGGCATCAGCAGCGCGGAAATAATGACGTAGCTGCCCGACTGATCTCGGACAAATTGCCGGAATATCCCACTGGCGTCGTGGCCTGTGATTTTTCGGTGGGGCGGCGAAGCGCGCAGTGTTTGTCTGATATCCATCTGTCCGACCCGATGCCGCTTGCCATCTTTTCCCGATGTGAGCTTCGCTTGGACCGATTTAAGGCTACCTCAATGGGCCGGGTAAAATTTTAACGAGGCATGCGAGCAAGCTGGTGGCGGGAATTGGGGTGGACGGGTCAACCCGCGCTCAAATGTTCTCGTTGGGCCGCTGGTTGCCTGTACGTATCTTGACTCAAATCAATCGTTATCCCGCGCGTTTCGAGATCGATTGCCATGGAAGCGAGTTCATCCCTGACAGGAGGCGAGGATGCGGGTGTTGGCAATAGCTGCTGTCTTGAGTCTGACGCCGGTTTCGGCTTACGCCGTCCCGGACTGCCGGGTCACCGGCAACCCATCCGTGTTCGGCGTCGATATGACGGCTTACTTCGCGGTCAGGTCGGGTCAGACGTGCAATTTCCCGATCCGGATTCCGGGAGCGATGCGTAGCTCGGGCGTTTCCCGCAAGCCTGCGCACGGGACGCTCAGGCAGCTCAACGTCACGACGTTCAGGTATACCGCTGCATCCGGTTACAAGGGCAGCGATGCGTTTGCGATCTATGGTGAAGGCGAAGGTCCGTACGGCTCAGGCAGGTCGGTCATCTCGGTGAATGCAACGATCGAATAGGCGGCGGTCCTGATGCCGCGCTTCGACCGACCGACGATAACCGGCCTCGGCCGGCTATCCGCACTGGCGCCGTTGACGAGCACATGCAGATCGCCCCGACGCGCAGCAATTCGGGATGCATCCAGTCTCGTCCAGCGTCGGGAAGCATGACATGCGGCGATCCCCGAGCGCACGCGGGCGTTGATCTGGATCAACGCCGTTTTTGAACGCGCGTGGCTTTCTTGCAGGCGACGTAATGCGACACCGCCAGGGCAGTATTAGAGACGGAGGCAGATATGAACGCCGCTCTATTTTCGCTCGCGCTGCTTGCGAGCCCTTCGTTGGTGGAAATCTCGGATGGAATTCCGGAGCTCAAGGTCGAAGCCTTGTGCAAGGCGACGACGGAGACGGACAAGGCCATGGGATTGGCGCTCGCGCAGAGCTTTGCCGATTGCATGCGGGATGAGACCGCGGCGCAGCAACAACTTGGCACGCTCTGGGCGACGACGAGGCCCGCCGTCCGCAACGCGTGCGAGAGCGAAGCCACCATCGTTGGCCAAAGCTATGTCGATCTACTCACCTGCATTCAGATGACGGACGTTGCGACTGCGACATCGACGACGCCGGCGCTCAGGGGCGCGAGCAAAAATCGAAACAGGCAATAGAAGCCATTGCTGCACCGACGGCCTGTTGATTCAGTTCGACAACGGTACGATCCCGGAGCGCGACATTCCACCGGCCCTGCCGCCTGTGCGCGGATGATGATCGGGCGTATGCGAGCCTGCGCGCGGCAACCCGAATTGCCGGGACCGCGGGGCGAGCCGCGATGACGCGCGGCTCGCCCCGTCCGGTATTGACGCAGTCCAGTTCAACGGCTTGCGCGCCCTCGTACCGGCGCCCTCAATAGCACGGCGGATAGGGGTAATACCCACAAGCCCGGCGATAGCCGTAGGCCCCGTAGGCAGCAGCTCCCGCCGCCGCCGCGCCGTAATACGCCCGCCGATGGACCCTGCGGTTGACGCCTGCGACGCTCATCGGCGTAAGGGGGCGCCCGACGCGGGCCTCGGCGGTGTCGACCGACACGGCGACCGTCGCCATCGGCGAGTAGTGAAACGACAGGGGCGCTGCCGTGAACAGCGCAGCGGTGACGAACAGTCCAATCAGCTTGGCACGTGCACTCATGTGCTCTCTCCCATTGCAGGACGACGCAATCGTGACAGGCCGATGAGGGGGACCATTGAGACAAATCAATGCTGCCGAACTTCCAAATGGAGTTCGTGCGCGATCGCGACGTCGCAGGTCACGGGGCTTGCCGTAGGGGCCGGCACAGGATGCAAATGTCAGCGCCCTACCCGGATCGCCCATGCTGCCATCATGCGCCTGTTTTGCCCGACGGGTCAACGGATTTTCCGAATTTTCGTCCGGCAACCTTCGCGCAGGCGCAAGCCGTTGATTTCACGACCCCGTCTACTGTGCATGGGGTTGTTTTCGCAGTTCTGGTCTCGAGAGAGGCTAGCCCGCGCCGAGTGCGACCGCGAAATTGTAGGTCAGCAGGCTCGCCGCATAGGCCAGCACCAGCATGTAGGCGAAGGTCGCCGCCATCCAGCGCCAGCTGCCGGTCTCGCGCCGGATGACGGCGAGCGTGGAGGCGCATTGCGGAGCGAAGATGTACCAGGCCAGCATCGACAGCGCGGTGGCGAGCGACCATTTCGTCGCCAGCACCTGGCCGATCTGCTCGGCGGCTTCCTTGCCGCCCTCGATCGCATAGACGGTGCCGAGTGCAGCGACCGCGACCTCGCGCGCCGCCATGCCCGGGATCAGCGCGACCGCGATCTGCCAGTTGAAGCCGACGGGATGAAGCAGCGGCTCGATCGCCTTGCCGATGATCGCGGCGAGGCTGAAGTCGATGGCGGGTTCGGTGCTGCCGGCGGGCGGCTGCGGGAACGAAGCCAGGAACCAGATCAGCACCATCATCGAGAAGATCGTGGTGCCGGCGCGCTGCAGGAACATCTTGGCGCGGGTGTAGATGCCGATCAGGATCGATTTCAGCCGGGGCATCTTGTAGTCCGGCAACTCCAGCATGAACGGCGCCGGCGCATAGTCGCGCAGCATGAAGAATTTGATCAGGAACGAGACGGCCAGCGCGCTGACGATGCCGGCGGCATAGAGCCCGAACATCACGAGCCCCTGCAGGTTGATGAAGCCCCAGACGTCCCTGGCCGGAATGAAGGCGGAGATGATCAGCGTGTAGACCGGAATGCGCGCCGAGCAGGTCATCAGCGGCGCGATCAGGATCGTGGTCAGCCGGTCGCGCTTGTTGTCGATGACGCGCGTCGCCATGATGCCGGGAATGGCGCAGGCAAAGCTCGACAGCAGCGGAATGAAGGCGCGGCCGTGCAGGCCGGCGCCGCCCATGATGCGGTCCATCAGGAACGCCGCGCGCGCCATGTAGCCGAAATCTTCCAGGAGCAGGATGAACAGGAAGATGATGATGATCTGCGGCAGGAACACGATGACGCTGCCGACGCCCGAGATCACGCCGTTCTGAAGGAAGCTCTGGAGCAGGCCGTCGGGCAGGGTGGCGTGCACGAACTCGCCGAGTGCGTCGAAGCCGGATTGCAGCAGCTCCATCAGCGGCTGCGCCCAGGCGAACACCGCCTGGAACATCACGAACAGGATCGCCGCGAGCACGATCAGGCCGCCGACCGGGTGCAGCACGATCGCATCGATCCGCGCGGTCCAGGTGTCGGGCCTGGCAGGCAGGCTGACGCAGTCCGAGATGATGCGGTCGGCCTCGCGCTGGGTCGCGCGCAACTCGGAGACGCTGAGTGCGCGCCAGCTGTTCTCGGCCGGCTCGGCGGCGAGCTTGGCGGAGATCTCGTCGGTCAGCGCGAGCAGGTCGGCCGTGCCGCCCTTGCGCACCGCGATCGAGGTGACGACGGGTACGCCGAGCTCCTTGGCGAGCCTGACGACGTCGACGGAGATGCCGCGGCGGCTCGCGATGTCGAACATGTTGAGCACGAGGACCATCGGCCGGCCGGTGCGCTTGAGCTCCAGCAGCAGGCGGATGGTCAGACGCAGATTGGTGCTGTCGGCGATGCACAGCACGAGGTCAGGCACGATCTCGCCGGAGGCCTTGCCGAGCACGAAGTCGCGGGTGATCTCCTCGTCCGGGCTGCGGCCGCGCAGCGAGTAGGTGCCGGGCAGGTCGACGACGGAGACCTGGCGCCCCTGCGGGGTGACGAAGAACCCTTCCTTGCGCTCGACCGTGACGCCCGGATAGTTCGCGACCTTCTGCCGGCTGCCGGTCAGGGCATTGAACAGCGAGGTCTTGCCGCTGTTTGGCGTGCCCACCAGGGCGAGATGAAGCAGGGGTAATTCCATGGATCGAATATCCGGTCGCGCTTCTAGGCGACGATGATGGCCATGGCCTCGCGGCGGCGCACCGCGATGGTGATGTTGTCGACACGCACGGCGATCGGGTCGCGCCCGACCAGCCCCTCGTGCAGGACCTCGACCCTTGCGCCCTCGACGAAGCCGAGCTCGATCAGCCGGCTCTCCAGCTCGATGTCCGAGAGAGCCGAGCCTGCGTCCCTGGCAGAGAGGTGCTGAATGACGCCGGTATAGCCGCGCTGGGCCAGGCCCAGCGGCATCTCGCGGCGCGTGTCATGGATGTCGGTCATGCCCTGTATTTTCAACGCAGGGCATCGAGGTCAAGCGCGCGTGCCCGCTGAAACTGCACCTTAGAGGGATTTTAAAGTGCAGATCACGAAGGCGTGGGCCAAGCGCCCCGGCGCTACTGCGCCGGGACCTTCTCCGGCTGGATGGCGGCCATGGCGCGGCTCTTGAAGTAGTCGAGCACGAACAGGCGGATCGCCGAGGACAGATTGCCCTGCTGGCGGGCGCCGTCGATTTCGCCGACGAGCTCGGACAGCGTCATGTTGCGAAGGCCCGAGATCTCCTTCATGCCGTTCCAGAACGCCTCTTCCAGGCTGACGCTGGTCTTGTGGCCGGCGACCACGATCGAGCGCTTCACGACGGGCGACTTCATGGCTGCTCCTCGCGATCGATCCGATGCTGGTCCAGATGTGCCTTCGCCTGGTCCGCCTGCTTCTCCTCCGCCGATCGCTCGGCCTTCGTGCGGCCGAACTTCGTTCGGTTGACGTCCGCCTGCTTCGCCGATGCCTCCCGCTCGGCGCGCTTCCTGAAACGATTCAGGTTGATGACGTTCCCCATGCCGCGTCTCCATCATCCTCTCCTCTTCAGGCTGGATGAAACTTCCAGAAACAGGGCGCCGCGTTGCGCCCCACAAGACTTGATCGTCATTCGCTCGTCCTCGTCAATCGGCCTCGCGGGCCATCAAACGATGAATTTCGCCCCGTCAAGGGCGGTGGGGCTTCTTGCGTAGCAGGTGCCCCCGCCGCCACATTGACGGTAATCAAATCCCGTCCCTTAGGCCTTACAATTTATGGGCTTTGGGGCTCCGTATCATTACGGATGACTATCGGAATTCGGAATTTTATCCGGGCCGCGTCATCTTCTCGGGCTGCACCAGGCGGTCGAATTCGTCGGCGGAGACGAAGCCGAGCCGCAGCGCCTCTTCCTTCAGCGTGGTGCCGTTGGCATGGGCGGTCTTGGCCACCTTGGCGGCGTTGTCGTAGCCGATCTTGGGCGCGAGTGCGGTCACCAGCATCAGCGAACGCTCCATCAGCTCCTTGATGTGCTTCTGGTCGGCGCGGATGCCGCTGACGCAATGCTCGGTGAAGGAGCGCGCCGCGTCCGCCATCAGGCGGATCGAGTGCAGCATGTTGTAGGCGAGAACGGGCTTGTAGACGTTCAGCTCGAAATGGCCCTGGCTCCCGGCGACCGTGATCGCGGTGTGATTGCCGAACACCTGGCAGCACACCATGGTCATCGCCTCGCACTGCGTCGGATTGACCTTGCCCGGCATGATCGACGAGCCCGGTTCGTTCTCCGGCAGGATCAGTTCGCCAAGCCCCGAACGCGGGCCAGATCCGAGCAGGCGGATGTCGTTGGCGATCTTGAAGAGGCCCGTGGCGACGGAGTTGATGGCGCCGTGCGCCGCCACGTAGGCGTCGTTGGAGGCCAGCGCCTCGAATTTATTGGCGGCGCTGCTGAAGGGCAGTTTGGTTATTCTGGCAACGTGCTTTGCGAATAGCTGCGCAAAGCGCGGTTTGGAATTGAGGCCGGTGCCGACCGCGGTGCCGCCCTGCGCCAGGGGATGGAGATCCTTCACCGCGACCTTGAGCCGCGCGATGCCGCTCTCGACCTGCGATGCATAGCCGGAAAATTCCTGACCCAGCGTCAACGGCGTCGCATCCTGGGTGTGGGTGCGGCCGATCTTGACGATCTTGGCGAACTCCTTCTCCTTCTTGCGCAGCGCGCGGTGCAACTCGCCAAGGGCCGGGACGAGGTCAGCGGTGATGCGGCTTGCGGCCGCGATATGCATGGCGGTCGGGAACGAGTCATTCGACGACTGGCTCATGTTGACGTGGTCATTGGGATGCACCGGCTTCTTGGCGCCGAGTTCGCCGCCCAGGAGCTCATTGGCGCGGTTGGCGATGACCTCGTTGAGGTTCATGTTGCTCTGGGTGCCCGAGCCGGTCTGCCACACCACCAGCGGAAAGTGATCGTCGAGCTTGCCCTCGATCACCTCGTGCGCGGCGCGGATGATCGCGCCGGCGCGGCGCTTGTCGAGCAGGCCGAGTTCGAGGTTCGACTGTGCGGCCGCGAGCTTGACTGTGCCGAGCGCATGCACGAGCGAGATCGGCATGCGATCGATGCCGATGCGGAAATTCTGCCGCGAGCGTTCGGTCTGCGCCCCCCAATAGCGGTCGGCGGGGACCTCGATGGGACCGAAGCTGTCGGTCTCGGTGCGGGTTGGGAGGCGGGCGGTTTTCGCAGCTTTGGCCATGAGCACATCCATTCTGCCGCGGGAAACTCCGCGCGGCCTCATCATGTGCTCTTCTATATAGGGTGTTTGGCCGGCTGCGACGGTCTCGCGCCCAACCTGGATCATTTCTTGCGGAAACGATCCAGCCGCACGACCTCGGCGCCGCCCTGGTTCGGCGGGGTCGGCTCTTCCGCGGTCTCTGCCGTCTCGGCGGCCGGGACAGGCGCCGCGATAGCTGATGGGGCCGGGGCGGCCGGCAAATTCTCACCCGCCAACTCGGTGACGTCGGAGGTGTCGAACTGGAGGCCGAACTTCACGGACGGATCGAGGAAGCTCTTGATGGCGCTGAACGGCACCACCAGCCGCTCCGGAATGCCGCCGAAGGACAGGCCGACCTCGAAACGATCCTCGAGCACGGTCAGGTCCCAGAACTGGTGCTGGAGGATGATCGTCATCTCTTCCGGATATTGCGCCAGCAGCCGGCTCGAGAGCTTCACGCCCTCGGCCTTCGATACGAAGGTGATGAAGAAATGATGCTCGCCCGGCAATCCATGGGCCGCGGCATCGGTCAGTACCTTGCGCAGCACGCCGCGCAGCGCGTCGCGTGCCAGCACATCGTATCGGATATGATCGGTCGCCATGGTGGTCCTGTCAGTCCAGGAGACGGGCCCTGCCGGTCCGACTCGCCAAGCCGCAATAGTACCGCGCCTCACGGGTCAGCAGGAGTCCCCGCCGGGAAGGAAATCAGAGGTAAGTGGAGGCTTCTGTTGCCAGGTGCCTCCGAACCCCGCCTAACGGAGCTTAACCCGTTAGGACTTTAAGACGGTCTTTCAAACTGCGTTACGCAGCCTGAGCAACCGGAGCAAAGTTGTCGTTGGCAACTATTGCAGTAGCCCGATAACGGCGGAACAATACCGGGAAAAAGCACGCCCTTTACGCCCTCGTCGATCCTATTTCGCCCCCGCCAAAGCCCGCTGTCGGGTGAGCCCGCCGGTGGGCTTTGGTGGAGGCGCCGGGTACCGCCCCCGGGTCCGAATGGTTTATTGCGACGACCGTTTATTTCCATAGCCGGCGAACCGGCACCCCCAATATAGGGGGCAAAGGTTTCAAAAAACAGAGGTTTCGAGCGAAGAGGGCGCGGTTCCCTTTGGATAGGTCGGGGATGGTCGCAGTCCTGATCTTGGCCGAACGGCGAACTGCGTTCTAAGCTGCTGACATGTCCACGGATTCAGCACCGGCCGCCCAAGAGCCGGAAATTCCAGCTACCCGCGCCGCTCCGCCCGGCTTGCTGGCGCTGTTTCTGGCCTTCGCCCGGATGTCCCTGGCCGGTTTCGGCGGGGTCCTGGTTTTCGCCAGGCACGCCATCGTCGACCAGTACCGCTGGATGACGGCGGACGAGTTCAACGAGACCTTTGCGCTCTGCCATTTCCTGCCCGGGCCCAATATCGTCAATCTGTCGATGGTGTTCGGCTCGCGACTGCGCGGCATCGCGGGCGGCGTTGCCGCCTTCACCGGGCTGTTGCTGCCACCGACGCTGATCATGACCGTGCTCGCGATCATCTATGCCAGGTTCGGCGACGTGGAGGTGCTGCGTCGCGTTCTCGCAGGCATCTCCTGCGCGGCAGTCGGGCTGCTGATCGCGGTCGTCTTCCGCATGATGACGCCGCTGCTCAAGCGAATGGAGGTCGTCGTGCTCATCCTGATGCTCGGCGTGTTCATCGCCATCGGCGTTCTTCGCCTGCCGCTTCAGGCCGTGCTGCTGGTCGCGATCCCGCTCAGCATCGGCGTCACCTTTTTGATGCGGCGGAAGGTAGCAGCATGAGCAGTGAGAACCCGATCTGGGCGCTGATTTCCACCTTTGGTCTAATGTCGCTGTTCGCGGTCGGCGGTGCGGCGGCGGCGGTGCCCGAGATGCATCGCATCGCCGTCGATGTGCATCACTGGATGACCGACAAGCAGTTCGCAGATGCCTATGCGATCGCGCAGCTTTCGCCAGGTCCGAACGTCCTGATCGTCACGTTGATCGGCTATGCGGTTGCCGGCATTGCCGGCGCGCTGGCGGCGACGCTGGCGATGTGCCTGCCAACGGCGCTGCTTGCCTATTATGTCAGCCGGCTCCTGAACCGACCGAGCCAATCGCGTTGGCCCGCTCTGATCCAGGCAGCACTGGTTCCGCTCTCGATCGGATTGATGGCGGCCAGTGCCCTGATCCTCGCCCAATCGACAGATCGCAGTATTGCTGCACTGCTCCTGACCGCGACGGTTGCTCTGATCGCCTCCGTCTCGCGCGTCAATCCTCTGTGGCTTCTGCTCGCAGGGGGCCTGTTGGGTTTCGCTGGCATTGTGTGATGAAAATCGCTAGGCAATGATCCGGGCCGGGGATCAATTTCCAGCCGATTAGAACAACAGTGCTCGTGACTTACGGGTCGCGGAGGAGACATGCATGGCCGATACAATGGGCCACTCGGCGACGACAGCCACCAGAAACACGTCGGTAGCTCTCGGCTTCTGCCTGCTGGCCATCGCGCCGCAGATTTTCGAATTCATCTGGTCGATCGGGACGATCTTTGGCTGGGGCGCCGGGCGCGGTCCGGCCACGGTCTTGATCAGCCACGCCACGGCGCTGGTTGCCGGCGCGCCCGGTGCGCTGTTTGGCGCCATCGGCGGTGAGACCAAGAAGGCGTCGTCGGACGTCTTGCTGGCGCTGATCTATTCCTATCCGCTGTTTGCCGTGGCGATCGTCACGCTGTTCATGACGATCAAGTCGGCGCAGGACTACATCGGTGGCGTCATCCTGATGGCGCTCGCACTGTTTGCGCTCTGGGCTTCGAGCGATCTGCAGGGCATGCGAGGTTTCTCGTTCGGCGCCGGCACCGCGCCGAGGATGTTCGGCGGGCTTCTGGTTGCTCTGTCCGCCGGCATCGCCTTGACTGGCCTTTTGAACGAGGGACCGGCGCTTGCACATTATTCATGGCGCGGGCCGCTGTTCGTGATGTGCGCGATCCTGTTCTTTGCGCTGGCGATCCGGCCGCTTGGCCTCGTGGTCTCGGCGTTCGTGAGCTTCATGATCGCAGCGCTAGGGTCGCATGAGACGCGCTGGGTCGAGGCCGCCATCGTTGGTGCCTGCCTGACTGTCGGATGCGCGCTTCTCTTCCCCTACGTGCTCGGTCTGCCGATGCCGATGTTCCCGCGCTTCCTGGCTCAGTGAGGCTGTCATGGAGATTTTTGCCAACCTCGCTCACGGTTTCGTCGTCGCGTTTTCTCCGATCAACCTGCTGATGTGCCTGATCGGCGCGCTCGTCGGCACGCTGGTCGGCGTGCTACCGGGCATCGGCACCATCGCGACGGTCGCGATGCTGCTGCCGATCACCTTCGGACTGCCCCCGGTCGGCGCGCTGATCATGCTCGCCGGCATCTATTACGGCGCCCAGTATGGCGGCTCGACCACCTCGATCCTGGTGAACATTCCAGGCGAAGCGACATCGGTCGTCACCGCCATCGACGGCCATGCGATGGCCAAGCAGGGCCGTGCCGGTCCGGCGCTGGCGATCGCCGCGATCGGCTCGTTCTTCGCCGGCTGCGTCGCGACCGTTTTGATCGCCGTACTAGGCGCACCGCTCACGAAACTCGCGCTGGCGTTCGGTCCGGCGGAGTACTTCTCGCTGATGGTGCTCGGCCTGATCTTCGCGGTCGTGCTCGCCAAGGGCTCGGTGCTGAAGGCGATCGCGATGATCGTGTTCGGCCTGCTGCTGTCGATGGTCGGCTCGGACATCGAGACCGGAGCCTCGCGCATGGCCTTCAACATTCCGGAGCTCGCCGACGGTCTCGGCTTTGCGACGGTGGCGATGGGCGTGTTCGGCTTTGCCGAGATCATCCGCAATCTCGACGCCGGCGCCGAGATGAATCGCGATCTCGTGCAGCAGAAAATCACCGGCCTGATGCCGACGAGGAAGGACCTCGTCGACTCGACGCCCGCGATCCTGCGCGGCACCGTGCTTGGATCGATCCTCGGCATTCTGCCGGGCGGCGGCGCCGTCATCGCGTCGTTCGCGGCCTACACGCTCGAGAAGAAGCTCGCCAAGAACCCGTCGCGGTTCGGCCGCGGCGCGATCGAGGGCGTGGCGGCGCCCGAAAGCGCCAACAACGCGGCGGCACAGACCTCCTTCATCCCGCTGCTCACCCTCGGCATCCCGCCTAACGCGGTGATGGCGCTGATGGTCGGCGCGATGACCATTCACGGCATCGTGCCGGGCCCGCAGGTGATGCAGAAACAGCCGGATCTGGTCTGGGGCATGATCGCCTCGATGTGGATCGGCAATCTGATGCTGATCATCATCAACCTGCCGCTGGTCGGCATCTGGGTCCGCCTGCTGCGCGTACCGTACCGGCTGATGTTCCCCTCGATCGTGATCTTCTGCGCGATCGGCATCTACTCGGTGAACAACGCGCCGGTCGACGTCATCCTCGCAGGCGTGTTCGGTCTGGTCGGCTACTGGCTGATCAAGCACGATTTCGAGCCGGCGCCGCTGTTGCTCGGCATGGTGCTCGGACCGCTAATGGAAGAGAACCTGCGCCGCGCACTGCTGATCTCCCGCGGTGATTGGAGCGTGTTCCTGACGCGTCCGTTGTCGGCGGTGCTGCTCGCGATTGCAGCATTCCTATTGGTGCTGACGCTGCTGCCCATGCTGCGTGCCAAGCGCGACGAGGTGTTCACCGAATCGGAGAACTGATCGCGGCGCGTGCCTGCGTCGGCGTGTCACGCGTCGGCCCGCCGCATTCGGAAGTCCAATCGACTTGCGTGATGTCTTCGTGAAATGAAAATGCCGGCCGCGAGGCCGGCATTTTTCTTGTGTCGGGAGATCAAGATGACATCCATTCGCGCGCTCACGTGCGCATGTGCCGCCGTGCTCGCATCGCTGTGCGGCTTTGTCGCATCAGGTGAAGCGCAGACCTATCCGACGCGCAGCATCACCATGATCGTGCCGTTCGCGGCCGGCGGCCCCACCGACGTCGTTGCGCGCATCGTCACCTCGCACATGGCGCAGACGTTGGGGCAGAGCATCATCATCGAGAACGTGGTCGGCGCCGGTGGCACCACCGCGACCACGCGCGCCGCGCGTGCGGCCAATGACGGCTATACCCTGATCACCGGTCACATGGGTACGCACGCCGCCTCCGTGCCGCTCTATCCGAAGCTCGCCTATCATCCCGAGAAGGATTTCGAGCCGATTGCGTTGCTCGCAGGCACGCCGATCCTGATCCTGGCGCGCAAGGATTTTCCGCCGAAGGATCTCAAGGAATTCGTTGCTTACGTGAAGGCCAACGCCGAGAAGGTGAATGCCGCGCATGCCGGCGTCGGCTCGGTCTCGCATGCCTCGTGCGAATTGTTGCACTCGATTCTCGACGTCAAACCGGTCGGCGTACCCTTCAACGGCACGGGCCCTGCGATGAACGCGCTGGTGGCGGGCCAGGTCGACTACATGTGCGATCAGATCGTCAATGCGGTGCCGCAGATCAACGCCAACACGATCAAGGCCTATGCGATCGCAACGCCGGAGCGCAATCCGTCGCTGCCGAACGTGCCGACCACGGCCGAAGCCGGCCTGCCGACATTCCAGGCCCAGGCCTGGAACGCGATGTTCGCGCCCAAGGGAACCCCGCCTGCGATCGTGGCGGGCCTGAACGCTGCTGCCGTCAAGGCGCTCGACGACGAGACCGTGAAGAAACGCCTGCTCGACCTCGGCAGCGTCATCCCGGACCCGGCAGACCGGACGCCGGAGGCGCTGGCCGCCCTCGTCAAATCCGAGATCGCGAAGTGGACCCCGGTGCTCAAGCCGGTAACTTAACGAGCACTTTCAAGCCGATAGGCGAGGGGCGGACGCAGGTTCCGCCCCTTGTCGTTCGCCCCGGGAACACTCACTTTTCGGGGTATAATTAGTGGAGGCAGCGAATCGCCGCTGTCGCAGCGCTGGGAGCGTCGTTAAGTTCGCCGCCTCCCCAAAGGCTCATCGGCACATGCACCAGTATCAGGACCTGCTCGAGCGGATTCTTTCAGACGGCGCCGAGAAGACGGACCGGACCGGTACCGGCACGCTGTCGGTGTTTGGCCATCAGATGCGCTTCAATCTGTCCGCCGGCTTTCCGATGCTGACCACCAAGCGGTTGCCGCTCAAGGCGATCGTGCATGAGCTGCTGTGGTTCCTGAAGGGCGACACCAACATCAAATATCTCAGGGACAACGGCGTCACCATCTGGGACGAGTGGGCGGACGCCAATGGCGATCTCGGCCCGGTCTACGGGCATCAATGGCGCTCCTGGCCCGCACCCGATGGGCGCAGCATCGACCAGATCGCCAACGTCGTCGACATGATCAAGCGCAATCCGGACTCGCGTCGCCTGATCGTGTCGGCCTGGAATCCGGCCGAGGTCGACAAGATGGCGCTACCGCCGTGCCACTGCCTGTTCCAGTTCTACGTCGCCAACGGCAAGCTGTCGTGTCAGCTCTATCAGCGCTCGGCCGACGTCTTCCTCGGCGTGCCCTTCAATATCGCTTCCTATGCACTGCTCACCATGATGGTGGCGCAGGTCACCGGGCTGAAGCCTGGCGACTTCGTGCATTCGTTCGGCGATACCCATCTCTATTCCAACCATCTTGAGCAGGCGCGCCTTCAGCTCACACGCGCGCCGCGCGCGTTGCCGGTGATGCGGATCAATCCTGATGTGAAGGACATCTTCTCCTTCCGCTACGAGGATTTCGAGCTCGTCGGCTACGATCCGCATCCGCATATCAAGGCGGAAGTCGCGGTCTAGAGCCGATGGCGTTGAATATTCACCGCGCGCGTCCTGGCCAAGCCGGGCTCGTTCTTGATTTCGTCCGCGAACTCGCCGCGTACGAAAAGCTCTCGCATGAGGTCGAGGCGACCGAGGCCGACATCGCGGAGGCCTTGTTCGGAGGCGATCCCAGGCTGTTTTGTGCGATTGCCGAATGGAACGGCGAGCCGGTCGGCTTCGCGGTGTGGTTCCTGAATTTCTCGACCTTCAGCGGCCGCCACGGCATCTATCTCGAAGATCTCTATGTGCGGCCCTCGCACCGGGGCAAAGGCCTCGGCAAGGCGCTGCTGGTCTATCTGGCGAAGGAATGCGTCGACAACGGCTGGTCGCGCCTGCAATGGGCGGTGCTCGACTGGAACGCAACGTCGATCGCGTTCTACAAATCGCTCGGCGCCGCGATGCTGGACGACTGGACGCTGTGCCGCGTCTCCGGCCCTGCGCTGATCCGACTTGCAGGGAGCCCGTCCTGATGGAGATCGTGTTCGTCGTCGCGATCGCGGAGAACGGCGTCATCGGCGCGGGTAACGCGATCCCGTGGCGATTGAAATCCGACATGGCGCGCTTCAAGGCGCTCACCATCGGCAAGCCCGTGATCATGGGCCGCAAGACTTTTGAATCCTTGCCCGGGCGCCGGCCGCTGCGTGACCGCACCAACATCGTGATCACGCGCGATCCAGCCTATCGCGCCGCTGGCGCAGTCGTCACGACGTCGGCGGCGGCCGCTGGCGCAGTTGCGCTTGGTGATGCCCTGCGGCGTTCAGCCGCTGAAATCGCCGTGATCGGCGGTGCCGAAATCTACCGGCAATGGCTCGATCGTGCCGACCGCCTCGAGATCACCGAAGTGCATGCGCGGCCCGACGGCGACACGCATTTCGACATCGACAAGGCGCAGTGGGAGGAAACAAGCCGCGTCCGCCATCCCGCCGGACCGGACGACAGCGCCGACTTCTCCTATGTGACATATCGTCGGCGGCCGTCCCATTAACTGCATTCTCCAATGTTTACATTGACTTTTCCGCCCCCGAGCATAGCTCGTGGGTCGGTCAGGCTTGCGTTGTAAGGGCCCTTTCGGTCCCCTATAAAGCCGGACCGGACAATGCGGGCCGGCTTAAGTTCTAGTCCCGGTCTGCCGAGGAGAGCGTCGAATGCCGTGGAAGAATCAGGGCGGTGGCCCTTGGGGCTCGGGTCCGAAGGGACCATGGGGCACAGGCCCGCAACCGGTCGGGCCGAGGCCGCCGGATCTGGAAGACCTTCTGCGGCGCGGCCAGGACCGGCTCCAGCAGATCATGCCGGGCGGCTATTTCTCCGGCATCGGCATCACGCTGATCCTGCTCATCATCGTCGCGCTCTGGCTGCTGTCGGGCTTCTTCCGCGTGCAGTCGGAAGAGCAGGGCGTGGTGCTGCGCTTCGGCAAGCATGTGCGCACCGTCGACCCCGGCCTGAATTATCACCTGCCCTATCCGATCGAGACCGTGCTGCTGCCGAAGGCACTGCGCGTGTCCACCATTTCCATCGGCATGACGCTGATCGACGATCCGGCCCGCCGCGGCCGCTCGATCCGTGACGTGCCGGAGGAGAGCCTGATGCTGACCGGCGACGAGAACATCGTCGACGTCGATTTCACCGTGCTGTGGCGCATCAAGCCCAACGGCGTCGGCGACTTCCTGTTCAACATCCAGAATCCCGAAGGCACCGTGAAGGCGGTCGCCGAGAGCGCGATGCGCGAGGTGATCGGCCGCTCCGACATCCAGCCGATCCTGACCGGCGCGAGGACGCAGACCGAGACCACCGTGCAGGATCTGATGCAGAAGACGCTCGACGGCTACGGCGCCGGCATCCAGATCACCCAGGTGCAGATGCAGAAGGTCGATCCGCCGGCGCAGGTGATCGACGCGTTCCGCGACGTGCAGGCGGCGCGCGCCAATCTCGAGCAGCTGTCAAACGAAGCGCAGACCTATGCCAACAAGGTTGTGCCGGAAGCCCGCGGCCGCGCCGCCAAGATCCAGCAGGATGCCGAGGGCTACAAGGAGCAGGCGGTCGCCGAGGCCAAGGGCCAGAGCGCGCGCTTCCTGAAAGTGTACGAGGAATACAAGAAGGCACCTGACGTGACGCGTGAACGGATCTACCTGGAGACGATGGAGCGCTTGCTCGGCGGCGCGGACAAGCTGATCTACGATCCAGGCGCCTCGGGCCAGGGCGTCGTGCCCTACCTGCCGCTCAATGAATTGTCGAACAAGAAGCCTGCGATAACGGGTCAGCTGCCGAGCGGAGGTACCCGATGAGGTCTCCCGTTACTGGCATTGTCGTGCTGCTCGCGGCGCTTCTGGTCGTGATCGTCGGCTATATGTCGTTGTTCACGGTGCAGCAGACCGAGCAGACCATCGTGCTGCAATTCGGCGCGCCGGTGGAGGTCGTCACCGAGCCCGGACTGCACTTCAAGGCGCCCTGGAACTCCGTGATCAACATCGACAAGCGGATCCTCGACCTCGAGAACCCGTCTCAGGAGGTCATTGCCTCAGACCAGAAGCGGCTCGTGGTCGACGCCTTTGCGCGCTACCGCATCAAGGACGCGCTGCGCTTCTATCAGAGCGTCGGCTCGATCCAGGCGGCGAACCTCCAACTCACCTCGCTCTTGAATGCGGCGCTGCGCCGCGTGCTCGGCGAAGTCACTTTCATCACGGTGGTGCGTGATGAACGCGAGAAGCTGATGGGGCGTATCCGCGAGCAGCTCGACCGCGAGGCCGGTGGTTATGGCATCCAGGTCGTCGATGTCCGTATTCGCCGTGCCGACCTGCCGGAGCAGAATAGCCAGGCTGTCTACGACCGGATGAAGTCCGAGCGCCAGCGCGAAGCGGCTGAGTTTCGAGCGCAGGGCGCCCAGAAGGCGCAGGAAATTCGCTCCAAGGCCGACCGCGATGTGACGGTCATCATTGCCGACGCGAACTCCCAAGCCGAGCAGACACGTGGTGTGGGTGACGCCGAGCGCAACCGCCTCTTTGCCGAGGCCTATGGCAAGGATGCTGACTTCTTCGCCTTCTACCGGTCGATGACGGCCTACGAGAACGGGCTGAAGAAGGACGACACCCGCTATTTGCTGCGGCCGGACTCGGATTTCTTCCGGTATTTTGGTAACCCGTCAGGGAAGACGGCAGCCGAGACACCGGCGAAACCGTAAGCTAGACAAGGGCGGCAGGTTTGGCCGCCCTTCGTCCAGACAAGAACAGTACACCGGGAGGTTCCAATCCGATGAGGTCCATTGCGTTCGCCGACTTCCTCATCGGCTTAGGCATCCTGTTTGTGCTGGAAGGCTTGATGTTCGCGGCAAGTCCGAACTGGATGCGCAAGGCCATGAAGAGCGCCATCGCCACGCCGGACAATATCCTGCGCGCGGTCGGGATCGGCTCGGCCGTGGCCGGCCTGATCCTGATCTGGGTGATGCGACGCCCGGTCTAGCCGTCGCGCCAACGCCAAAGTGAAGGCGAGAGGCGGGTTTTCGCCTTATTATCCGGGTCTTGAGGCTCGTTAAGCTCCGCGCTTGCGCCGTGCCCTCGTTCGAGCGCAGTCTTGAGGCCGAATCCTTTTTCCTGGAGACCACAATGACCGCTGCCACCATTGTCCCGACCCGCCTGCGCCAACATGCGCGACTTGGGCTGGCCGCGCTTGCCGTTGGCGCTTTCAGCATGTTCGGCGCGCCGGCGCAGGCGCGCGGACCGGAAGGCATCGCCGACGTCGCCGAGAAGGTGATCGACGCGGTCGTCAACATCTCGACCTCGCAGACGGTGGAGGCCAAGGGCGGCGGCAGCAACACCATGCCACAACTGCCGCCGGGCTCGCCCTTCGAAGAGTTCTTCGATGACTTCTTCAAGAATCGAAAGGGTCCCGGCGGAGGCAAGGGCGGTGACAACGGCCCGCCGCGCAAGACCAACTCGCTCGGGTCCGGCTTCATCATCGACACCTCCGGTATCGTCGTCACCAACAATCACGTCATCGCCGACGCTGACGAGATCAACGTGATCCTCAACGACGGCACCAAGATCAAGGCCGAGCTGGTCGGCGTCGACAAGAAGACCGACCTCGCCGTCCTGAAGTTCAAGCCGCCGAAGCCGTTGATTGCGGTGAAGTTCGGCGACTCCGACAAGCTGCGTCTGGGTGACTGGGTGATTGCGATCGGCAACCCCTTCAGCCTCGGCGGCACCGTGACCGCAGGCATCGTCTCCGCCAAGAACCGCGACATCTCCTCGGGCCCCTATGACAGCTACATCCAGACCGACGCCGCGATCAATCGCGGCAATTCCGGCGGTCCGCTGTTCAACCTCGAAGGCGACGTCATCGGGGTCAACACCCTGATCATCTCGCCGTCAGGCGGCTCGATCGGCATCGGCTTTGCCGTACCGTCGAAGACGGTCGCCGGCGTCGTCGACCAACTCCGCCAGTTCGGCGAATTGCGTCGCGGCTGGCTCGGCGTGCGCATCCAGAGCGTCACCGACGAGATCGCCGAGAGCCTCAACATCAAGCCGGCGCGCGGCGCGCTGGTGGCCGGCATCGACGACAAGGGCCCGGCCAAGCCCGCCGGCATCGAGCCCGGCGACGTCGTCGTCAAGTTCGACGGCAAGGACGTCAAGGACCCGAAGGACCTGTCCCGCGTCGTCGCCGACACCGCGGTCGGCAAGGAGGTCGACGTCGTCATCATCCGCAAGGGCGAGGAGCAGACCAAGAAAGTCACGCTCGGCCGCCTGCAGGATCCGGACAAGGTGCAGGCCGCGGTGAAGACCGACGAGCCGGCGCCGGAGAAGCCGGTGACGCAAAAGGCGCTCGGCCTCGATCTCGCCGTGCTGAACAAGGATCTGCGCACGCGCTACAAGATCAAGGACAGCGTGAAGGGGGTTGTCGTGACCAATGTCGAGGCCAATTCGGACGCTGCAGAGAAGCGGCTCTCCGCCGGCGACGTCATCGTCGAGGTCGCGCAGGAAGCGGTCTCCAGCGGCGCCGACGTCCAGAAGCGCGTCGACCAGATCAAGAAGGACGGCAAGAAGTCCGCCCTGCTGCTGGTGTCGAACGGCGACGGCGAGCTGCGCTTCGTGGCGCTGAGCGTGCAGTAGCTTGATCCGTCATTCCGGGGCGATGCGAAGCATTGCCCCGGAATCGCGAGGTTCCACGGTGCGCAATAGCGCACCTGAGCGTGTCAGGCCTCCACAAACTCCGAGCGCTTGTAGCCCTGCGCATAGAGCAGTGCAGTGAGATCGCCGTGGTCGATCCGCGCAGCCGCCGCTGCCGCCACGGCCGGCTTGGCGTGATACGCCACGCCCAGTCCCGCGGCCTGGATCATCGCCAGATCATTCGCACCGTCGCCGACGACGACCGAGTCGATGTCGTCGAGATCGAACGATTCCATCAGATCCACCAGCGTCGCGAGCTTGGCGGCGCGGCCCAGGATCGGCTCCTTGACCTCGCCGGTGAACTTGCCGTCGCGCACGACGAGCTCGTTGGCGCGGTTCTCCTGGAAGCCGATCTTGGCAGCGACGGCGCTGGTGAACAGCGTGAAGCCGCCGGAAACGAGGCAAGTATAGGCGCCGTGGGCGCGCATGGTCGCGACCAATTCGCGGCCACCCGGGGTCAGCGTGATGCGCTTGGCCAGCACTTCGTCGACGACGCCGGCGGGGAGGTCCTTCAGCAGCGCGACACGCTCGCGCAGCGCCGGCTCGAACTCGATCTCGCCGCGCATCGCGCGTTCGGTGATGGCGGCGACATGCGCCTTCATCCCGACGAGATCGGCGAGTTCGTCGATGCATTCCTGGCCGATCATGGTGGAATCCATGTCGGCCAGAAAAAGCTTCTTGCGCCTGAAGCCAACAGGCTGCACGACGATGTCGATGGGCAGGTCGCCGCGCAGCTCGCGGAGCCGCTGTTCGATGGCGTGACGGTCGCCTTCGAGGTTACTGTCGGCGCCGAAGGGAATGTCGACTGCAACCCCGTCGAACAGCCAGTGCGCAGGCACGGCCTGCGGCAACACGGCGCGGGCGCCGTCGACGATGGTGGAGTCGAGGGCGGGATTATTGGGATTGCAGATCAGCGTGGCGACGAGGGACATTTGAGGTTTTCGTGAGCGAGGGGCATCCGATCAAGGCCGTGCTTATCGCAGGACCGACCGCCAGCGGCAAGTCGGCGCTGGCGCTGGAGCTTGCCCTGAGCGCGCGGGGCGTGGTCATCAATGCCGATTCCATGCAGGTCTATCGCGACCTCCGCATCATCACCGCGCGTCCCGCGCAGGATGAGGAGGCGCGCGTTCCGCATCGTCTCTATGGTCATGTCGACGCGGCCGTGAATTTCTCCGCAGGCGCCTGGGTGACCGATGCCGCGAAGATGTTGGAAGAAGCCGAGGCCGAAAGCCGCCTGCCAATTTTCGTCGGCGGCACCGGGCTTTATTTCAAGGCGCTGACCGCGGGCCTTTCCCTGGTGCCGCCGATCCCGACGGAGGTGCGCGAGGGCGTGCGCGCGCGACTGGAACGGAACGGCGTCGAGGCGCTACACGCGGAACTCGCGCTCCGCGATCCACGCGCGGCCGAGCGACTGAATCTGCGTGACCGTACGCGTATCGCGCGCGCGCTCGAAGTTGTCGAGGCAACCGGCCGCTCGCTGCTCGACTGGCACAATGAAGGCCAGCCGCCCTTATTGTCGAAGGACAGCTTTCGCGCGGTGTTTCTCGCGCCCGAGCGCGATGAGCTCTATGCCCGCATCGACGCCCGCTTCGAGGCCATGCTGGGCGGCGGCGCGCTGATCGAGGTCGAGCGGCTTGCCGCCAGAAACCTCGACCCGCAGCTGCCGGCCATGAAGGCCCACGGCGTGCCGGCCCTGATCCGGCATCTGCGCAGTGAGCTCAGCCTGGAGGAGGCTGCCATGATCGGCCGGGCCGATACCCGCCACTACGCCAAGCGCCAATTCACCTGGTTCCGGCACCAATTGCCCGAATTCGAGTGGGTGAAACCGGAAGAGGCCAGGGGATGGCTCGCGACTGCCCTCGGGACCGCCCGGGCTCCCCGTTGACGTGCTTTTGTGCGCGGGTTCCCGCAATTACCTCTCGCCGAACCCAGGGAACACCGCTACACTGCCAAAATCGCGCGGGAACGGCCGCTTTGCCTTGACATCGAGGCTTTGGTCGTTATGTTTCGCGCAACCTTTGGGAAGCCGAGCGCCTGCCATGCGTAACATTATTACCGAACTCCTTATCGCCGTCGTACCCAGGCACACCGCCGGGGGTGGCTAGCTGCCATCCACATGACAGGCGGTGTGCAGGGTCCCTCTTCGGGGCCTTTTTTATTTCCCGAACCAGACACGAACGAAGCCGCTGACAACAGCGCATCCGGAGCAAGCCAATGAGCGACAAGAGCCACGATCCGAACCAGATGACCGGCGCCGCGATGATCGTCCGCGCGCTCATCGACCACGGCGTGACCGACATTTTCGGCTATCCCGGCGGCGCGGTGCTTCCGATCTATGACGAGATCTTCCAGCAGAGCGAGGTCCAGCACATCCTGGTCCGCCACGAGCAGGGCGCAGGCCATGCCGCCGAGGGCTATGCCCGGTCAACCGGCAAGCCCGGTGTCGCGCTGGTGACCTCCGGCCCCGGCGCCACCAACATGGTGACGCCGCTGACCGACGCGCTGATGGACTCGATCCCGCTGGTCTGCATCTCCGGCCAGGTGCCTACGCATCTGATCGGCAACGACGCGTTCCAGGAATGCGACACGGTCGGCATCACGCGCCCCTGCACCAAGCACAATTGGCTGGTGCGTGACGTCAACGATCTCGCGAAAGTGCTGCACGAGGCCTTCTACGTTGCGACCACGGGCCGTCCGGGCCCGGTGCTGGTCGACGTTCCCAAGGATGTGCAGTTCGCGACCGGCACCTATCATCCGCCGCGCAAATCCGATGTGCACCGCTCCTACGCGCCGCGCGTGAAGGGCGATGCGACGCAGATCCGCAAGGCCGTGTCGTTGCTCGCGGGGGCCAAGCGTCCCGTGATCTATAGCGGTGGCGGCGTCATCAATTCCGGCCCCGAGGCGACCAAATTGCTGCGCGAACTGGTCGAGGTCACGGGCTTCCCGATCACCTCCACGCTGATGGGCCTGGGTGCCTATCCGGCGTCGGGCAAGAACTGGCTCGGCATGCTCGGCATGCACGGCACCTATGAAGCCAACATGACCATGCATGATTGCGACGTCATGCTGTGCGTCGGTGCGCGCTTCGACGACCGCATCACCGGCCGCGTCGATGCGTTCTCGCCGAACTCGAAGAAGATCCACATCGACATCGATCCGTCCTCGATCAACAAGAACATCCGGGTCGACGTGCCGATCATCGGCGATTGCGCCAACATCCTGGGCGACATCCTCCAGGTGTTCAAGGCCGAGGCGAAGAAGCCCGACATCAAGACCTGGTGGCAGCAGATCGCGCAGTGGCGTGCCCGCAACTCGCTCTATTACAAGAAGAGCAACGACGTCATCCTGCCGCAGCACGCGATCCAGAGCCTGTTCGAACTGACGCGCGGCAAGGATACTTACATCACGACCGAGGTCGGTCAGCACCAGATGTGGGCGGCGCAGTTCTTCGGCTTCGAGGAGCCGCATCGCTGGATGACGTCGGGCGGTCTCGGCACCATGGGCTACGGCCTGCCGGCCGCGATCGGGGTGCAGGTCGCGCACCCTGACAGCCTCGTCATCGACATCGCGGGCGACGCCTCGGTGCAGATGACGATGCAGGAGATGTCGACGGCGGTTCAGTACGAGCTGCCGATCAAGATCTTCATTCTGAACAATCAGTACATGGGCATGGTGCGTCAGTGGCAGCAGTTGCTGCACGGCAACCGGCTGTCGCATTCCTACTCCGAAGCGCTGCCGGATTTCGTGAAGCTCGCGGAAGCCTATGGTGGCGTCGGTCTCCAGGTCACCAAGCCGTCCGATCTCGAAGGCGCCATCAAGGAGATGATCTCGGTCAAGCGCCCGGTGCTGTTCGACTGCCGTGTCGCCGCGCTGGAGAACTGCTTCCCGATGATCCCCTCCGGCAAGGCGCATAACGAGATGCTGCTGCCAGAGCAGGCCAACGACGAGGCGACGGCCAAGGCGTTCGCCGGCGGCAAGGCGTTGGTGTGACGTCATGTTCGACCTGACTGAGCTCGAGCGCGCACATGCGATCGTGGGACAGGCGGTGCCGGCAACGCCGGCGCACCGCTGGCCCTTGCTCGCTGGGCGCCTCGGCACCGAGGTCGTCGTGAAGCATGAGAACCACACGCCGATCGGCGCCTTCAAGGTGCGCGGTGGGCTGGTCTATCTCGATCGGCTCAAGCGCGAGCGGCCGAATACGCCCGGCATCATCTCGGCGACCCGCGGCAATCACGGCCAAAGCCTGGCCTTTGCCGCGAGCCGTCATGGCGTTCCCGCTGTGATCTACGTGCCGCGCGGCAATTCGGTCGAGAAGAACCGCGCGATGAAGGCCTTTGGTGCCGAGCTCGTCGAGCATGGCGAGGACTTTCAGGCCGCGCGCGAGGAGGCCGAGCGTCGTGCGCAGTTCGCCGGCCTTCATATGGTGCCCTCGTTCCACCCGGACCTCGTGCTGGGCGTCGCGACCTATGCGCTCGAGCTGTTTCGTTCCGCGCCTGATCTCGACGTGCTCTATGTACCGATCGGACAGGGCTCCGGCATCTGCGGTTGCATCATGGCACGCGATCTTCTGGGCCTGAAGACCGAGATCGTCGGCGTGCAGTCGACAGAAGCGCCGTCCTATGCGCTGTCGTTCGCGGCCGGCCAGATCGTGACGACCGAGACTGCCAACACGCGCGCCGACGGCATGGCGACGCGCATCCCGGACGCGGATGCGCTCGCGCTGATCCGCAAGGGCGCCTCGCGCATCGTGCAGGTGACCGACGACGAGGTCGCCGCGGCGATCCGCGCCTACTGGACCGATACGCACAATCTCGCCGAAGGCGCCGGCGCTGCCGCGCTCGCCGCGGCTATGCAGGAAAAGAGCAAGCTGAAGGGCAAGCGCGTCGGTCTCGTGCTGTCCGGCGGCAATATCGATTTCGATCTGTTCCGCCGTTGGGTCGGAACGGATGCGCCGGCGATGGCGTGAGGAAGAGACAAGAGGGGACGACAATGAACCAGCCCGCATCCGCCTATTTCATCGAAGAGCGTCACGATCCCAACGAGACGCACACGCTTGCGGTGCTCGTGCAGAACGAGCCGGGCGTGCTCGCGCGCGTCATCGGCCTGTTCTCCGGCCGCGGCTACAACATCGAGAGCCTCACGGTTTCGGAGACCGAAGCGCAGAAGCATTTGTCGCGCATCACCATCGTTACCACCGGCACGCCGATGGTGATCGCGCAGATCAAGAATCAGCTCGACCGCATGATCCCGGTCTACCAGGTCGTCGACATGACCCAGACCCGTCGCTCGATCGAGCGTGAGCTGGCGATGGTGAAGGTGCGCGGGCAGGGCGAGCATCGCGTCGAGGCGCTGCGGCTTGCCGATGCCTTTCGCGCCCGCGTGATCGATGCCACCACCGAAAGCTTCGTGTTCGAGATCACAGGCAATACGGACAAGATCAACCAGTTTATCGACCTGATGCGCCCGCTCGGCCTCGTCGAGGTGTCGCGCACCGGCGTTGCCGCGATCGGTCGCGGGCCCGAGGGGATGTGAACCATGCTGGCGCGCGACTGGTACTATAACGAGCGGAACCGGATGGGCATCGAGCCCGCGGTGGCGTCGATCTACGACGCCCACGACGATGCCGATCTGCGGGCGCGCGCCGCATTGAAGATGCTCGGGGTTCAGCGCGGCTGGCGCATCGCCGATATCGGCTGCGGCAACGGCGTGCTCGCCACCGAAGCGGCGCTGATGGGCGCTGATGTCGATGCCATCGACATCTCGCCGGCGATGCTGGCGCTCGCCGAGATCTATGCCCGCGACCGCAAGGCGCCCGTGCGCACCCAGTCCGCCGGCCTGCTCAGCTTCGCCTACCGGCCGGAATCCTACGACCTGATCGTCAGCGAATTCACGCTGCATCATTTGCCCGACTTCTGGAAGGTCGTGGCGATGTCGCGGATCTTTCGCGCTTTGAAGCCGGGTGCGAGCTTCTATCTGCGCGACATCGTCTACGCCTCGATGCCCGATGCGATCGAACGCGACGTCGAGCAATGGGCCGACTATCAGATCAAGAACCACGATTTCTCGCGTGAGAGCGTGGTGACGCATATGCGGGACGAATACTCGACCTTCGGCTGGGTGATGGAGCGGATGCTGACCGACGTCGGCTTCACGCTGGTCTCGGCCGACTATCACGCGCCTATGCACGGCACTTATCTCCTCCGCAAACCGAAAGCCGGCGAGCAAGGCTAGACCAGAAGAACAAGCAGGGCTGCACGACAGGGCAGAACCGGAAACAACAATGAAGCCGGCCGACATCCTCATCGCCCTGCTGGTGGCGATCATCTGGGGGCTTGCCTTCGTGGCGAGCCGGATCGCGCTCGACGAGTTTTCGCCGGAGCTGATGACAGCGATGCGCTTTTCCATCGCCGCGCTGCCGTGCCTGTTCATTCCCAGGCCGAAGGTCGCCTGGTCGCTTCTGATCGCGATCAGTTTCACGCTGTTTCTCGGCCAGTTTCTGAGCCAGGCCTACGGCATCGCTCATGGTGTGCCGGTCGGGCTCACCAGCGTGGTCGTGCAGAGCCAGGCGCTATTCACCATCGGCTTTGCCGCGATCACATTCGGCGAGCGTCCGACGCAGGTGCAGACGCTCGGCATCGTCATCGCAGCCATCGGGCTGCTCATGATTTGCGGTACCGTCGGTTATGATTTCAGCGTCGGCGCTTTCGCCGTGCTGATGATCTCGCCGGTCTGTTTTGCGATCGGCAACCTCCTGCTGCGCGGCGCACGCGGCGCGCCGATGTTCGACCTGTTCGCGTGGCTTTGCCTCACCGCCGCGGTGCCGCTGTTCGCCCTGGCGCTCGCCGTCAACGGGCCGGCGCCGACCTTCCATTCGCTGATCCACATGTCGCTCGCCGGCCTTGTCTGCCTGGTGGTGATTGGCGCGATCTCCACCAGCATTGCCTATTGGCTATGGGGTCGGCTGCTGCGCGACTACCCGGCCGCGCAAGTGGTGCCGTTCGCGCTGCTGGTGCCGTTCGTGGGCTCGGCGGCGTCAAGCATCGTGTTCGGCGAACGGTTCGGACCGCTGCGCCTCGCGGGCATGCTGACCGTCATCGGCGGCATTGCGGTGATGGTGCTGGCGCAGCGCCGGCAGCCGCTGGCGAAGACGGCGTGAGGTGAGGATGTCCCAGTCGTTGCTCTACGCCTTCATCATCTTCGCCCTCGTGATGTTCTTCACGCCGGGGCCGAACAACATCATGCTGCTCTCGTCGGGGCTGACCTACGGCTTCCGCCGCACCATCCCGCACATCGCTGGCATCACCATCGGCTTCGCCTTCATGGTCGGCGCCGTCGGCCTCGGGCTCGGCACCGTGTTTCTGGCGTACCCGATCCTCCAGACCATCCTGAAATATGCCGGTGCGGCGTACCTGATCTATCTTGCCGCCGTGATTGCCATGTCCGGCCCGGCCAAGCCGGACGAGGCGGTCGGCCGCGACCCGATGACCTTCTGGGGCGCCGCCATGTTCCAGTGGATCAACGCCAAGGGCTGGGTGATCGTGATCGGTACCATCACGGCTTACGCGGCAATTGCCCAGTTCCCGGTCAACATCGCGATCCAGACCCTGATCAGCCTCTTGGTCGGCACGGTCTCGACCGTGGTCTGGGCTTTCTTCGGCACTGCACTACGACCGGTGCTGACCTCGGAGCGGCTGGTCCGCGCCTTCAATATCCTGATGGCGCTCCTGCTGCTCGCCTCCCTCTACCCCGTTTTCATGGATGCATGATGTCGCGGATTTCCATGCAGAAACGGGTTTCCCTCAAGGGCCGAAATGCTCTAGACAGCCCCCGAAATCCGCAAATTACACCCTTCGGACACTGACCATCGGCCGATTTTGGCCCTGAACGAGGAAACGACTATGCGTGTTTATTACGATCGCGACGCCGACCTGAACCTGATCAAGGGGAAGAAGGTCGCCATCGTCGGCTATGGCAGCCAGGGCCACGCCCATGCGCTCAATCTGAAGGACTCCGGCGTCAAGGACGTGGCGATCGCGCTGCGCAAGGACTCGGGATCGGTCAAGAAGGCGGAAGCCGCCGGCTTCAAGGTGATGGAAGTCGCAGAGGCCGCCAAATGGGCCGACCTCGTCATGATGCTGACCCCGGACGAGCTCCAGGGCGACATCTATCGTGAGCACCTGCACGACAACATGAAGAAGGGTGCCGCCCTCGTGTTCGCGCACGGCCTCAACGTCCACTTCAACCTGCTCGATCCGCGCGCCGACCTCGACGTGCTGATGATCGCGCCGAAGGGCCCCGGCCACACCGTGCGCTCGGAGTATCAGCGCGGTGGCGGCGTGCCCTGCCTGATCGCGATCGCCAAGGACGTCTCGGGCAACGCCCATGACCTCGGTCTGTCCTACGCCTCTGCTGTCGGCGGCGGCCGCGCCGGCATCATCGAGACCACCTTCAAGGAAGAGTGCGAGACCGACCTGTTCGGCGAGCAGGTGGTGCTCTGCGGCGGCCTGGTCGAGCTGATCAAGGGCGGCTACGAGACCCTGGTCGAAGCCGGCTACGCCCCGGAGATGGCCTATTTCGAGTGCCTGCACGAAGTGAAGCTGATCGTCGACCTGATCTATGAAGGCGGCATCGCCAACATGAACTACTCGATCTCCAACACGGCCGAGTACGGCGAGTACGTCACCGGCCCGCGCATCGTCACCGCAGAGACCAAGGCCGAGATGAAGCGCGTTCTCGCCGACATCCAGGGCGGCAAGTTCGCCCGCGACTGGATGCTCGAGAACAAGGTCAATCAGACCTCGTTCAAGGCGACCCGCGCCAAGCTCGCTGCGCATCCGATCGAGGAGGTCGGCGCGAAACTCCGCGACATGATGCCTTGGATCAAGAAGGGCGCGCTGGTCGACAAGTCGAAGAACTGACGGCATCGCCGTCATTCCGGGGGCGAGAAACGCAACCCGGAATCTCGACCCACGACCTCTGGATTCCGGGTTCGCGCTAACGCGTGCCCCGGAATGGCGAGTGAAGCAAAAGCTTCGCTCGCCAAACCAAATCTTAAATCTTCGCGACTATATCTGAGCGAGACCGCAAACAGCGGTCTCGCTCTTTTCTTCTCGCGCGAAACATTGCTGCTTCATTCAAATTCTTCGCGAGATGAAGTGCTCTCAGAGAGCCAAGAACTGACGCTTAAACCACATTCTTGAGTTCGCGTCGTTTTTTCAGAATTTTTCGGAAGTCGTGGTCGCCAAAAGCGCTTTGTGCTCAGAGTCTAGGATTAGACTCTTCATCCGCGTTCTCAAGATGCAATCAATCGCATTCCGCGACGTTTGTACGGCACTTTATCTTAAGAACCTGCACCTGATGCGCCTTCTTGCGGCGCAACGGGGGCCCGGAAAAGACCATCTGTGCGCGGGCTGAGTACCGGGCGGCATTGCGCTGGCGCAGCCCCCTCCTACATGATCGCGGGGCACTAAAGGGGGAGAGGACTATGCGATCTGTCGTCGTCACCGGCGCGTCCACCGGTATTGGCTGGGCCATTGCGAAATTCCTGATTGGGCGCGGCTACCGCGTCTTCGGCAGCGTCCGCAAGCAGGCCGATGCCGACAGGCTCGCGGGCGAGTTCGGCGCAAACTTCACGCCGCTGCTGTTCGATGTCACCGATGAGGCCGCCGTGCTGGCCGCCGCGCGTCAGGTCCGCGAGGCGCTGGCCGGCGAGACGCTGGCGGGCCTCGTCAACAATGCCGGCGTCGCGGTCGCCGGTCCCGTGCTCGAACTGTCGGCGGATGATTTCCGCCGCCAGATGGACATCAACGTCATCGGCCCTGTCATCGCGACCCAGGCGTTCGGGCCGCTGCTTGGCGCCGACCCGTCGTTGAAGGGGCCGAAGGGCCGGATCGTGATGATCAGCTCGGTCGCAGGCAAGAACGGCAATCCGCTGTCGGCCCCTTACTGCACCTCCAAGCACGCGATCGAAGGCCTCTCCGAGAGCCTTCGCCGCGAACTGATGCTGTTCGGCATCGACGTGATCATCGTTGCCCCCGGCGCGGTGAAGACGCCGATCTGGACCAAGGCCGAACAGATCGACCTCTCCATCTACAAGAACTCGCCCTATCTGCCGGCGCTCAACAAGGTCATGGCCTTCATGATGGAGCTCGGCGCCAACGGCCTGCCTGCCGATCGGATCGCGGAGATCGTGTTCGAGGCACTTACCTCGCCGAGCGCCAAGGTACGCTACCAGATCACGCCGGACCGGCTGCGCCATCTGATTGGGGCCGTGCTGCCGAAGCGGACATTCGACCGTATCATCGCCAAGCGGCTCGGCCTGCTGCCGCAGAGCTGATCGACGTTCAGCTCGCTTCGGTCGTCCGCCCGCGCGGGTGGGCGGCCATCGCGATCATCTCCACGGGACGCCATTTCGCTCATGGAAGCTCCGCCGAACTGACGCGCGACAATGCCGAGCTCGTTGCGCCGACCGCGCGGATGCTGGCTGAGCGGCCGCTGAACCTGCTTGCCCGGGCGGACGAGGTGATCGAGTAGCGAGTGCCGCGATCGAGGCAGGCTCTCGAACCTCAGGCTGCGGAGCCGGGGTGCGGCTTTTTCGCCTCCCGCTAACATTAAGCGAAGGTCGCATCGCCGCGCGCGTTGCCTGTCCATGACCGTTCCATTACAGTTTTGTGACACGGTGCAACCGGCTGCGCCGGACGCCCTGGCCGTCTTGAGGCCGGCCAGAGGGTTGGCATCACCGCGCCGGACTTGAGTCCAGCGTGTCGTCGATGGCGTCCGCGCCCAATTCCGGTCCTTCCGCCACCACCGCCGTCCTGGCGAGCGTTGCCGCGCTCGGCATCTGGCGGCTGCTCGCGGTGGCCGCGCCGCATTTCGCTGCACTGGCGTTGATGTACGAGACCGAGACCGATTTTGCCTCGCGCCTCTCCTTCCTGCTCGCCTGGGGCATTCTCAACTTCTTCTGGATCACGCTGCTGCGCCGGCCGGCGCTGTCGAGTGCGCTGTCGCTGACCATGGTCGTGGTGCTGGTGCTGCTGTCGCGGCTCAAGCACGACGTCGCCCAGATGACGGTGAACTTCATCGATTTGATGATGATCGACCGCGACACCGTCGCCTTCCTGTTCACGATCTTTCCGAACTTGCGCTGGTCGGTGATCGGGGCTGGCCTCGTCACGCTGCCGCTGATGTATGCGCTGTGGTGGCTCGATCCGTTTCGCATTCGCCGCCTGCCGGCGCTCGCCTGCAAGCTCGCCTGCCTTGCCGCCCTTGTCTTCTATTCCGTCTATCATCCCGATGAGGCCTGGCGCGGGTATTACGACGATGGCTATCTCTCGAAATTCTTTCGCTCCGGCGTCACCGCGGTCTCCGATTTCGTCCAGTACGGCTTCATGGAATCGGCCGCCGCGACCAATGAACGACTCAACATGCCGCTGGTCGACGCCTGCCATCCGGCGGGCCGCCGGCCGAATATCGTCATGATCCACGATGAATCGAGCTTCGATATTCGCGCCGCGCAGGGCATCAAGGTGCCCGCGGGCTACGGCAACCATTTCAAGTCGTGGGACGGCAAGGAGCGCACGTTCCTCGCCGAGAGCAATGGCGGCCCCAGCTGGTTCACCGAATACAACGTGCTTGCAGGTCTTTCGTCGCGCTCGTTCGGCCGCTTTGCCTATTTCGTGACGCGCATTGCGTCGGGCCGCGTCGAGCGCGGCCTGCCGCTGGCGCTGCGTCGTTGCGGCTACGATACGATGTCGCTCTATCCCGCCTATGGCGGCTTCATGGGCGCGCGCAGCTTCCAATTGACGACCGGCATCGAGCGCTTCTTCGACTCTCATGATCTCGGCGCCAAGGACGTCGAGCCCGATAGTTTCTTCTATGACAAGGCGCTGGGGTTGATGGGCGAGCGGACGCCGAACAAGCCGCTGTTCACCTTCATCTATCTCGCGGCCAATCACTTTCCCTGGGAGACGCGGTTTCGCCCCGACCTGCTTCCGAACTGGCGTGCACCGGGCAACGCGCCGTCCATCGACGAATATCTGCGCCGGCAGGCGATGAGTGCCGAGCAATACGAGAACTTTATCTCGGGCATGAAAAAGAAATTTCCGGGCGAGCCTTTCCTGATCGTGCGCTATGGCGATCACCAGCCCGAGTTCGCACCTGGCATCCTCGAGCCCGGGCTCGACGAAGGGGCAATCGGCAAGAAGCTCGACGCTTACGATCCACGCCTCTACGCGACCTACTACGCCATCGATGCCGTCAATTTCGAGCCGGTCAAAAGCGACGCGGTGATGGACACGATCGACGGTCCCTATCTGCCGCTGGTAATTCAGGAAGCCGCCGGCATTCCGCTTGATCCGTCCTTCGCGGAGCAGAAGCAGATCATGCTTCGCTGCAAGGGCATTTTTTACGGCTGCAAGAATGGCGCCGAAGCGCGGCGGCTGAATCGGCTGTTGATCAATGCAGGGATGATCCACGGACTTTAGCGATCACTTCTCCATTCTTGCGGCGAAGATAAATCGCATTACGATATATTAATCTCCGGTCGCAGGAGTTTGGCTTCAAACTAAAGTCTGAGCCGAAAAGTGCCGGAGATCACCTACTTGTAATTGGTGCGGCGCTTCGCTTCCCAAACTTTGTCACGATTTCTCCCATCATCCGGCAAGCCGTCGCCATCGTCTTCAGGCGGCGCGCTGTCCATCTCTGGTCCATTTCCTTGCAGGAGTATCGTCCATGCGAGCGCTTGATGCTGCGCGTCTTGCATTTGCCCTGATGTTGCTTGGCCCCACCGCTTACGCGGCGGAGCCGGCTCACGACATCAAGGGCCTCTATCTCATGACCGACTATCCGGCGGTCACGGTGCGACCGGGGACCACGACCAACGTGTCGCTGCGGTTGCAGGATTACGGTCTCGCGCCGGAACGCTACCAGCTTTCGGTCGCCGGCGTGCCGAGCGGCTGGACCGCGACGCTGCTGGGCGGCGGCCAGCCGGTTGGTGCGGCGATGCCGGCGCCCGATGGCAACGTCGCGCTCCAGCTTCGGCTCGACATCCCCGCCGGCAGCGATCTGAGCGCGCATACGCTCACGGTCAAAGCCGAGGGACAGGGCACCAGCGCCGAACTTCCCATCGCCGTGTCGCTCGCGAAGGAGCTGCCCGCCAAGCTCAGCGTGAAGTCCAGCCTGCCGTCTCTGCGCGGCAGTCCGAAATCGAATTTCGACTACACGCTCTCGATCAAGAACGATTCGGGTCGCAACCTCGTCGCCAGCTTCGCCGCCGATGCACCCGCCAATTTCGAAACTTCATTCACCGAAGCCTATGGTACCCAGGAGCTGTCCTCGATCCCGATCGACGCCGGTCAGTCCAAGGACATCAAGTTGAAGGTGCGACCGCCCAGCGCGACCGGTGCCGGCCATTTTCCGGTGAAGGTGACGGTCAAGGCGGGGGACGCTTCAGCCTCGACCGAGCTTGCGCTCGACGTCGTCGGCGAGCCGCAGCTCCAGGTCTCCGGTCGCGATGGTCTGTTGAGTGCACGGGCCGTCGCGGGCAAGCAGAGCTCGATCCCGATCGTCGTGAGCAACAGTGGGACGGCGCCCGCCGAGAATATTACGCTCGCCGGAACAGCGCCGAACGGATGGAAGGTGACGTTCGAGCCTGCGACGATCGATCATCTCGTGCCCGGCAAGGACAGCGAGGTCCAGGCGCTGCTCACGCCCAGCGACAAGTCACTGGCCGGCGATTATCAGGCCAACATTCGCGCCACCTCGAAGGGTGAAACCGCTTCGAGCCAGTTCCGCATCACGGTCGGCACCTCGACCGTATGGGGGGTGGCGGGCGCCGGTGTCATCGGTGTCGCGCTGCTGTTGATGCTGGGTGCCGTCGCGAGGTTCGGACGGCGATGAGCGAGCAACAGATCGAGACCAGGAGCCCAGCGCACGTTCCGGTCATCCATGCGCGCGGCCTGACCAGGCGTTACGGCGATACGGCGGTGGTCGATGGCATCGACTTCGACATCGTCAGAGGCGAGGTGTTCGGCCTGCTCGGTCCGAATGGTGCAGGCAAGACCACGACCATCCTGATGATGCTCGGCTTGACCGAGATCTCGTCGGGTGAGATCAGCGTGCTCGGCTTCAATCCGGCGCGCGAGCCGCTCAGGGTCAAGCGCCGCGTCGGCTATCTGCCGGATGCCGTGGGCTTCTACGACCAGCTCACGGCCACGGAGAACCTCGCCTACACCGGTAAGCTGATGGGGCTCGCTCGTGCGGAGCGTGCCCTCAGGATCGAACAGGCGCTCCAGCGCGTCGGGCTGATCGACGTCGCCTCGAAGCGGGTCGCGACCTTCTCGCGCGGCATGCGGCAGCGGCTGGGGCTGGCCGAGATCATCATGAAGCGGGCCGAGATCGCGATCCTGGACGAGCCGACATCGGGCCTCGATCCGCAGGCGACCCAGGAGTTCCTGGGATTGATCGGAGAACTCAAGGCCGAAGGCATTACGGTGCTGCTGTCGTCCCATATGCTCGACCAGGTTCAGCGCATTTGCGACCGGGTTGCGTTGTTCAAGGCCGGTCATATCGTGCTGATGGGTGGAGTGGCTGAGCTTTCAGTCAAGGTGCTCGGAGCCGGTTTCGTCGTGGAGGTCGAGGCCGAGGGGCCGGGGATCGCCCGGCGGCTTGCCATGATTCCCGGTGTCACCCAGGTCGAGACGCTCGCCGCCGATCGCTTCCGCATGACCGCGGAGCGCGACGTGCGACCGGACGCGGCGCGCGCGGTCGTCGCGGTTGACGGCGCCTTGCGTAAACTGTCCGTCGACGAGCCGAGCCTCGAAGCGATCTACGCGCGCTATTTCCAGAGCCAGCCAACCGGAGGCGTGCGTCATGCGGCGTGAGGGATCACCGTTCCAGGGATTGTCGACTGTCTTCGTCAAGGAACTCGCCGACCATATCTCCAGCGTCCGCATGTTGATGCTGGAGCTCCTGATCGTCTTCACCGCACTGGCCGCACTGTACGAGGCGATCAACAGCCTCAGGCAGACCACTGCCGAGGATCCGTTCCTGCTGCTGCGGCTGTTCACGATCGACCAGGCGCCGTTGCCGTCCTTCGTCGCGATCCTCGGCTTCCTCATTCCGCTGATGGCGATCGGATTGGGCTTTGACGCCGTCAATGGCGAGCACACCAGGCGGACATTGTCGCGCATCCTGGCGCAACCGATCTATCGGGACGCCTTGCTGATGGGGAAGTTCCTGGCGGCGCTTGCCACCATCGGAATCAGCCTCGCCGCCTTGTGGTTGCTGGTGATCGGCCTCGGCCTGATCTTTCTCGGCGTGCCGCCCGGCGGCGAGGAAGTCGCGCGATCACTCGTGTTTCTGGTCGTGGCAATCTTCTATGCCGGCGTCTGGCTGTCACTGGCGATGTTGCTGTCCACGGTGTTCCGGTCGGCTGCCACCGCGGCCCTGGTTTCGCTGGGTATCTGGCTGTTCCTGACGGTGCTCTGGCCGATGCTGGCTCCGGCCCTGGCACAGGTGGTCGCGCCGGCCGACCCGCGGTATGCGCTGCTCGGCCTGAACGATCCGGCGACCGCGGTGTGGACACAGGAGTTGTTGCGGTTTTCGCCCAACGACCTGTTTGAGGAAGCGATGCTCGCGGTGCTGTCACCCACGACCCGTGCGCTTGGCCCTGTCTTCCTCGATCAGCTTCGCGGCGCAGTCATGGGCGCGCCGCTGCCCTTCGACGAAAGCATCATGATCGCGTGGCCGCAGACCGTCGGCCTCGTCGCCGGAACGATCATTCTCTTTGCGTTCAGCTACGTGCTGTTTCAGCGGCAGGAAGTGAGAGCGTGAGCTGACTTGTGCTTTGCCCTCTCGACCTCCAGGAGAGGGCAGGAGGGGGTAGCCGAACGTCCCCTGCGGCTGCCCCCTCAACTCTGCCGATCGTGGCCGGCCCCCTGTTGCTTTGCCACCGCATCCATCGATAGTCTCGTTGCGTCGTCCTCCGAACGGGGGATGCGACGAAAGACGAATCCGGTTAACGGGGGCGCTCGACAGAACCGCAAACGACAGGAGCCGTCATTGGCAATTTCCGTCAAACAGATGCTTGAAGCCGCCAACGCCGCCGTGACAAGGATCACGCCGGCCCAGGCCAAGGAGATGATCGAGAAGGGCGACGCGCTCGTGCTCGACGTGCGCGATGCGCCGGAAATCGAGAAGAGCGGCAAGATTCATGGCGCGGTGAATGTTTCCCGCGGCATGCTGGAGTTTCGCGCAGATCCCGAGTCGCCGTACCACGACAAGGCGTTTGCCAAGGACAGAACCGTGATCCTCTATTGCGCCTCAGGCGGTCGCTCCGCCCTGGCTGGCAAGCTGCTTCAAGACATGGGTTACAGCGACGTCTACAACGTCGGCGGTTTCAAGGATTGGGTCGACGCCGGCGGCACGATTGAAAAGCCGGTCTTGTAGCAGCGGTGGCTGTGTGGGAGGGCGCAGGATGCGACTAGTCTAGCGCCCGCCGACTTTCCCCCACAGCCACTTCGCCACCGCGTCCGGCGACGAGTTGGCGTCATTGCCGCTGGCGCGCAAATTGGCCTCGCGCATGGTGGCGATGTCGATCTTGCCCAGGAGCGGGCTCAGCGCCGCCTTGAGGCGCTCGTCGCTGGCACGCTTCGGCGCAAGCAGCAGGATCGCATCATAGGGCGGGATCGCCTGCTTGGGATCGTCCAAGGCCACCAGATCGTATTTCGCGATCAGTCCGTCGCTGGTGTAACCGGCGATGACGTCAACCTCGCCGCTGGCCGCCGCCGCATACATGAAGTCCGGCTGCATCTGGCGCTGGGTGCGGAACTGAAGGCCATAGGCCTTTTGCAGTGCTGCCCATTCCGGCCGCGAGAAGAACTCGTAGTCGCCGGCGATCGACATCGTGGAGGTGTGCGCGGCGAGATCGGCGATGGTATGAATGCCGAGCGCGTCGGCACGCTTTCTCGGCATCACCAGCGCATAGGCATTCTCGAAGCCGAGTTCGCCGAGCAGGGTGATTTTGTCCTTGGCGAGCGACGTCTTCAATTCAGCCACCAACTCCGCCCGCGGCTTGATGTCGGTGCGGTGCAGCTGGTTCGCCCACAGCGTACCGGAATAGTCGACATAGAGGTCGATATCGCCGGCCTTCAGCGCCTCGAAGATCACGCTCGAGCCGAGGCCGGATCGCGCGGTGGCGGAGAGGCCGGCTGCCTGGAGACGATCCTTCAGCAGGGCCGAGAGCACATATTGCTCGGCAAAGGTTTTCGCGCCGACCACGTAGCCGGATGACGAGCGCCCCATCGTCGGCACCAGTGTCGCTGCGACCAGTGCCGCGATCCCCGCCGCGCCGAGCGCGGTGCGCAGCCGACCGCGCTGACGCAACCCGCTTTCGATCAGGCCGAGCAGCTGATCGACGGCGAGCGCGAGCGCGGCCGAGGCAAAACAGCCGAACAGCACGAACACCCAGTTCTGGGTCTGGAGCCCGGCAAATATGTAGTTGCCGAGGCTGGTCTGCCCGATCGGGGTCGACAGCGTCGCGGTACCGATCACCCACACCGCGGCGGTGCGGATGCCTGCCATCATCACCGGTAGAGCCAGTGGCAGCTCGATCATCACCAGCGACTGCCGCGCGGTCATGCCGACGCCCTTGGCGGCTTCGATCAGTGCGGGGTCGATGCCGTTCAGTCCCGTGATGCCGTTACGCAGCACCGGCAGCATCGAATAGAGCGCCAGCGCCAGCATCGCCGGCAGGAAGCCGAAGGCAGAGAAAGAAACTCCGAACCAGGCCAGTGTCACGGAGGCTGCGAGGAGCAGCAGCGGATAGAACAAGGCAAGCAGCGCCAGTCCCGGCACGGTCTGCACGACGCTTGCAAGCGCGAGCAGGATGGCGCGCGGCGCCGGTCGGTTGCGCGTCAGGATCGCCAGCGGCAGGCTGACGATCAGGCCAAGCGCGAGCGCAGCGAGGCTCACCCGCACATGGTTGCCGAGATAATCGGGCAAATGCGCCAGCGCCTCGCCCCAGCGCGGATCATTGAGGAAGCTCATGCCGCACCGCTCTGCGGCAGCAGCGCGTTCAGCCGTTCGACCTGGCGGCGCGGCGTGCGCAGCAGCTCGAGCACGTAGGCGTCGCCACTTGCTGCAAGCTCCGCCGGCGTGCCCTGCGCCAGCAACTTGCCGCCACGCATCACCGCGATGCGGTCGGCGAGCAAAATCGCCTCCGTCACGTCGTGCGTGATCATTACGGTGGTCAGGCCCAGCTTGTGGTGCAGCTGGCGGAAATCCTCGCCGAGGGCGTCGCGGGTGAGGGGATCGAGCGCGCCGAAGGGCTCGTCCATCAGCACGATACGAGGCTTGGCGGCGAGCGCTCGTGCCACGCCGACGCGCTGGCGCTGTCCGCCCGAGAGCGCCTCCGGCAGCCGGTCGCGATGGGCGGCGCGGTCGAGCTGCACAAGCGCGATCAACTCGTCGACGCGCACCGCGATCTCGGTTGCGGGCGCGCCGAGCAGTTTTGGCGTGATCCCGATGTTGTCGGCGACACTCAAATGTGGAAACAGACCGGCGTTCTGGAAGACGTAACCGATCCGGCGTCGCAGTGCGACCGGATCGATGTTTTGGACGTCCTCTCCCTCGACCGTGATGGTGCCGCCATCTGCCTCGATCAGCCGGTTGGCGAGCCGCAGCAACGTCGTCTTGCCCGAACCCGACCCGCCGACGACGGCCAGAAATTCGCCCTCGGCAATATCGAGCGACAAATCGTCGACGGCCCTGAGAGGACCGAAGTTCTTGGTGACGTGCGCATAGCCGATCATCGGCCGGGACTGCATTGGGCGACGCTCACTTCGTTGACCCGCCCGATGGGGAGGGAATGACAGACCCATGCGTAGCACGCTTGGCCGGTTGATTGAACTTGGCCGCGCGAGAGGCTAAGGCATCAAGCCGGGTTCGGAGGAAACACATGACAACGCCCATGGCGGTGGCGCTGGAGGATGCCAAGGTTGCGTTCCGGCTGGGGGACGGGAGGGTCTACACGGCGGTGGAGAAGGCCCATCTGACGGTCGCGCAGGGCGAGTTTGTCGCCATCGTAGGGCCGACCGGCTGCGGAAAATCAACCTTGCTCAACGTCGCCGCCGGGCTGCTCAAGCCTGCCTCCGGTGGCGTCAAGATCTTCGACCGGCCGCTTGCGGGGTTGAATCGGGATGCCGGCTATTTGTTCCAGGCCGACGCCTTGTTCCCATGGAAGACCGCGCTCGACAATGTCGCGATCGGGCTCGAGATCAAGGGCGCATCGCGCGCCGAGGCGTTGCCGCAGGCGCAGAAATGGTTGACTTCCGTCGGCCTCGGCGCCTTTGCGGGCCGTTATCCGCATATGCTCTCCGGCGGCCAGCGCAAGCGCGTGGCGCTGGCGCAGGTCCTGATCCGCGATCCCAAGATACTGCTGATGGACGAGCCGTTCGGGCCGCTCGATGCGCAGACGCGCCAGGTGATGGGCAATCTGCTGCTCGATCTCTGGAACGCAGACCGCAAGGCGGTGCTGTTCGTGACCCATGATCTGGAAGAGGCGATCGCGCTCGCCGACCGCGTCGTGATCATGTCGGCCGGACCGTCCTCGCGCATCATCGGCGACTGGCGCGTGAGCTTGCCTCGCCCGCGCGACATCTTCGAGGTGCGGCTGGACAAGGATTTCCATGCGCTGCATCGCGAGATCTGGAGCGTGCTCAAGGACGAGGTGATGAAGGGCTACGCGCAATCCACTCACGCGGCGGAGGTGGTCTGATGTCCCGTGTCACGTTGCTTGCGCTGCAAGCCCTGGTCGCGATCGTCTGCATCGCGCTGTGGCAGTTCTTTTCGAGTGTTCCTGTCTTTGGAAAAGTCCTGCTGCCGCCGTTCTTCTTCTCCAATCCGGTCGATGTGTTCAGCCAGATCGTAAAGTGGTTCGCGAGCGGTGTGATCTGGAAGCACCTGACGATCACGCTATGGGAATCCGTCCTCGCCTTCGTGATCGGTTCGGTTGGCGGTGTGCTGATCGGCTTCTGGTTCGCGCGACAGCCGCTGGTCGCAGCGGTGTTCGACCCCTACGTGAAGATGGCCAACGCATTGCCGCGCGTCGTGCTGGCGCCGATCTTCGCGCTATGGCTGGGGCTCGGCATCTGGTCCAAGGTCGCGCTCGGCGTGACGCTGGTGTTCTTCATCGTGTTCTTCAACGTCTATCAGGGCGTCAAGGAGGTCAGCCGCACCGTGCTCGACAATGGCCGCATGCTCGGGATGAGCGAGCGGCAATTGATGCGACACGTCTATTGGCCCTCGGCGCTGTCGTGGATGTTCTCCTCGCTGCACACCTCGGTCGGCTTTGCCGTGGTTGGCGCGGTCGTCGGCGAATATCTGGGGTCGGCCGCAGGTCTTGGCTATCTCATTCAGCAGGCCGAAGGCGTGTTCGACGTTGGCGGCGTGTTCGCCGGCATGTTCGTGCTGTCGGCCTTCGTCATCCTGATCGATTTTGGCGTCACGCTGGTGGAGCGGCGCCTGCTGGTGTGGCGACCGACCGTGGACGGGCACGGCTAACGCAAAAGAGCCCGCGCACCGGTGGGAGCCCTGCATCGCATCCGGCGCCGAAGGCGGCGCTGACCGACACCCGGCGACAAGGAGGTTCATGATGATGCTCCCCATCGGGAATGGTCTTGTACGCGCCTATCGTTGCGCCGAAAGACCAATGGCTGGTGCCACTTAGCGGTGCTTCTCAAGCCGGTCCCGCTGCTCTATGGTGCCGCAGCCGAACGGAGGAAACCAATGAAGAACACGATTGCCAGGCTCGCCGGCGCGCTGCTGGCGCTGACGCTCACGACGGGTCTTGCCGCAGCGCAAAGCAAGGTCACCATGGCGGTCGGCGGCGGCTCCTGCCTGTGCTATTTGCCGACCGTGCTGGCCAAGCAACTCGGCGAGTACGAGAAGGCCGGCCTCAATGTCGACCTGGTCGACCTCAAGGGCGGCTCCGACGCGCTTAAGGCCGTGCTCGGCGGCAGCGCCGACGTGGTCTCAGGCTATTTCGACCATTGCGTCAACCTGGCGGCCAAGAAGCAGGAGCTTCAGGCCTTCGTGGTCTATGACCGCTATCCCGGCCTCGTGCTGGTGGTCGCCCCCTCGCATACGGGCGACATCAAGTCGATCAAGGACCTCGCCGGCAAGAAGGTCGGCGTCAGCGCGCCCGGCTCCTCCACCGATTTCTTCCTGAAATATCTACTGAAGAAGAACGGGCTCGATCCCGCCGGCACCGCCGTGATCGGCGTCGGCCTCGGGGCTACGGCTGTGGCGGCCATGGAGCAGGGACAGATCGACGCCGCGGTGATGCTCGATCCCTCCGTCACCGTGCTCCAGGGCAGCCATAAGGACCTGCGAATCCTCAGCGACACCCGCACCCAAAAGGACACGCTCGAGACCTTCGGCGGCGAATATCCCGGCGGCGCACTCTACTCGACCGTGGCCTGGATCAACGGCCACGAGAAGGAGACGCAGGCGCTTACCAACGCGATGCTGGCCACGATCGCCTGGATCCATTCGCATTCTCCCGAGGAGATCATGGCGAAGATGCCGGAGGAGATGGTCGGCAAGAACAAGGACCTCTATCTCGCCGCGCTCAAGAACACGATCCCGATGTTCTCCGAGACCGGCAAGATGGACCCGAAGGGCGCGGACGCCGTGCTCGCCGTGTTCAGCCTCGGCTCGCCCGAGGTTGCGAACGCCAAGGTCGATGTCAGCAAGACCTTTACCAACAAGTTCGTCGACCAGGCCAAGAAGACCACGGGGAGCTCCAAATAGCCGACGCGATGGCCTGGTAATCACGCGTCATGACCGCATCGACCATTCATCGCGTCACGACGCTTGATCTTGCCGTGCGTCCCGTCGTCTGGCCGTTCGCCGAGGAGCGGCGCTCCGAGATCGCCGCGCATTTCGCCGAGCAGCAGCGCACCCGGCCGAAACTCTGGAACGGCCGGGTCCTGCTCGGGCGCGATGCTGTCTTCACTGGGGGGCATCTCGCGGCGACCTATTTCGAGACGGATTTCGCCAGCTTCCTGGCCTGGCGGGACTGGGGCTTTCCCGATCCGGCCGTGTTCAACGGGTTCGGCATGGGGGCGCTGCGCACCTCCGATGGCGCCTTCGTGATGGGCGAGATGGCGCATCACACCGCCAACGCGGGACGAATCTACTTCGCGTCGGGTACGCCCGACCTCGACGATGTCAGGGACGGCGCGCTCGACATTCCCGGCAGCGTCGTCCGCGAGCTCGAGGAGGAGACCGGCCTGTCCCCTGCCGACTACTCGGCGGAGGCGGACTGGCACTGCGTCGTCACCGGCACCTCACTTGCCATGATCCAGATCCTCAACCTGGATATGCCGGGTGAGGCAGCTCGCGCGCGGATCGAAGCCAATCTGGCGCGCCAGGAGGAGCCGGAGCTTTCGGCCATCCACCTCGTTCGCGGGATGGACGATCTCACGCCGACCATGCCGCGATTTGTCACGGCCTTCGTCGCGCAGCAGTTCGCCTCGCGCTGACGCACGAGGCTTGACATCGCGCGGCCGAGCCCATGTGATGGGCGAAAAGCAAAACAAAAGACGCAATGCACAATCGTCCAGGGAGGTTTAGATGCGCCTGCGCATGGCTGCCCGCTTGGTACGTGGGCTGTTGATCGCGATTGCCGCGATGGGGCTGACCGTTTCGGTCCAAGCTCAAGACAAGAAGATCAAGATCGGCGTGATATTCGACCTGACCGGCCCGCTCGCGGGCGGCGGCTCCGAGCTCGAATATCTCGGCACCAAGATCATCCTCGACCATTTCAGCAAGACCGGCGTCGAAGGCTACAAGGTCGAGGCCGTCTATGCCGACGCGCAGAGCAAGCCCGATATCGCCATCAACGAATCCGTCCGCCTGCTCGAGCAGGAGAAGGTCGATCTGGTGCTTGGCTTCTTCTCCTCGGCGCAATGCGTGCCGGTCGCCGCCCGCGTCGAGCAGCTCAAGAAATTCATGTGGATGACGACCTGCATCTCGTCCGCCGTCTTCGCCGACAAGAACTACAAATACGTCTTCCGCCCGCAGGCGAGCGGTGATCAGTTCGGCGCGATGACGATGGATTTCATCGCGCAGAATTCGAAGGAGAAACTGGGCAAGGAGCCGAAGGATCTCCGCGTCGCCATCATCCACGAGGACGGCGCCTACGGCGTCGACGTCGCCAAGGGCAACGAGGCCGGCGCGAAGAAGGCCGGCTTCAACATCGTGCTGAAGGAGGGTTATTCGGCCACCGCGCCGGATCTTTCGGCGCTGGTGACCAAGCTGAAGCGCGCGAAGCCCGATGTCATTTTCCACACCGGTTACAACCCCGATATCACGCTGTTGCTGCGGCAGGCGCGCGAGCAGGGCCTGAAGTTCGCGGCACTCGTCGGTCACGGCGCCGGCTACGGCGTCTACGAGAAGCTCAAGGAGGGGATGGGCGCCGACGCGAACTACATCTTCAATACCGATCCGATATCGATCTGGCTCGCCAACCAGAAGACCATGAACCCGAAGCTTGCACCCGTCATCAAGATGGTCGGCGAGGAGTTCGACAAGATCAAGCCGGGCGTCGCCATCCGCTCGGCCCATGTCGGCATCGGCGCGTCCAACACCTACGTCTTCATGGATGACGTGTTGCCGCGTGCGATCAAGAAGTATGGCGGGGTCGATCCCGAAGCGCTGCGCAAGGCGGCGCTCGACACCGACATTCCCGAGGGTGGCACGATGCTCGGCTTCGGCGTCAAGTTCTACGGTGAGGGCACGCCGATGGCCGGCCAGAACGAGCGGTCATTCCCGGTCGTGATCCAGTACATCGACGACAAATCCTCGGTGGTATGGCCCAAGAGCCAGGCGCAACGCGAAGCCGTGCTCCCGCTGCCCAAGGGCACCACCTACAGCAACCAGTAGCAGCGGAGCCGGGCGGTGCTGGAGGTCAGCGGGCTGTTGAAGCGGTTTGGCGGCTTCACCGCCGTGAACAACGTGTCGTTCAAGGTCGATCAGGGCGAGATCCTCGGCCTGATCGGCCCCAACGGCTCGGGCAAGAGCACGATCTTCAACATGCTCTCGGGCACGCTGGCGCCGAGCTCCGGCTCGATCCTGTTCGATGGCTCGGAGATCGCGGGCCTGGCGCCGCACCGGATCATCAACCGCGGCGTCGGCCGCACCTTCCAGATCCCGCGGCCGTTCCGGCGGCTCTCCATTTTCGAGAACGTCGCGCTCGCCGGATTCTACGGCCAGGGCCGCCACAGCCGCGTCAAGGCCGAGGAGGCGGCGGAGCGCTCACTCGCGATGGTGGGCCTGCCGACGGATCGCCACGCCGGCGTCGACGGCCTGGGCGCGGCCGGCTTGAAAAAGCTCGAGCTTGCGAAGGCCCTCGCCACCGCGCCGAAGCTGCTTCTCGCCGACGAGAGCCTCGGCGGCCTCGACGAGGCCGAGATGGACCAGGCGGCCGACATGCTGCGCAATATCCGCGACGAGCTCGGCATCACCATCATCTGGGTCGAGCACATCATGGGCGTCTTGATGCGCGTCGTCGACCGCGTCATGGTGCTCGATCACGGCGAGAAGATCTCCGAAGGCCTGCCCAGCGCGGTCGCGGGCGATCCGCGCGTCATCGAGGTCTATCTCGGCACCGATGCCGAGACCACGCAGGCGGCGGCCGCCGAAGCGCGCCGCCGCGCGGGAGGGTAGCCGATGCTGGAGCTGCGATCCGTCGACGCCGGCTATGGAACCTTCCAGGTGCTGTTCGACGTCAATCTCGACGTCAATGCGGGTGAGGCCGTCGGGGTCATCGGGCCGAACGGCGCCGGCAAGACCACGTTGATGCGCGTCGTCTCCGGCCTGATCCGCCCTTCGCGCGGGTCGATCGCGATGGAGGGCATCGACGTTCTGGCGACTCCGCCGCACAAGATCGTCAGCCTCGGGATCGCGCATGTGCCGGAGAACCGGCGGCTGTTTCCGCAGCTGTCTGTCGACGACAATCTGAAGATGGGCGCCTTCATGAAGGAAGCGCGCGGTCGCTATGCCGAGCGGCTCGAGGTCGTGTTCGACCTGTTCCCGCGCCTGAAGGAGCGCCGCCATCAGATGGCCGGCACGATGTCCGGCGGCGAGCAACAGATGTGCGCGATCGGCCGCGCGCTGATGTCGAACCCAAAGCTCCTGCTGCTCGACGAGCCCTCGGCGGGACTGGCGCCGGTCGTGGTGCAGCAGGTGTTCGAGCTGGTGAAGCGAATACGTGCCAGCGGGCTGACGGTGCTGATCGTCGAGCAGAACGTGCAACAGGTGCTGAAGGTGGTCGATCGTGCCTATCTGATCGAGGCCGGCACGATCCGCGCGTCGGGCACCGCGGCCGAGATGCTGGCGAGCGACACGGTCAAGGAAGCGTATCTCGGGGTGTGAGCGGCCATGCAGGCGTTCCTGGATATTTTCGACATCTACCTGCTGGAGGCCGTCATCAACGGCATTCTGCTCGGCGGCGTGCTGGCGCTGCTCGCGCTCGGGCTCAACCTGATCTTCGGCGTCATCGACGTGACCTGGATCTGCTACGCCGAGCTGGTGATGATCGGCATGTATGCCATGTATTTCATGGTCCAGTATTACGGCATCAGCTATTTCATCGCGGCACCGCTGACCATCCTGCTGGTCGCGATCCTCGGCGCCCTGCTGCATTATCTCGTGATCGCGCCGCTGCTCACCGCGCCGCCGATCAACCAGTTGCTCGCGACCGGCGGCGTGCTGTTCGTGCTGCAGAGCTTTGCCACCGTCGCCTTCGGCATCGACTTCCGCAATCTCGGCATCCGCCTGCCGGTACTCGCCTTCGGCGACATGAATTTCAGCTACGCACGACTTCTGTCGTTCCTGGCGGCGCTGGTCGGCATGGTTGCGGTCTATCTGTTCATGACGCGCACCTTCACCGGCACCGCGATCCGCGCCATCTCGCAGGACCGCCAGATCATGGCGCTGATGGGCGTCGACACCAAACGCATCTATCTCATCACGTCGGCCATCGGCGGCGGGCTCGCCGGGCTCGCCGCATGCCTGCTGGTGCTGCAATATGACGTGCATCCCTTCGTCGGCCTTTCCTTCGGGCCGATCACGTTCCTGATCTGCGTGCTCGGGGGCCTCGGCAATTTCATCGGCGGCTTCATCGCCGCCTTCGTGTTCGCCGAGATCATCTCGCTCGGCGGCCTGTTCTCCGATCTGGAATGGGGCTACGTGCTCGCTTTCGCGTTCTTCATCGTCATGATGTTCATCCGGCCCGCGGGCCTGCTCGCGAGGCGCCGATGACGGGGCAAGGCAGGCTTGCGGCTTGGGGGATCGGTCTGGCGGCGCTGGTCGCGCTGCCCTTCGTTTATCGCGATCCCTACCATCTGCACATTCTGGTGCTGATCCTGATCTGGTCGTTCGCCTATACGTCGTGGTCGATGATGGGGCGGTTCGGCCTGGTCTCGCTCGGCCATGGCGGTTTCATGGGCATCGGTGCCTATGTCACCGCGTTGCTCTGGAACCATCTCGGCCTCTCGCCCTGGATCGGCATCCCCATCGGCATGGTAGCCGCCGGCGCGCTGGCGCTGATCGTCGGTTATCCCTGTTTCCGCTTCCGCATCACCGGGCATTATTTCGTGCTGGTGACGCTGGCGCTGTCGGGCATCGTGCTCCAGGTCATCACGGCGACGCGCGACTATACCGGCGGCTCGCTCGGCTATACGCCGAACCGCGCGGCCGGCAACAAGCTGCTGGCGCTGCAGTTCGACGACAAGACCACGTGGTACCTGATCGCGCTTGCGGTCTGGCTCGGCGGCATCGTCGTCTGGCACCTGGTCGATCGCAGCATGAGCCGCTACGCGCTCGAGGCGATCTCGGAGGACGAGGATGCCGCGGCCGCGGCCGGCGTCGACGTCACCGCGGAGAAGCTCAAGATCACGCTGATCAGCGCCCTCATGACGGCGCTGGCCGGCGCGATCTATTGCCAGTACCAGATGTTCATCACGCCCGATACGGTCAGCGGAATCGCAGTGTCGCTTCAGATGGTGTTTGCGGCCATCGTCGGCGGCCTGTTCGTCTCGCTGGGTCCGACCGTCGGTGCCGTCATCACCATCCTGCTTGCGGAAACCTTGCGCATCGGCTTCGGCACCAAGGCGGTCGGCTGGGACAATCTCGTCTACGGCGTGCTGCTGGTGCTTTTCATCATATTCCTTCCCAAGGGCATCCTTGGTAGCGTACTCGACCGATTGAAGTCGCAACGCAAGGTGCCCCGCGCTCATGAACAAAAAGCCGTCCAAATCGCTCGCCCAGGAACTTGACCGCTACATCACGCCATTCCGCCACGACGGGTCCGGCAAGTTCCACCTGAAGGACTACAAGACCAACGATAGGGGCGATCTGGACAAGGACGCGGCGCAAGACATTCTCGACGCCAACAAGAAGCGGCTGATCGAGTTTCAGGAGAGGCTCTACGCCCAGGACCGCTGGTCGGTGCTGATCGTGTTCCAGGCCATGGACGCCGGCGGCAAGGACAGCGCGATCAAGGCGATCTTCGAGGGCATCAATCCGCAGGGCTGCGACGTCCACGCCTTCAAGGCGCCGAGCAGCAAGGAGCTCGACCATGATTTTCTCTGGCGCCATGTGATTGCGCTGCCCGAGCGGGGCAGGATCGGCATCTTCAACCGTTCCCATTACGAGGAGTGCCTGGTGGCGCGCGTGCACCCGGATATCCTCGCGAAGGAGAAGCTGCCCTCGAGGCTCGTCACCAAGAATATCTGGAAGGAGCGGTTCGAGGACATCTCCGCCTTCGAGCGCTATCTCTCCCGCAACGGCACCGTGGTGCTGAAATTCTTCCTCAATCTCTCGAAGGAAGAACAGCGCAAACGCTTTCTCGACCGGCTCGAGGAGCCGGCCAAGCAGTGGAAGTTCTCGATGGGCGACATCAAGGAGCGCGCGCTGTGGCCGCGCTACCAGGCGGTCTACCAGGACATCGTCCGGCACACGGCAACGGCTCATGCGCCCTGGTACGTCGTGCCCGCCGACCACAAATGGTTCGCCCGCGTCGTGATCGGCTCGGTCATTGTCGCGGAGCTGGAAAAGCTGGACTTGCGCTTTCCCCGTGCAGACAAGGCTTCGCTGGCGGAGTTCGACAACGTGCGCGAGGCGTTGGAGCGGGAAGCGAAGGGGAACAAGAAGCGGGCGAAATGAAAGGGCGCGAAACAACCCCATGCACAGTAGCCGGCGACACGGAATCAACGGCCTGGCGTCATCGTTCGGATTTTAAGAATTGTCGTTGACCCGTCGGGCAAAACACTGGCATAGTGCCATCATCGTCATCCTTGTGGTGGGGGCTCTGCGCCAAGGCAGCTCTCACCATTTTTGTGGAAGCAGCCCCACACCCTGACCCTCTCCCCGCAAGAACGGGGAGAGGGAGGATAATCAATACCCCCGGCCCCACCAATAGCAGAACCGCTCGACATTGGCCGGCAGGCCGGCCTCGTAATTCGCCCACTTCTCGTATTTCGGCAGCTTCACCTCCTTCATCGCGGTGTCGAAGCATTTGCCGGCGTCGGCCGCCTTCTTCACCTCGGCCGAGAGATCCTCCATGTAGGCGATGTCGTCCGCGACATCCTTCTTGGTGCCGAGCCGGCCGCCGGCATTCGGATGGCCGGGGATCATGCGTTCCCAATCCAGCGAGGCCAGCTTCTTCAGCGAGGCGATATATTCCAGCGGCGAGGCGTTGTCGGGGATGTTGCGGAACTGGACGCTTTCGATCGGCGCGAAGTCGACGACGAAGACCAGCTTCTCCTTCGGCAGCCGCATCACCAGCGAATTGTCGGAATGGTTGCGGCCGACATAGTCGAGCTCCAGCGTGGTGCCGCCGAGCGTGATCGTCTTGATGTCGTCGACCACCTGGTCCGGCATCACGATGTCGGCCAGGAGCGCGTTCTGCTTCTTGAGCTCGAGCAGCCGCTCCCGGGTGCGGCGATGCGCGATGAAGGTGGCGCCAAGGTCCTTGAAGGGCTGGCCGCCGGCGATGTGATCGTAATGGTGGTGGCTGTAGATGACGTATTTGATCGGCTTGTCGGTGACGGCCCTGATCGCGTCGATATAGGGTTTGGCGGGACGCAAGTAGGAGATCGGATCGGTCGCGATCACGCCCTTCGGCGTCACCACGAACATCGACTGATGGCCGCCATAGCGGAAGATGTAGACGTTGTCGGTGCCGTCGACTTTTCTGGTCGAGGTCTGCGGCGGGGTCTGCGCGAAAGCGGATCCGGTGACGAGGGTCGCGAGAACGGCGATGCAGGATAATGCTTTCATCTCTGGCTTTCTGAAAAAGGGATGGGGCGATGCGACGAGTATGATCTCTCGTACAAACGCTGCGAGAAGGGATTTATTCCGCGCTCTCACTCGGTCAGTCTGCCGCGGAACAGGCGTGCAAATGTGATCCGCAGGCCGTTGATCCCGCTTGACAGTTTTATGTCACGGGAGGAGCATCACGATGGTCGCAGACAAGCGACGCGCAACGTCCACCTCATGAGCAAGGGGAGGTCTATGACTCCACCTCCGCAAATCCAGCCGCGTTAAGTGCGATGGAGCTCGTTCGGACTATCGCATAGCGGCGGAAACCGCGAACGGCACGCCGGGTAAAGGTCTAGAGGGCTGCATCAGTGAGGCAAAGCCCCTACCTGCCCGGCGCTGTGCGTTTTTGAACCTATCGCGTTGACGATGCTATCTTCTGCACGCCGAAGAGATCGCCGAGCCATTGCTAGTAGACCGGCTGCTTCTCGTGCAGCGTGGCGCGGTTGTTGGGCGGGCCCCCCGATTTCCGATCAGCAACGTCGCATGCTTTTGCGACATCGACCACACGGTTCCCTCCGGTCTGCGTTGGCGGAAATGCCAAGAGAATGTCGCCTGATTGGCAAACTTCCGACACAGGGACGGGGCGAATAGCCACGATCCGACATGACGCAGTGCTTCGCGCGGTCACGATTCCGCCGGCGCATTTCATTTATCCTGGGGAATCCGCGTGTCGAACAAGCTTGCCTCTGCGCTGCTCGCCGCCTTCTTTCTCGCCATCTCGTCTCTCGCCGCGGCTCGCGCCGAGCCGGTCAGGCCGGCCATGCCGGCCGCCAATCCTGCGGCCGCGCTGTCGCCAGACGACGCCAGGCGGGCGCTGGAAACGCTCCAGGACGACAAGAAGCGCACGCAGATGATCGACACCCTGCGCGCGATCGCGAATGCGTCCGGTCCGCAGCCGGCACCCGCGCCCGAGCAGAAATCGCCGATCCCGCTATCGGCCGACGGCCTCGGCGCGCAGCTTCTGCTCACGGTGTCCGAGGAGATCGGCGAGATCTCGCGCGATGTTGCCGGGATGGCACGGACGCTCACGCATTTTCCGGCGTTCTACTACTGGATCGTGCGGACCGCGAATGACCCCGACGCCTACAATCTCCTGATCGAGATCGCCTGGAAGCTGGCGCTGGTGTTCGGCTGTGCGCTCGCGGCCGAGTGGGTTGGCGTCCGCCTGATCCGGCGTCCGGTCGCGTTCCTCGAAGGGCGCGTGCCGCAAGCCGCGCGGCTGCCGATGCAGGCACTGCCCATTGCCGATCCACCGTCATCGGTCGCCGATGTCACGCCCGCTCCCGAATTGCACAAGCGCCGGCACAGCCTCGCCCGCGTCTGGCAGACGTTGCTGCGGCTGCCCTTCGTGCTGGGACGGCTGCTGCTCGAACTGCTCCCGGTGGTCGTCTTCGTCAGCCTGGCGACTGCGCTGCTCGGAACGGAAATCGGCGAGCCCGCGACCGTGCGCCTCGTGATCCTTGCCGTCGTCAACGCCTACGCGTTCTCGCGCGGGCTCATCTGTGTCGTCCGCGCGCTGGCGGGGCCATTCGGCCTGTTTCCGGTGCGCGCCGAGACCGCGGCCTATGTCGAGATATGGGCGCGTCGCATCGTCGGCGTTGCCGTGACCGGTATCGCGTTCGCCAATGTGGCGCTTCTGCTCGGTCTGCACCGCGCCGGTTACGCCGCGCTCATTCGCATGGTGATGCTGGTCGTGCATCTCTTCGTCGTCGTCATCATCCTGCAATGCCGCCGCCAGGTCGCCGATGCCATCCGCGCGCCGGCGGACAGGCAGGGGATCGCGGCGCGCCTGCGCAACCGCATTGCCGGCGGCTGGCATTATCTCGCCATCGCACTCGATCTGGCGATGTGGGCGGTCTGGGCGCTCAACATCCGCAACGGTTATTCGCTGCTGCTGCAGTATTTCGTCGGGACCATCGCGGTGGTGCTGATCACGCGGGTCGCCATCATGGTGACGCTGGGCCTGATCGACCGGGGCTTCCGTATCCAGCCGGAAATCCTGCAGCGCTTTCCGGGGCTCGAGGTCCGCGCCAACCGCTATCTGCCGCTGCTGCGCAAGATCGTTTCCAGCGTGATTGCCTTGATCGGCTTTGTCGCCGTGCTCGAGGTCTGGGGCGTCGATGCCATCGTCTGGTTCTATGGCGGCCAGATCGGCAGCCGGCTGCTCTCGGCGGTGGCGACGATCGGCGTTGCCGTATTCATCGCTGCGGCGATCTGGGAGGCCAGCAATGCGCTGCTGGACCGGCAGATCAACACGCTGTCGCGCGACGGACACTATGCCCGTGCGGCGCGCCTGCGTACCTTCCAGCCGATGCTGCGCACGGCGCTGCTGTGCCTGATCGCCACCGTCGTCGGCCTCACCGCGCTCAGCGAAATCGGGGTCAATGTCGCGCCGCTGCTCGCGGGCGCCGGCATCGTCGGCATCGCCATCGGCTTCGGCTCGCAGAAGCTGGTGCAGGATCTCATCACCGGCCTGTTCCTGCTGCTGGAGAACACGGTGCAGGTCGGCGACACCGTCAGCGTGTCGGGACTGTCGGGCGTGGTCGAGAACGTCTCGATCCGCACCATCCGCCTTCGCGCCGGCGACGGCGCGGTGCACATCGTGCCGTTCAGCGCGGTGACGACCATCACCAATGCCAGCCGCGGCGCCGGCAACGCCTCCGTCAGCATCAACGTCGCCTACAAGGAGGACACCGACCGCGCCGGCCAGATCCTCAAGGAGATCGTCGAGGAGATGCGCCGCGAGACGGAATTCCGCCCGCTGATCCGCGGCGACCTCGAGCTCTGGGGCATCGACAAGGTCGATGGCGCGATGGTGTCGATCGTCGGCCAGATCCGCTGCACCGAGGCCGGCCGCTGGCCGGTCCAGCGCGAATTCAACCGGCGCATGAAGCAGCGCTTCCAGCAGAACGGTATCGAGGTCGCATCCGCCACCCAGACCATCTTGATGCACGTTGCGCCACCGGCGGATCATGCCGGAAATCTCACGCCGCTGCGCGCCGCCGGATAGCGGCTCGGTCAAATTACCGCTTGCCTCGACGGTGCCTGCAGCCATTCCGGTCTGATGTCCGCAGCCTTCACGGCGGGCCGCCATCTCTCGATCCCGGCCATTTGAAAGGCGCCGAGGGCTGCGGGCGATTGCCGCTCGGCCTCCGTTGGAATGTCGGGAGCGGACGCAGGCCGTGTCGGCAAGGTCACCGCGAACGCCTTTGACGAAGATTGTCCGCGGCCTTGCTCCGCCTCTCCCGCAAGCACCCGGGGAGAGGGAGCCCAGTGCCGATGCCGCCGCATCGATCCGGATCATCGTCCGCAGACGCGCGTTCCGCGCTCCTCCCCATGAGGGTGAGTGCGTTGCTGCGTCAACTTTTGGTCGCGCGCAACCGCCGATCGATCGAGAAAATCTCGCTGCGGTGCGAGATCACAATCGGTGCCCGTGTCGCTCGGTGCTTGATCTCGCCTGAGCGCTGGCCGACAATGTTTGCCCTTCAATAAGAAACTCCCTGGGGGAATTCGTGAATAAAGCTGCTCGGGTCGGCGCCCATTCGACCTCATCCGATTCCGCGCAAGGCATGACGCTGCTGCGCGATCCCCTGCTCAACAAGGGCACGGCCTTCACGGAGGCGGAGCGCGCTGCGCTCGGGCTGCGCGGCCTGCTGCCGCCTTGCGTGCTGACGATCGAGACGCAGGTCGAGCGCGTGCTGACCAATCTGCGTACGCTGCCGACCGATCTGGAAAAATATGTCGCGCTGAACGCGCTGCATGACCGCAACGAAGCGCTGTTCTTCCGCGTCGTCGTCGACAATATCGACGAGATCCAGCCGATCATCTACACGCCGACAGTCGGGCTCGCCTGCCAGAAATACGGCCTGATCTTCCAGCGCCCGCGCGGCATGTTCATCTCCTCGCGCGATCGCGGCCAGATCGCCGAGATCCTGAAGAACTGGCCCTATCCCGCCAAGCTGATCGTCGTCACCGACGGCGAGCGCATCCTGGGGCTCGGCGATCTCGGCGCCAATGGCATGGGCATTCCGGTCGGAAAGCTCTCGCTCTATTCGGCCTGCGCCGGCGTGCATCCCGAGCAATGCCTGCCCATCGTGCTCGACGTCGGCACCAACAACGAGGAGCTGCTGGGCGATCCCTACTATCTGGGTCTGCGCGAGCGGCGACTCTCCGGCGAGGCCTATGACAGCTTCGTCGACGAGTTCATGACCGCCGCGCGAAAGACGTTTCCGGGCGTGCTGATCCAGTTCGAGGATTTCGCCAACCATGCCGCGTTCAAGCTGCTGCACAAGTACCGGGACGATGCCTGCGTCTTCAACGACGACATCCAGGGCACCGCGGCGGTCGCGCTCGCCGGCCTGTTCTCGGCGCTCAAGGTGAGCGGCGGCAAGCTCAGGGATCAGCGCATCCTGTTCCTGGGCGCCGGCGAGGCGGCAACCGGCATTGCCGATCTCGTCGTCTCCGCGATGATGGCGGAGGGGGCAACCGAGGCCGATGCGCTCCGGCGCAACTGGCTGGTCGACTCCCGCGGTCTCGTCGTCAGCGGCCGCGACGGCCTGCACGGCCACAAGCTCCGCTATGCCCATACCGACCAGGCGCCGATCTCCGACTTCCTCACCGCGATCAAGACGCTGAAGCCGACGGCGATCATCGGCGTCGCCGCGGTCGGCGGCGCCTTCACGCCCGACGTGCTCAAGGCGATGGCGGAGCTCAACGAGCAGCCGATCGTGTTCGCGCTGTCCAACCCGACCTCGAAGGCGGAGTGCTCGGCGGAAGACGCCTATCGCTATACCGGGGGACGCGCGCTGTTCGCCTGCGGCAGCCCCTATGATCCGGTCAAGCTCAACGGCCGCACCTTCGTGCCGCGCCAGGGCAACAACTCCTACATCTTCCCCGGCGTGGGGCTCGGCGTCATCGCCAGCCGCTCGCGGCTCGTGACCGACGAGATGTTCATGGCGGCGGCTCATACGCTCGCCGATTGCGTCGGCAAGGAGGATCTCGATCAGGGAAGCCTCTACCCGGCGCTGCCGCGCATCCGCGAAGTCTCGGCCCGCATTGCGGTTGCTGTCGCCGATGTCGCCTACCAGCGGGGGCTCGCCGACGGACCCGCGCCCAACGACGTGAAAGGCCTGGTCCAGTCGCAGATGTACGAGCCGAAATACTGAGGCCCGGGGGTCACGGCCGGCCGATCGTCTCGCGCGTCGTATCGGACTGATTTACCGCTGATCTGTATCGATTCAGGACAGGCGACTGTGGTGGATTCATCACAACCGCCGCCAAACGATGCTGGCCGCAAGGCCGCTTTCGTTCAGACAAGGTTCCGCCCTGATTGCCCACCGAAACTTGGGCGTGTTCGGAGGGCGCATCATGTCTCGCTTTGCAAGTGCCGAAACGACCCTGCCTTCGGCGGCAACCTCGACGCGGTTGCTGCTTGCCGTCATCGGTGCCGCATCGCTCGCGGCATGCGCGCAATCGCCGGTCGGCCGCCAGAGGGCCGATCTTGCCACCACCAGCCGGCAGGCATCGGTCGAGCGCCCGCATCGCGTGGCGGCGCTGCATCCGCGGCCGATCAGCCGGCCGCACGTCCACACAGATACGGTCGACGCGAAGCCGACCGCCTCGCATGGCGTGGCCAGCTTCTATTCGGACACCGAGACCGCGAGCGGCGAGAAGTTCGACAAGAACGAGATGACGGCGGCTCACCCCACATTGCCGTTCGGCACCAGGCTGCGCGTCACCGATGTCTCCTCCGGCCGCTTCGTGACCGTCAGGGTCAACGATCGCGGGCCCTTCGTCCGCGGACGCGTGGTCGACATCTCGCCGTCCGCGGCCGAGGCGCTCGGCATGGTCGACAAGGGCATCGCCAACGTCCGGCTCGACGTCGTGCAGTAAGGGGCGGTTGATCGACACCGGCGGTGTCGCGTTTAACCGACTGTTAGCGGCTCTCCCGCACCATGGGCGCCCGGCCATCCGGGGCTTTGGGGGAGACGGCGCTTGAACACGATCCAGCATCTCGAAGATCAGGCAGCGCGTGCCGAGCGACTTGCCAAACGGATCACGGATACGCCGACGATCGAAAAGCTCCTGACCTTCGCCGGCGAACGCCGCCGCGAGATCGAGGTCATCGCCGCCCGGCGACGCGCCTAACTTCCGTAAAACCATGCATTGAGCGCATTTGCCCTCGCCGAAAGGCGCGGAACTTCTTGTCGTCTCCGGCGTCATGTCACTCATGAACGTGGAGGAGGAAGTCATGGGCTTTGGACGAGGTGCTTTGCTCTGGTTGCTGGGCGTGCCGCTGCCGATCATCCTGCTGCTGGCGATCTTCTGGCATCACTAGGAGCATGCCAAAGGAAAAGCGCCGCGGCAGCGGCGCTTTTTTGTTGCCTCCAATTTGAAGCGTCTCGCGAAGGCGATGCGCTCAGCTATGGCTCTCGACGAAATCGCTGAGATAGTCGGGCAGCGTCACCCCGTCGATGTCGCAGCGCGACTGGATCTCGCCCGCGACATCGGTCGAGATGTCCTTCATCCAGTGCTCGAGCGTGTTGAACGAGATCACCTTGATGGGATCGCTGAAGCAACCGGCGACGAGATCGTTGATCGTCGTGTCGAGATCGCTTCGCTCGACACGAATTTCGGTTGCCTCGTCGAGGCGATCGATCACCACGAACAGGGTCTGGTCGGCGCCATAGGGCACGACCGGGGATGGCACGCCAGCTTCAAGCATCTGAGATACTCACGTCTTGGCTTTCCGATCTCCGTTAACGGGAAAAACCGGAAGAAGGTTCCTGCCCGATCGCAAGAAGCAGACGAGAGGGTCGTACGCGTGAGGCGGCGGTGTTCGCATACAGTCAGAGAAATTCCCTCAACCGCGACAGCTCGATGACATGCTCGGGCGAGAGAACGTCCGTGACCAGCGGCGGCTGCGCCGCCGTGCGGATCTCATAGAGATGCCTGGTCGGCGCGGGCTTTGCCATGAACTCCGAGATGCAGGCGTCGAGCGTGCCTTCGCTCACCTGATACGGCTCGCGGTCCGGCCGGCGCTGATTTCCGAGTGACGGCCATTTTTGCAGTACGGCGAGCGCGCTGAAATCGACCTTTGAAGCCGAAGATGATGCGTCCCCCATTGTCCCTGCCTCACGCAAAAAGGACCCCGGCACGCAAAGCCGGCGTGCCAGGGCCCATGACCCATCTGCATCTCAATGCCAGGTCGTGAGAACGCGCCGGCCGGGAAAAAGTTCCCGGCCGATGGCAACTCAACTCGCGGCCGCCGCGATCTTGTGCCCTGGGCTCGCATGGCCGTGGCCGGTCTCGTCGCCGCGGCTGACCTCCGGCGGCAGCCCTGCAAAGCGCCGCAGCGCTTCGGCCATCTGCGTCCGGCCCTGGACGCCCGTGATCACCACATCGACCATTGTAAAGGACGAGTGGAAATGGCCGTGCGCCTTGAGTTGCTCGACCGGGACGCCGGCGGCGGCCATCGCCTCCGCATAGGCGATGCCCTCGTCGCGGAGCGGATCGAACTCGCATGTGACCACGAAGGCCGGCGGTAACCTTTCGACCTTGCCGCGCAGCGGCGAGACGCGCGGATCGGTGCGATCGGCCGGCGAGCAGTAGAGGTCCCAGAACCAGTACATCAGCGAGCGCGTCAGGAAGTAGCTGACCGCGTTGTCGTTGTAGGACGGGCGATCGAAGCTGCAGTCGGTGACCGGGCACACCAGCAGCTGGCCCGATATCTCCGGCCCGCCGCGGTCGCGCGCGAGCTGGCAAGTGACGGCGGCGATGTTGCCGCCGGCGCTCCAGCCCGCGACCAGCACAGGGCCCTGGATGCCGCCGAGCTCGGCCAGATGCTCCGAGATCCAGCGCGTCGCCGCATAGCCGTCCTCGGCCGCGGCAGGGAAGCGATGCTCCGGCGCGTGGCGATAGCCGACGCTGACGAAGGTCATGCCGGTCCGCCGCACCATGTCGCGGCAGAACGGCTCGTCCGACTGCTCGTCGCCGAGCACCCAGCCGCCGCCGTGGAAATAGACCACGACCTGATGCGGTCCCGGCGTCGCCGGCTTGTAGACACGATAAGGCAGCGGGCCGTCGGCGCCGGGCAGGGTGCCGTCGACGATCTCGCCGATCAACCGTCCCGCAGGGCGGGCCTTGTTGAACTCGCCCACGAAGGCGCGCGCGCCGGCCGCACCCATCGACTCGATCGGCGGCAGGTTCAGCGACGCCAGCAGGTTCAGCACCAGCCGTACGTCCGGCTGCAGCCGCACCACCTCGCCGTCATTGCATTGTGTGGCGACGTTGGGGCCGGTGAGCCTGAAGCCGAGCATGCCGCGGCTGGTGACCTCGTCGCAGATGCTGCGATAGGGACCGACGCCGCCGGTATAGGGCATCAGGCCCTGCACCTTGCCGGGCACGTTGGCGCCCGTGTACCAGGTGTTGGCGAGCCGATGCAGCGTCAGCATCGAGCAGTCCGCCATGTGCCTGCCCCAGCCGGCCTGCGCCGTCTCGGTCGGCTCGATCGTGGTAAAGCCGGCATCGCGCAAGGCTTTGATGCGGTCGACGACCCAGTCGACATGCTGCTCGATCGAGACCGCCATGTTCGACAGCACCGACGGGCTGCCGGGCCCCGTGATCATGAAGAAGTTCGGGAAGCCCTCGACCGTGAGACCGAGATAGCTCTGCGGCCCCTGCGCCCAGACGTCGGTGAGCGACTTGCCGCCGCGCCCCGTGATCGGATGCACGGCGCGGATCGCGCCGGTCATGGCGTCGAAGCCGGTCGCGAACACGATGACGTCGACATCGACGTTTCGCTTGCCCGTGGTGATGCCACCCGCGGTGATCGCCTTGATCGGCTCCTGGCGCAGATTGACCAGCGTGACGTTCGGCCGGTTGTAGGTCGCGTAATAGTTGGTATCGAGGCAGGGACGCTTGGCGCCGAACGGATGGTCGTGCGGCATCAACGCGGCCGCCGTCTCCGGATCCTTCACCGCCGCCGAGATCTTTTCGCGGATCAGGTCCTGGACGATCTTGTTGCCGCCGGCATCGACGCCCTGGTCGGCCCAGAGCTGGGTCAGGATGTGGACGAGGTCGCCCGCCGCCCAGGCGCGTTCGAACCGCTCACGACGCTCGGCATCGCTGAGCTGCCAGCTCACGACGGTTTGCTGCGGATAGGGCACGCCGGTCATCGACTGGCGCGCCTGCTCGCGATAGGCGGCGCGGTCGCTCTGGAACAGGTCCCTGCGATCCGCAGGTGACGGGCCGTTATGCGCGGGCAGCGCGAAATTCGGCGTGCGCTGGAACACCGTCAGATGTGCGGCCTGCTCGGCGATCAGGGGGATCGATTGAATGCCCGACGAACCGGTGCCGATCACGGCGACGCGTTTGCCTGCGAGATTGACGCCGTCATGCGGCCAGCGTCCGGTGAAATAGATCGCGCCCTTGAAATCCTTGACGCCGTCGATCTCCGGCGGCTTTGGCGCCGAGAGACAGCCGGTGGCCATGATGTAATGGCGGCAGGAGACCGGCGCGCCGTTGTCGGTGCTGAGCTGCCAGCGCTCGGCCTGCTCGTCCCATCGGGCCTCGGTGACCTTGGTCCTGAAGCGGATGTCGCGGCGCAGATCATAGCGATCGGCGACGAAGCCGAGATAGCGCAGGATCTCCGGTTGCGTCGCGTATTTCTCCGACCAGGTCCAGAGCGTGTCGAGCTCCGGATCGAACGTGTAGCTGTAGTCGATGGTCTGGATATCGCAGCGCGCGCCGGGATAACGGTTCCAGTACCAGGTGCCGCCGACATCGCCGGCCTCTTCGAGACCGACGGCGGAGAGGCCGGCCTTGCGCAGGCGATGGAGAAGATAGAGGCCGGCAAATCCCGCGCCGACCACGGCAACATCGACCTGCTGGACGGTTCCACTCGCCGCCTTGGACTCACGTGCGGCGACCATTGCGTCAGGCATGGCATTCCTCCCGTGTCTTTTGTTTTGCCGGCAGGCTAGTCCCGAAGGCTCGGCTTGTCATTAGAGCAAGTGCAATCTTCGGTAGTCCGTTTGCGGCATCATCGTGGCGGCGCGAACGCAGTTTGAATGCACGCATCGCGATGCACAATGGCCGTGATTGCCCGGGCTAATCATGGACGATCCGCCTGTGTATGCTTGCGATTACTAGCCACGCGTAGCGAACGACCGGGCGTCATGACAGAGTTGAGTGAGCGAACCAAAGCCAACATGGACGTCGTCTTGGAGGAGACGTGCCGTCAATTGCCACATGGCGGCGACCACGACAGCCGCAGGTTCATCGCCGAGCGCCTGATCGAGGCGGCGCAGTCCGGCCACTCCACGCTCGGCGAGCTCGGCATCATCGCGCGGCGTGCGCTCGCGGAGATCATTGCGAAGGGGAGCTAGCGTTCACGACAGCGCTTGCCTCTTCGCGCGTCGCAGACGTAACCTGTCGGGGAGATCATTTCCGCGCATCGAGATCCCTAGAAGATGCGATCCCCGCTTGCGCTCATTGCAGCTCTTGCATTGCTCTGCACCGGCTCCGCCGCCGCCCAGGCGGTCGGCCAATTTCCATTTGCATTGACGCGCGAAGGCCAGATGCTCGGCGCGGTCCAGGGCGAGGTGGCCTCCTTCAAGGGGCTCGCTTATGCCGCGCCCCCGGTCGGCAGCCTGCGCTGGCGTGCGCCGCAGGCCCTGCCCGAGAGTTCGGAGATGAGCATGGCTTACGACTACGGCGCGCCTTGCCTCCAGCCATCGCTGCCGGCCGCGCGCGAGGATTGCCTCACGCTCAACGTGTTTCGTCCCTTCGGCGTCGACGGCCCGCTTCCGGTGATGGTCTTCATCCATGGCGGCGGCTTCGTCCGTGGCACGGCCAACGACCCGTTGTTCGACGGCTCGAGGCTCGCGCAAGCGGGCCTCATCGTCGTGACCGTGAACTATCGCCTCGGCGCGCTCGGCTGGCTCGCGCATCCCGCACTGCTGGACGATGGCTCCGGCAATTTCGGCCTGATGGACCTGGTCACGGCGCTGCGCTGGGTGCACGACAACGTCGCGGCCTTCGGCGGCGATGCGAGCAACGTGACGCTGTTCGGCAACGGGGCCGGCGCGACATCGATCGCGCTGCTGATGCTGTGCGCCCAATCGCGCGATCTCTTTCAGAAGGCAATTCTGCAATCGCTGCCCGGCCGCGCGCGCCTGCCGTCGTCGCAGGAAGCCAAGGCCGCAGGCCAGCAGTTTGTCGCCGCGATTGGAAAGACGGCAGATTTGCGCGCGGTCGAACCGGCGCGTCTGCTTGCTGCCGAAAGAAAGCTGCTGGAAAAATCGTCGCGCAGTTTTGTGCCGGCGATGGACGGAAACCTGGTGACGGAAGACATCGCCGCGGGATTTGCCGCCGGGCATGAAAGCCGCATTCCCCTGATCATCGGTTCGAATGACGACGAGACCCGCTTCGACAGCGAGCTGGAGGTCAAGGAGGCGCTGTCATCTTCGACCGAGAGCATTGACCAGCTGCGCAAGCTTTATCCTGACGCCAGGAGGCCGTCCGACGTTGCGGCGAGCTTCTACACCGACAACGTTTTTTCCGAGCCGGTGCGGATGCTCGCCCGGCTTCATGCCGCAACCGGCGCGCCGACCTACCGCTACCGCTTCGCCTATGTGCCGGAAGCCCGGCGCGGCAATCCCGACGAGGGCCACGGGCGCGAGTTGCAGTTCATCTTCGGCGTGGAGGGCGTGCCGGGCGCGGGCATCTTCTCGCGGCGGGATCGCGAGGTCGCAAACCGCATGCGGGCCTATTGGATCAACTTCGCGAAGAACGGCGATCCCAACGGCGCGGAGCTGCCGCATTGGGATGCGGCTGCGGACCGCGACCATCTGCTGCTGATCGCAAACGATCGCACCGCGAGCGGCGACGATCCCTTGACAGAACGTCTGGACCGGCTCGCGCGCGGCAGCGGGAAGTGAGTTGAAGCTAGGCGGCGAGCTCGACGCGCGGCGCCGGGGTCAGGCGCTCTTCTTCCAGATAGTCCATCGCGCCGTCCTTCTCGACGGCATAGAACTGCTGGCCGTCCTTCGAGCGGTAGGCGGCGCGAACGACACCGCGGCGGCCCTTGTCAGAGTTGACGACGTCCCCCAGCGCAAACTTCTTCATTCTACGTCCCGCTTGTCTTCTGGCCGATTCCTGCGGCCACGGCGAGATTGTGGGCGGTAAATCGTTAACGACTTGCTAACCATACCGGTTTGCCTATGCTCGCCGCGAAGTGCGCGGGCGTCTGATCCGCGCACGATGTCTTCGAGGCGAGCCGGCACCATGACGCGATTTCCGACCTTGTTCTTGTCCCATGGCGGCGGCCCCTGGCCCTTCATGGAGGACCGGCGGGTGCAATATGCCAAGACCGCCGCGGAGTTCGGCCGGCTGCCGCAGCTTCTCCCTGAAAGACCGAAGGCGGTGCTGGTCATCACCGGCCATTGGGAGGCCGACGCCTTCACCGTGTCGACCTCGGCGCATCCGCCGATGGTGTACGACTATTACGGTTTCCCCGAGCATACCTATCACATCAAGTACGCGGCGCCGGGCCAGCCCGAGCTGGCCGCGGAGGTGAGGGCGCTGCTCGAGCACGTGGGTCTCGATTGCCGGGAAGACCCCAACCAGGGTTTTGACCACGGCACCTTCGTGCCGCTCGGCCTGATGTACCCGAATGCCGACATGCCGATCGTGCTGCTGTCGCTGAAGTCGAGCTACGATGCGGCCGAGCACATCAAGGTCGGGCAGGCGATCGCATCGCTGCGCGACGAGGGCATTCTGATCGTCGGCAGCGGGCTCACCTATCACAACATGCGCGGTTTCGGCCGGGCGGAGTCCAAGCCTGTCTCGTACGATTTCGAGGCCTATCTGAACGAGGCGATCAGCAATCCCGACGCGGCGCGCCGCAACGCGATGCTGGTCGATTGGGAGCATGCGCCGAGCGCGCGTCTCGCCCACCCGCGCGAGGACCATCTGTTGCCGTTGATGGTCGCTGCAGGCGCCGCCGGCAACGACGTCGGCAAGCGCGTCTTCGTCGACGAGGTCGCAAGCGTCGCGATGGCGTCGTATATGTTTGGATGAATGATCTCTTCCTTCTCCCCTTGTGGGAGAAGGTGGCGCGAAGCGCCGGATGAGGGGTATCTATCCGCTATCTCAAATGAGAGTTGGACTCGCGGGGAGATACCCCTCACCCGTCTCGCCGCGATGCGGCGAGCCACCCTCTCCCACAAGGGGCCTGTTGCGTAATTCGCCAGTTGTGATTCCCTGCGGTTGAGCCTTTTGGGGGAATGACGATGGCGGTGAAGCAGACGGGACAGCCGAGCTTTGTAGATGCGCTGATGCCGAAGGGAGCCGGCGCCAATGCGTCGCTGGATCGGCTGGCCGGCCTGGTCAAGTGGTACCGGTTCGAGAAGCTGATCGGCCATTTGCGGGACGAGAAGGGACCCGGTCAGCCGGGGTACGCGGTGTTGGTGCTGTTTCGGGCGCTGCTGTTGCAGTCGCTCTATGGTCTTTCGGACCGCGAGCTTGAGGAAGCGCTGAGCGACCGGCTGTCGTTCAAGCGCTTCGTTGGTCTGAGCCTCGAGGATGCGACGCCCGACCATACGGTTCTGAACCGTTTCCGGAATCAACTCATCGAACAAGGCCTGCTGGAGAAGTTGTTTGGCGAGCTGGACCGCCAGCTTGAGAATGCTGGTGTCATCCTCAAGCGCGGCACGATGCTCGACGCGACCCTGATCCAGGCCGTCTCAGCTCCTCCCAAGGAGGATCGTCCATCAAACGACCCAGACGCCCGGTTCACCAAGCGACAGGGCAAGGGTGGTTCGACCTTCGGCTACAAGGCTCACATGGGTGTCGACGAGGGATCCGGTCTGATCCGCTCAGTCCTGACCACGCCCGCCAATATCAACGATACAACGCCAGCCGACGAACTGATCCGCGGCGACGAAGCCGTGGTATGGGCCGATGCGGCCTACGACACCCACGCCCGGCGGGCGCGGCTGAAAGCGGAAGGCAAGAAGCCCCGCATCGCCCGCCGTCCCAACAGGCATCACCCGGAACTGCCGCCGAGGCTCAAACGCTACAACCGTCTCATCGCACGACGACGGGCAACGGTGGAGACAACCTTTGCCACCCTCAAACGTCGGATGCGGCTCACCTGCATCCGATACGTCGGTCTCGCCAAGGCACGCGGACAAGTCCTGCTTGCCTCCATCGCGTTCAATATGAGGCGGTGGGCCACGATCGCCGCCTGACGCCCATCAAGGGCGCAAAATACAGCTTCGGCCCGACAATCGGGGCCGACAACGCCCTCTCTCCTTACGTCTCCCGCATCAAAAGGCAGTAGCGCAACAGGCCCACAAGGGGAGAGGGACAATCTCACCTGCCGCGCGACGCCATCAGACCGCGATAGAGCGCAGCGTACTCGCCGGCGCGGTTGCGCCAGGACACGTCGGTGGCAAGACCGCTCAATTGCAGCCGCCGCCAGGTTGTCTTGTTGTGGAAGGCGGCATTGGCTTTCCGCAGCGTGCCGGCGAAAGCGTCTGCGGTCACCGGACCGAATTTGAAACCGGTGGGGTCACGACCGGTCTCGCCGATGTCGACGATGGTGTCCTCGAGCCCACCGACTCGGGAGACGATGGGGACGGCGCCGTAGCGCAGCGCGCAGAGCTGGGTGAGGCCGCACGGCTCGAACCGCGAGGGCACGAGCAGCGCGTCGGAGCCGGCCTGGATCAGATGCGCGAGAATCTCGTCATAGCCGATCATGACCCCGATGCGGCCGGGATTGGCGCGCGCGGCGGCCTGATAGCGATCCTGGAGATCGCGGTCGCCGCTGCCGAGCAGCGCAAGCTGCATGCCCTGCTCCAGGATCGTCGGGATCGCTTCGAGCAGCAGGTCGAGCCCCTTCTGCCATGACAGCCGGCTGATGACGCCGAGCAGCGGCGCCTCGTCCGAGGAATCGAGATTGAATTGCTGCTGGAGGACCGCCTTGTTCGCGGCTCGAAACGTGAGGTCCTGCGCGCCGAAACGATAGGCGATATGCGCGTCGGTTTGCGGATTCCAGACGTCGGTGTCGATGCCGTTGAGGATGCCGCTCAGCACGCTCGCGCGCTCGCGCAGCAGGCCACCGAGCCCCATGCCGCCTTCGTCGCTCTGGATTTCGCGTGCGTAGGTCGGCGACACCGTGGTGATGCGATCGGCCAGTTGCAGGCCGGCCTTCAGGAAGCTGATGCCGCCGAAATATTCGAGGCCGTGGACGTCGAACGAGGCATCGTGCGGCAGGCCGATCGCGCCAGCCTGCGCGCGGTCGAACTTGCCCTGATAGGCCATGTTGTGAATGGTCATCACCGTGCCCGGCCGCGGCCCGCCGTCATAGTGCAGATAGGCCGGTGCGAGTCCGGCCTGCCAGTCATGGGCGTGCACGATGTCGGGCACGAAGGCTGGAACGAGACCGTGGCCGATATCGGCCGCGACGCGCGACAGCGCCGCGAAACGCACGCCGTTGTCGGGCCAGTCGACGCCCTCGGCGGTAACGTAAGGATTGCCGGGCCGTGCATAGAGATGCGGAGCGTCGAGCACGAACAGATCGAGCCCGTCGTGCGAGCCCGCAAGCAGCCGGCCTGGGCCGCCGAAATAATCCGGCCAGCGCCGGACTTCCTCCGCACCCGAAAGCCGCCGGATCACATCAGGATAGCCCGGCATCAGCGTGCGCATCTCGACGCCATGCGCCTTCAGCGCAACCGGCAGCGCACCGGCGACATCAGCGAGACCGCCGGTCTTGACGATGGGATAGACTTCAGAGGCGACCGCGAGGACGCGAACAGGCGTCATGTATTGAGCCTGTCGATCATCGCCTGGGTGATCAGCGAGATGCCCTGCTCGGTGGTGCGGAAGCGCTTGGCGTCGAGTTCCGGATCCTCGCCGACCACGAGGCCTTCGGGGATCTCGACGCCGCGGTCGATCACGACGTTCTTCAACCGCGCGCCGCGCCCGACATTGACATAGGGCATGATCACGGCGTTCTCGACATTGGCATAGGAGTTGATGCGCACGCCGGTGAACAGCAGCGAGCGGCGCAGCGAGGCGCCGGAGATGATGCAGCCGCCCGACACCAGCGAGCTCACCGCCTGGCCGCGCCGGCTCTCCTCGTCATGAACGAATTTCGCGGGTGGCGTGATCTCCGCATAGGACCAGATCGGCCAGGCGCGGTCGAACAGGTCGAGCTCGGGCACCACGTCGGTCAAATCGATATTGGCGGCCCAATAGGCGTCGACCGTGCCGACGTCGCGCCAATAGGAGCGGGGGTCGTCGCCGGAACGAACGCAGGAGGTCGAGAACTGGTGCGCCAGGGCGCGGCCGTTCCTGACGATGTAGGGGATGATGTCCTTGCCGAAATCGTGACTGGAGTTCGTATCCTCGGCGTCGCGCTTCAACTGATCGAACAGGAATTTCGCATCGAACACGTAGATGCCCATGCTGGCGAGCGAGACATCGGGCTTGCCCGGCATCGGCGGCGGATCCTTGGGCTTCTCCAGAAACTGCTGGATCCAGCCGTTCTCGTCGATATGCATGATGCCGAAGCCCGAGGATTCCGCGCGCGGCATTTCGAGGCAGCCGACGGTGACGTCGGCGCCGCTGTCGACGTGCTGGCGCAGCATCACCTCGTAGTCCATCTTGTAGATGTGGTCGCCGGCAAGCACCACGATGAAGCGGGCATTGTGCGACTCGATGATGTCGATGTTCTGGTAGATCGCATCCGCCGTGCCGACATACCACATGCTCTCCGAAACGCGCTGGCTCGCGGGCAGGATGTCGAAGCTCTCGTTGCGTTCGGGGCGGAAGAAGTTCCAGCCCATCTGGAGATGCCGGATCAGGCTGTGCGCCTTGTATTGGGTGGCGACAGCGATGCGGCGGATGCCGGAGTTGACCGCGTTCGACAGCGCGAAATCGATGATGCGGGATTTGCCGCCGAAATAGACCGCGGGCTTGGCGCGCCGGTCGGTCAATTCCAGCAGCCGGCTGCCGCGACCGCCGGCCAGGACAAACGCCAAAGCCTGGCGGGCAAGCGGTTCATTTCCGGCGGCACTCATGTCATCCTCCCACTCGTCCGGCGCAAGCCAAATTCTGGCGCAACCCAGGAGGCCTTCGCGAAAAGCCTTCCGGCCGCGCATCATTGGAACCGATAGTAACGGCACGAATAGTAAATCGGGAAGGTGCTTGTTGGTTGCGAACGCATGGGAAGCTTAACGCTTTGCCGCGGCGCCGGCGCCCATCCGTCGTGGTCGTCCGCCGGTCATATTTGAAGCATGCACGGCGGTCTTGTGCGCTGCACGCGAAATTCGAGGCTTTGACTTGACGCAAGGATGCAAGATCATGGCATGCGATCCTTTACCAAACGAAACGTCAGACAGGGAGTAAGACGATGAGTATCTGGAAAACGGCGATTGCCTGCTCGCTGACGGTCGGGGTCATGACCGGTCAGGTCGGGCAGGCGACAGCAGCGCCGATGCCGACCAATGTTGCGTCCATGAAGGCTGCAGCCGGCGATGAGGTCACGCAGGTGCATTGGCGGGGCGGCGGCTGGGGCTGGGGCCTCGGCGGTTTTGCAGCGGGCGCCATCATCGGCAGCGCCATCGCCGGCGCGCCTTACGGCTATTATGGCGGCGGGCCGTATTATGGCTACGGCTATCCGGGTTACGGCTACGGTTACGCACCCGCCTATTACGGCTATGGCTATGGGCCGGTCTATCCCAGGTACTATCGGCCCTACCGTCCGTATTACGGCTATCGCTACGGCTACTATCGGCCCCATTACCGTCACTACTACCGCCGCTATTGGTGATGGCCGAAGCCTGAGCAGCGTTCGGGAGATCGAGCGGGAGCCACACGATCAGGCTCATGCAAGCAAAATGCGTGAGCAGGATCACGGCGTTTGATTCCGCGTTCGCGGCGGCGCGCCGGTGAGATTCGAAGCGCATCTGCGCCTTCACAAACGGTAACAATGTGTGAAGGCCATGTCGGGCATCGCCCGGCGTGTTACCGGAACCTTCGGGAACCGGACAGCGTTGCGACGCGGGGCAGGGCTAACCGGGAGCGGTGCCGTGCGAGCGCAACCGACACTCTTGTTTTGTCTGACCACTTTCTCGCTTTCTGCATTTTCCGTCGCCCACGCCGAAAGCGGACTTGCCTCATATTATGGATACGGCAAAGCCGCGAAAAACGGCGAGTTGACCTGTGCGCACCGGACGCGCCCGTTCGGCAGCATGCTCAAGGTCTCCTATAGCGGGCGGACGATTCAATGCCGCGTCAATGATCGCGGACCCTTCATCCGCGGCCGCATCGTCGATCTCTCGGTGCCTGCTGCCCGTGCGCTCGGCATGATGAGCGCCGGCGTGGTGCGGGTCTCGGTGGAATAGCTCCGCCCTCGCGCTATAGTGCCGTCCCAATCAGGGGGGCGTTATGGCCAGGATCAGGGTCGGACTTGTCGGCTGCGGCTTCGTGTCGGAACTGCATATGTATGCGTTCCGGCGCGTCTATGGCGTGGACGTCGAGGTCGCCGCGGTTGCCGCGCGCGGCGACCACGTGGTCGAATTCGCCGCGCGCCACAACATTCCGCGCGTCTATCGCAGCTTTGCGGAATTGATCGCGGACCGCGATCTCGACGTCATCGACATCTGTACGCCGCCCAATCTTCACGCAGGGATGATCGTCGCCGGCATGCAGGCCGGCAAGCACGTCATCTGCGAAAAGCCCTTTGCCGGCTATTTCGGCCGCGAGGGCGACAAGCAGCCGATCGGCAAGCACGTGCCGAAGGCGCTGATGTATGAGCGCCTGATCGAGGAGATGGACCGGACGCGCGCGGCGATCGAGCGTACCGGCAAACTTTTCATGTATGCCGAGGACTGGATCTACGCACCTGCCGTGACCAAGACCGCGGAGATCCTGAAAGCGACAAAAGACAAAATCCTGTTCATGAAGGGCGAGGAGAGCCATTCCGGATCGCACGCCGCGCATGCCGCGCAATGGGCGATGACCGGCGGCGGCTCGCTGATCCGGATGGGCTGTCATCCGCTCTCGGCGGTGCTCTATCTCAAGCAGGTCGAGGCGCGCGCGCGAGGGGAGAAAATCCATGTCGCCAGCGTCACCGGCGATGTCGGCAACGTCACCGCCGTCCTCAAGCCGGAGGAGCGCACCTACATCAAGGCCAATCCCGTCGATGTCGAGGATTGGGGCACGCTGACCGCGACGTTTTCCGACGGCACTAAGGCCAGCGTGTTCTCCGGCGACATGATCATGGGCGGCGTGCGCAATCTGATCGAGACATACACGTCAGGCGGCTCGCTGTTCGCCAACATCACGCCGAACAGTCATCTGATGAGCTACCAGACATCAGAGGAGAAACTCGCCTCCGTCTACATCACCGAGAAGGTGGACCGCAAAACCGGCTGGCAATATGTCTGCCTCGAAGAGGAATGGACGCGCGGCTATCTCCAGGAGATCCAGGATTTCATGGAGTGTGCGGCGACCGGACGGCAACCGCTGTCGGACCTCGCGCTGGCCTACGAGACGATCAAGGTCAACTACGCCGGCTATTGGGCCGCGGAAGAGGGGCGAAGGGTGGTGTTGTAGGACGCCGACGCGCGCGCTGCTGCCGATCCTGCCACCTACCAGGCTCCGACAGCCATCATCACGACGATGGTCAGGCAGGAGAGGCAGGCAATTGACGCAACATAGAATTCGGGTCTGTTCAATGTTGCCTCCTGAAAACGGATGGCCTTTCCAAAAATACTGCTGCCGCGACGCGATTATTCCCGTCCGCGCTTCAATTCGGCCTGGTGTTGCTCGTCCATCCCATCCGGATCGGCGGGACCCTCGTCCGGCAGAAAGGCTTTGGGATGTCTTTCCGTGAGCAGAAGCTGCTTGCGCATCTCGGCAAGACGGGCACGGCAGAATTCCTTGTAGAGCAACTCGAAAATGGCGGGCATCGTCACCCCCATCGTTGGAATTCGCGTTCCGAGAATGTCTGATCCGCGCCGGACGGCATTCGAAATGCGAGCCGGTTTGGCGGTTGTGCCAAAGCCGTCAGCGATTGGCTGATAGGCTTGTATGTACGAAACGACGCGGAGCTAGTTAACCAGATCACACTTTCGAAAGCTTTTGTTTCAAAAAGACCTGGTGTCGCAGCCAGCTCGAGTTGCCCGGCGACCGAAGATCCAACCAAGACGCGAAAATAGTGATCTCTGGATGCATTGGGACGAAGCTACAACGCGACGAACGATCGCTGTCTGCACCACGCCAATCACCTGCCGCCGGTGACCATCCTCTCTCACGCGGAGAGAGGATGCGTCGTGGCTGCGCGGGCAGCCCGATTTCAGTTAGCTAGGCTCCATAAGTCGATCCCTTCGGCAGCGGAAACACCGGGTCCTGTGTCCGAATGTTCGTCGGCCACACCACGGAGATATGCTCGCCCGCGTTCTGCATCACCACCGGCGTCGAGCGCTCGTTCTGGCCTGAGAGCGGCGTGCCCGGCGGGAAGAACTTCACGCCATAGCCCTGGATGGTGCCACCGGGCGGGATGTCGACGTCGAGCGCGGCCTTGCGGATGGCCTCCGGGTCGAAGCTGCCGTACTTCTCCTTTGCGACCGGCAACACGTTGTTGAGCAAGACCCAGGTCTGATTGAACCCCATCGAGCAGTGCGGCGGCACGTCGGTCGCGCCGGTCTTGGCCTGGTAGCGCGTGACCATGGTCTTGATCAGGTCGCCCAAGCCGGGCGCAAGCTTCGACGGATCGAGCAGCTGCGCCGGCACCGGATCGATGTTGCAGAAATTGTCGATGTCGGTGCCGAAGGTCGCCCGCAGCTTGTCGAGCTGGCTGTAGCCGGCGCCGTTGCCAAACAGCATCTTGAAGCGCAGCCCGCTCTCGCGCGCCTGCCGCAGCAGCAGGGTGATGTCGGGGTTGTATCCGGCATGCGAGATCACGTCGGCCTTGGCGCGCTTGAGCTTGGTCACGAGCACCGAAAGATCGGGGGCCGATGCCGAATAGCCCTCCTTCAGCACGATCTGAAGGCCGGCTTCCTTGGCATAGGCTTCGTCAGCGGCCGCGACGCCGACGCCGTAGGGCCCGTCCTCGTGGATCAGCGCGACTTTGACCTCTTTCGGCTCCATGCCCAGCTTGCCCTTGGCGTGCTCGGCGAGGAAGCCGACAAACGCCTGGCCGTACTGGTCGGAATGGATCTGCGCGCGAAACACATATTGCAGGTTCTTGTCCTTGAACACGGCGGTCGACACCGCGGTCGTGATCCAGAGGATCTTCTTCTGCTGCTCGACCTTGGCCGCCATCGGCACGGCATGTGCGCTGGAATAGACGCCGTTGATGATGTCGATCTTCTCCTGGCTGATCAGGCGCTCGGCCTCGTTGATGGCAACGTCCGCCTTGCTCTGGGAGTCGGCGGGGACGGACACGATCTTGGTCTTGCCGCCAATGCCGCCCTTCTCGTTGACGAGGTCGATGGCGATCTGTGCGCCGATCGAGGAAGCGACCGAGCCGCCCGCGGCGAACGGTCCGGTGAGATCGTAGATCAGGCCGATGCGCAAATTCTCGGCTTGCGCCTGGGCCCGGGTCCAATCGAGGCTGAGCGTGGCGGCGGCAGCCGCCGTACCCTTCAGCAGCTGCCTGCGTGAAGTCGGCATCCTATCCCTCCCTCCAATCAGTCGTTTGCGACTGGTTTATTTTTTGGCGAGTATTTGGAGGGCGTGCACGAAAGTCAACATGCGCCGCACCAGGCAATTCGGGCGCGCAGCCGATCATGATCGTGTCGGCATTTTCCCCTGAGTGTCATTCTTTTGCGCTGCGCCGTCCTTTGGTTCGCAATCATTCGATTGCGCTGCATCAGATCGGACGCGACCATCCGATTGTCGCGCGCGTGTGTTTCCGGCCTCGTCGCGACCGAAGGATCATCTCCCGCAGATGTGATGGCTTTGCTCCACGCGTTCGCAGCGGGACAGGCCTCATGACAGGCATTCGGCTTGTGCGCATCGGAGGTTGCGTGGCATCCTAGCGGGGCAAATTGCACGGGAAGGTCAATTCCCGGCTTGGCCATTGGGCCGCGTTAAGGGTGGAACACAAAAGCTCAGGAGAAGTGATATGGTGTGGACGCTTCGTTTTACGGGGCTCGCTTGCGTTGGCCTGTTGCTGTCTTCGGTCAGCGCCTTCGCAGGGCCCAAGGTCGTGTCTGGTCCGGGCGCCGATCCCGCATGCTTCAAGCCCTGGTCGTCCCAGACCAAGTTCTTCCAATGGGCCAAGAAGCCCGGACCCTACAAGATCGCCCTCGTCAACGGCTTCGTCGGCAACACCTGGCGCATCCAGATGGTGAAGACCGCGAAGGCCTTCGCCGCGCAGCCGGGCATCAAGGAGAACATCAAGGAGTTCAAGGTCGTCTCGACCGGCACCGATGTTGCAGCGCAACTCGGCGCCATGGAGGACTTCATCAATCAGGGCTTTGACGCCATCGTCACCATCGCGGTGGCGCCTGACGGCTTCGACCGCATCATCCGCCTCGCCGACAAGAACAACGTGGTCGTGGTGCCCTTCGACAACATCCTCGACACCGACAAGGTGATGATGGTCAACGAGGACCAGAAGGAAATGGGCCGCATGTCGGCGAAGTGGCTCATCGACGAAAGCGGCAAGAAGAGCGGCGACATTCTCGAGGTCCGCGGCCTGCCGGGCAATTCGGTCGACCGTGACCGCCACCTCGGCTTCCGCGAGGTGATGGAAGCGCCGGGCAACAGCTTCAAGATCACCGAAGTGGTCGGCAATTGGGACACCGGCACCTCGCAGAAGGTGACGGCGGACGCACTCGCCGTGCACGGCCATTTCGATGGCGTGTTCACGCAAGGAGGCTCCGACGGCACCGTTCAGGCGTTGATGGCGGCGAAGCACCCCTTCGTGCCGATGTCGGGCGAGGGCGAGAACGAGTACCGCAAGCAGATCGCCGAGCACGCCAAGGACGGGCTCAAGGGCATGTCCTACGGCCAGTCCCCGGCACTGGTCGCCATCGCCACCAAGGCGGCGATCTCCGCGCTGCAGGGCAACGTCATGCCGCAGCTGATCTCGATCCCGATCCCGGTCGCGACCTACAAGGATTTGAAGCCCGGCACCAATTACTGGCCGGACCTCAACGCCAACTTCTTCGCGCCGAACCAGTTCACCCCCTGCGGCGTCAACTTCACGGCGCCGGAGATCATGTCGCAGAGCGAGAAGAACACCCAGTGAGCGCACTGGAGACGTCACCGTTGCGGCCCGGCCATCGCCGGGCCGCCGCTGCGTGAGTGTGCCATGCCGGATGCCGCCCTGACCCAATCTGCCTTCCTCACGCTGTCAGGAATCTCCAAGCGTTACGCCGGCGTGCGCGCGCTCGAAGGCGTCGACTTCGCCTGCGAGCGCGGCAAGATCCACGCGGTGCTCGGCGAGAACGGCGCCGGCAAGTCGACGCTGATCAAGATCATCGCCGGCGTCGTCCAGCCCGATGCCGGCACCATGCGGCTCGGCGGATCCGAAGTGCACTTTGCGACACCGTCCGCGGCCAACGCAGCCGGCGTCGTCTGCATCTTCCAGGAGTTGTCGCTGATGCCCGACCTTTCGGTCGCGGACAACATCTCGATCTCGTCGCCGCCGCGCCGCTTCGGCCTCATCGACGCGCGGGCGCAGCGCCGCCGCGCCGAGCAGCTGCTGGCCGAGATCGGCTGCGAGGACGTCAATCCCCTGATGCGCGTGCGCGACCTGCCGTTGTCGCGCCGCCAGGTGGTGGAGATCGCCAAGGCGCTCGGCAAGAAGCCGCAGCTCTTGATCCTGGATGAGGCCACATCGGCCCTCACCAGCGCCGACGTCGAGAAGGTGTACGCCATGCTGGCGCGGCTCAAGGCCGAAGGCGTTGCCATTCTCTACATTTCGCATCGCATGCACGAGGTCGAGGCGCTCGCCGACCGTGCCTCGGTGTTCCGTAACGGCCGCCATATCGAGACCTTCGACAAGGGAAGGCGCTCCACCGCCGATATCGTCCAGCTCATGATCGGGCGCGATATCGCGGCCCAATATCCGCCCAAGCCCGCGCGCGGATCGCCCAAGGCGGTGCTCGATATCGAGAATTTGAGCTGGGATCGGCACCTCGATCGCATCTCGCTGCGCGTCGGCGCCGGCGAGATCGTCGGCCTCGGCGGGCTCGACGGCCAGGGGCAAAAGTCCCTGCTGCTGGCGCTGTTCGGTGTGCTGCGTGGCGTCTCCGGGCAAATCACCGTCGAGGGCCGCGAGGTGCGTCCGGCATCGCCGGCGGCGGCGAAGGCGGTCGGCATCGCGCTGGTGCCGGAGGATCGCAAGACCGAGGGCCTGATGCTGCCGATGTCGATCGCGGACAATCTCGTGATCGCCTCGCTCGACGCGATCTCGACCGGACCTCTGGTCGATCGCGCCCGAGAGAACGAGGCGATCAAGCGCGCGATCGCGCGGCTGCAAATCAAGATCGGTGCGCCCGGAGATGCGGTCTCGACGCTCTCCGGCGGCAACCAGCAGAAGGTCGTTCTCGCCAAATGGCTGATGACCGACCCCAAGCTCATCCTGCTCAACGATCCCACCCGCGGCATCGACGTCGGCACCAAGCAGGAGCTCTACCGGCTGATGCGCGAGCTCGCCGACCAGGGCGCGGCCATCCTGTTCTACTCGACCGACTACGACGAGCTCATCGGCTGCTGCGACCGGGTGGCGATCATGTATGACGGGCGCATCGTGCGCGAGCTCCAGGGCGACGAACTCACCGAGACCAACATCATCGCGAGCGCGCTGAACATCGACGCGGCGGCGCCGGATGCTCCCGGAGCCGCCCATGCTTGACGATATCGCCATCAGGGTTCGCCAGAACATCGGCATCGTCACCGCCGTCCTGTTGTTCTCCGTTCTCTACCTGCTTTACAACCTGGCGCACCCCAAGGGCTTCTCGTCGGCGGTTCTGGTGCAGAACGGCGACGAGATCTTTGCGCTCGCCATGCTGGCGATGGCCCAGACCGTTCCGGTGCTGGCGTCGGGACTCGATCTCTCCGTCGGCGCCGTCATGACCATGGTGGGCTGCTTCGCAAGCTATCTGCTCACGGGGGCGGCGGGCGGCACGCCGCTGCATCTCGACATCTTCGGCCTGCAATTCGGCCTCGGCACCTTTCCCGGCGGAGTGAACGGCATCCTGCTCGGCATCGTCGTGTGCCTTGCGATCGGCGCATTGGCGGGCTTCCTCAATGGCTGCGTCGTCGTCTATGGACGCATCCAGCCGATCATCGCGACGCTGGCGACCGGCGCGGTCTATATCGGCATCGCGCTGTTCCTGCGGCCGACGCCTGGCGGCAAGATCGACGACGATCTCAACTGGGCGCTGACCAACTCGCTCGGCGACTTCGCCGCGACCGTTCATATCTTCGATGACGGCGCCGCGAGCTGGTTTGCGCCGGTCGCCTGGATCCCGGTGCCTTTCGTGCTGCTGATCCTGATCGCGCTGCTGGTCTGGGTGCCGTTCCGCCGCTCCGTGATTGGCCGCGCCGTCTACGCGGTCGGCTCGGCCGAAGGCGCCGCCTACATGTCGGGTCTTCCGATCGAGCGCGCCAAGATCGCGGCCTTCACGCTTGCAGGTTTCTTCGCCGGTTGCGGCGGCCTGTTCCTCGCCATCCAGACGTCCTCGGGCAATGCCGACATTCCGCAGGCCGGCGCCTATACGCTCAACTCCATTGCCTCCGTGGTCATCGGCGGGACCTCGCTGCTCGGGGGGACCGGCAGCGCGATCGGCTCGATCTTCGGCGCCATGGTGCTGCGCGTCATCTCGTTCTTCTTCCGCATCTTCGACATCGCGCCGCTGTTGCAGCCGCTGTTCGAGGGCCTGATCCTGCTGGCGGCTGTCAGCATCGGTGCCCTCGGCGTGCTGCGCGTCAAGAACACGCTGGAGCTGTTCCGATGACGACTGCGTCCCTCGGACTCTCCCGCGACGACCGCCCGATCCTGATCGCGGCGCTGTTCATTCTCGTCATCCTGGTCGCCGGCACGGTCTACACCTTTGCCCGCTTCGGCAGCGCGCCGCTGTTGTCGCCGACCTACTTGCTGCAGCAGCTCCAGATCGGCGCCTTCCTCGGCATCGTTGCCGCCGGGATGATGATGGTGATCCTGATCGCCCAGATCGATTTGTCGGTGCCGTGGACGCTCGCCGCGGCCGCGATGATGGCGACGTCGATCGGCGGGCCGCTCGCCATTCCGGTCGGCCTCGGCGTCGGGCTGCTGGTCGGCCTCATCAACGGCATCGGGGTTGCGTATCTGCGCGTGCCCTCGATGATCTTCACCCTCGGCGTCAACGCGGTGATGCGCGGCTTGATGGTCGCGCATACCGGCGGCTACGCCCCGCAGACCGCGGCCACTGATCTGATGCGGATGCTCGCGGGTGACCGCACGCTCGGCATCCCCAACGCGCTGTTCGTGTGGGCCGCCGTGTCGGTGCTCGTGGCCATCATCCTCCAGCGCACGGCGCTCGGGCGTTACGTCTACGCCATCGGCAACAAGGAGGCGGCCGCCTATCTCGCCGGCGTCGACACCCGCCGCATCACCGTGGTCTGCTTCGTGCTCTGCGGTCTTGCCGCCGCGCTCGCGGGCGTCCTCCTCGCCGGCTACTCCACCAAGGCCTATCAGGGCATGGGCGATGCCTATCTGCTGCCGTCGATCGCGGCGGTCGTGATCGGCGGCACCAACATCCTCGGCGGCCGCGGCCGCTATCTCGGCACGCTGATCGGCGTCGTGCTGATCGTGCTGCTCAACAGCGTGCTGTCGATCATGGACATGCCCGAGGCCGGCCGCCAGGTGATCTACGGCCTCGTCATCATCTTCATGCTGCTGGTCTACGGGCGCGGCGAACGTGTCACGAGCTGACGTCGCTCCATCAGAGAAACGGCGACGCCAGGGCCGGCGTTTCGGCCAGCGCGTGAGCGGCGTATTCGAGCGCAGATCTGATCTGTGCCCGCGTTGAAGGACCGCAGATGCAGACCCTGACGGCCTCCGGCGGTGGATCGCTCACGACAAAGGCGTCGCTTGCGACGACGCCGACGCCGGTCTGCCGCATATGCTCCACGAAAGCCGAGCGCCTCCAGGGCGTCGGCAGCGGAACCCACAAATTGAAACTGAGGGGATCGCCGCGATAGGAGCCCTTGGGCAGGATTTCGGCGGCAAGCTTTTGCCGCGCCGTCGTCTCTGCGCGGATGAATCGCAGCATCGTGTCTGCGGTGCCGTCTTCGATCCAGCGCGTCGCGATCGCCACGGTGAGGGGGGATGCCATCACGGTCGCTGAGCGGAGCGCCGAGGCAAACGGCCAGGCCGAGCGCGTGTCGGGCACGACGACGTAAGCGGTGCGCAAGCCCGCGCCGATGCATTTTGCCAGTCCTGCGACGTGCCAGGTCAGATCGGGTGCGATCGCAGCGAAGGGCGCATGGCCGTGGCCGTGCTCGGGAATGAAGCCATAGGCATCGTCCTCGATGATCGGCAGCTTGAAGCGTCGTGCGATCGCGACGATCTCGCGCCGCCGCGAATCCGGAATCGTCAGCGTCGTCGGATTTTGCAGCGTCGGATTGAGGTAGATCGCCTTGGGCTTCAGCCTCTTGCAGGCATCGGTCAGCGCCTGCGGCTCGATGCCATCCTCATCCATTGGCAGGCCGACGAGCGTAATGCCGAGCTGTGCGGCGATCGACCTGATCCCGGGATAGGTGATGGCCTCGCACAGCACGACCTCGCCTGCCTTCGCGAGGATCGAGAGGATGCCGAGCAGCGCCGGATGAGCTCCCGGCGAGACAAAGATGCGATTCTGTGCCGGGACCAGCGCGCGGCGGCCGAGCCAGCTCGAGGCGGCATCCTTGTCGGCCTGCGTGCCGCCAAAACCCTGGTAGCGCAGCAGCGATACGACGTCGCGCAACACATGCTCGGCGCCGGCCTGCATCCGCTCGATCAATTCGGGATCAGCAGGCTCGGGCGGCAGGTTCATCGACAAATCGACGGGGCGGGGCGGAAAGATTGTCGCCGAGCGACGCGGCCGCGGCTTGTCGCGAACAAAGGTTCCCTGTCCGACCTTGGATTCAATCAGCCCGCGCTTCTGGGCCTCGACATAACCGCGTGCAACCGTGGTGAAATCGACATCGAGGCGCTTGGCGAGCTTCCGCTGTGGCGGCAATCGGTCGCCGATCACAAGCCGTCCGGCGGCGATATCGTCGGCGATCGCGTCTGCGATCGCGAGATAGCGCGGCTTGTCGCTGTTCGAGAGATCGGGTCGCCAGTCGGCCATTGCTCAGTTCCGTCAAGTTACGTCAGTAGAATTGACTGTATATTGTTGCAGGCATCAAGGCAATTGCGTCGCGCAGTTTTGACGTCGTGAGAGGATGTTCCGCCAGAGCGCGTTGCACACCGATCGAGCGCGTTGCCCAGTAATTTCAGGCACCATTTTTCGGGCATTGCGCGCGCATATCCAAATCCAGTCAGGTCTCCATTCAACAATGACTGGATACTTGAATGCAAATTGTATGGTTTGATGATTTGGAGTGCAGAACGTCGTCTGGCACATTGATTGCAAAACCTGATCTCGATCCGGGAGGCCGGACGTGAACAGGAGGTGTCTATGCCAGCAGTGAACATGCCCGCGCGTCAGAAGGGCGACTTTCTTGTCGACTATGAAGAGAAGGTTTTCGAGGACGTCAAAGCAAAGCCGGGTGAGAAGGCGCTGGTCACCTTCCACACCGTCGCCTTCGAGGGTTCAATCGGCCTCGTCAATATTCTCCAGGCGCTGCGCCTGAAGCGGAAGGGGTTCGAGACCTCGGTTCTGCTTTACGGTCCCGGTGTCACGCTCGGCATTCAGCGCGGCTTTCCGAAGATCGGCGACGAAGCCTTCCCCGGCGCGCAGAACTTCAACAACCAGCTCGCAAAGTTCATGGATGAAGGCGGCAAGGTCTATGCCTGCCGGTTCGCGCTACAGGCGCTCTACGGCCATGGCGAGCCGTCGCTGATCCCGGGCATCCGGCCGATCAATCCACTCGATGTGCTCGATCTCATCCTGCTTCACCGCAGGGACGATGCCTTCATGATCCACACCTGGACCGTCTGACCTCGGTTGGTTCACGCGACGGACGAGGGAGGAGCACAGTGACAGCGAAACGCACGATCAGGGCTGGCGCGATTCAGATTGCGCCGGATCTGGAGACGCCGACCGGAACGGTCGACCGGATCCTGGCGGCCATCGCGGAAGCGGCCGGCAAGGGAGTCCAGTTCGCCGTTTTTCCGGAGACGTTCGTTCCCTGGTACCCGTATTTCTCCTTTGTCCGTCCGCCGGTCCTGAGCGGCGCCGAACATATCCATCTCTACGAAAACGCCGTCATCGTGCCGGGTCCCGTGACGGACGCGGTGGCGCAAGCGGCGAAGCGCCATGGCATGGTGGTGGTGCTCGGTGTCAACGAGCGCGATCATGGCTCGCTTTACAACACCCAGCTCGTATTCGACGCGAACGGCGCGATCGTGCTGAAGAGGCGCAAGATCACGCCGACATTTCACGAGCGCATGATTTGGGGGCAGGGCGATGGTGCCGGCCTGAAGGTGGTCGAGACCGCGGTCGGCCGCGTCGGCGCGCTGGCCTGCTGGGAGCACTACAACCCGCTCGCCCGCTACGCGCTGATGGCCCAGCACGAGGAAATCCACGCGGCCCAGTTTCCGGGATCGCTGGTCGGACAAATCTTTGCCGACCAGATCGAGGTGACGATCCGGCACCATGCGCTGGAAAGCGGATGCTTCGTCGTCAACGCCACCGGCTGGCTGACCGAGGAGCAGATCGCGAAGGTCTCGCCCGAAGAAGGTCTGCGCAAGGGCCTGCGCGGCGGCTGCATGACCGCGATCGTCTCTCCCGAAGGCAACCACCTGGTGCCGCCGCTGACCAGCGGCGAGGGCATCCTCGTCGCCGATCTCGATCTTGCTTTGATCACCAAGCGCAAGCGGATGATGGACTCGGTTGGCCACTACGCCCGGCCGGAGCTGTTGTCGCTGGTGCTGAACGACCAGGCCGCGCGTCCGATGCACGGCTTTCACCCGAACCGCCTCGCGCCCATTCCGAAAGACCAATCAGATGAGACCGCAGATGCAGCAACCTATGGCGATGCCGACCGAGCAGCTGATCAACGAGTTGCAGTCCTTCGGGGTCCGGCTCGCTGATCCCAAGACCGGGGGCACGAGCCGCCGTGGCGGCGCCGGGCCGTCGGATCACACGCCGTTCACGATCGACGGCGCCACCGTGATGATTCCGGTCCACAACGCACCGGCCTTCGAGAGCCCCTATCTCGTCGAACTTCCGGATGAAGTCGGGCGCAGCCGCATCTCGCGCGACGGCGTCGTGCTCGCTGACGTCTCGTTTCCGTTGCGTCCCAAATTCTACGACCGCACCACCGCGGACGGCATTCCCTATTGGAAGCTTGCGACCCTGCACGGCCGCGATGTTCTCGCCACCACCGTGCTGCAGACCTGCATTCGCTACCAGAGCCGCACCAAGACTTGTCAGTTCTGCGCTATTGGCCAGTCGCTGGCGGCAGGACGTACGGTCGAGCGCAAGACGCCGGCCCAGCTCGCCGAAGTCGCTCAGGCGGCCGTCGAGCTCGACGGTGTCAGGCACATGGTGATGACGACGGGCACGCCGCACACCTCCGATCGCGGCGCCGGCATCCTTACGGAGAGCGCGCAGGCCGTCAAAGCCGCCGTCGACCTGCCGATCCAGGCGCAATGCGAGCCGCCGGACGATTATGCCTGGTTCCAGCGTATGAAGGATTCGGGCGTCGACGCGCTCGGCATGCATCTGGAGGTGATCGGGCCCGCCGTGCGGCAAAGGATCATGCCGGGCAAGGCACAGGTGCAGGTCGAGCAATATATGGATGCGTTCGAAGCGGCCGTCCCGATCTTCGGCCGCGGTCAGGTTTCGACCTATATCCTGGCCGGCCTCGGCGACGAACCGTCCGAGATTCTCGCACTGTCGTGTCGGCTGATCGATATTGGCGTCTATCCCTTCGTCGTGCCGTTCGTGCCGATTGCCGGCACGCCGTTGGAGAGCCATCCGACACCGTCTGCGGCGTTCATGCACGAGATCCTGCGTCCGCTCGCCGACATGTTGCGCGTAGGTGGCCTGCGCGCCACCGACATCAAGGCAGGCTGCGGCAAATGCGGTGCCTGCTCGGCCTTGTCCACTTACGAACGCGGAGCAAGCGCATGATGTTCGAGCCGTTCAAACCGTTCGTTGCGCCGGAATTCCAGGTGAAGTTCGCAATCGAAGCCTGGGAGCGGGCCGCCGCCGCAACCCTGCGCCGCAGGGTCTTCTGCGAGGAGCAGGGTGTGTTTACCGCCGATGATCGTGACGCGGTCGACGATGTCGCCATTCCGCTCGTGGCCGTGTCGCTGCTCGGTGTGGCCGAGGATGAGGTGGTTGGCACCGTGCGCATCCATACTGATGAGCACGAAGCAGATGTGTGGTGGGGCTCCCGCCTCGCCGTCGAAAAGGGCTACCGCCGGCTCAGCGCGGTCGGCGCCGGCCTGATCCGGCTTGCCGTCTCCTCCGCGCATGCACGCGGCTGCCGGCGCTTCCTCGCCAATGTGCAAAGTCAGAACGCACTGCTGTTCCAGCACATGCATTGGCGCTCGCTCGGCGAATTCGAGCTCCATGGCCGGCCGCACCATCGCATGGAGGCCGATCTCGATCACTACCCGCCATTCCGGACGCCCGAGACTGGCTTCCGCTCGCTTGCAAAGCTGGCGGCCTGATCATGCTGACGGATGCCGCGCTCACAAGCCTTGCCGAAACGCTCCGCCAAAGCCGTGGCATCGTCGCCAAGGCCGACATCGCGGCTGTCGCGGCGGCGCTCGACCTGTCTGGTGGCGACGTCATCCCGGTGGGCGATGATTGCGCGGCGATCCCGGACGGCGATGGCTATACCCTGTTTGCCATCGAAGGTTTCATGAATGAATTCGTCGCCGCTGATCCCTGGTTTGCGGGGTGGTGCGGCGCCATGGTCAACATCTCGGATGTCGTCGCGATGGGCGGACGGCCCACCGCCATCGTCAATGCGATCTGGTCCAACGGGGCTGATAAGGCCGCGCCCATTCTCGAAGGATTGAAGGCCGCGGCGAAGACATTCGGCGTTCCCGTCATTGGCGGTCACACCAATCTGCGCAGCAACCAGAGCCAGTTTGCCGTCGCGATCCTCGGCCGCGCCAAGCGCCTTCTCACCAGCTTCGACGCCAGGCCAGGCGACAAGCTCATCGCAGCGACTGATCTGCGCGGCCGCTATCGCGATCCCTTTGCGAATTGGGAGGCGGCGACCGACGCGCCTGCGGAGCGGCTGCGCGGCGATCTGGAGATCCTGCCGTCTATTGCCGAAGCAGGCCTTGCACTCGCAGCCAAGGACATCAGCCAGGGCGGCATCGTCGGGACCGCGGCGATGCTGGCCGAGTGTTCGCAAGTCGCCATTACGCTGGACGTCGAGGCGGTTCCGATTCCCGCCGGTGCGCCGCTCGAGCGCTGGCTACTCACGTTCCCGAGCTTTGGTTATCTCCTGTCGGCGAAGCCCGAAGATGTCGACGAGATCCTGTCGCGCTTCCAGCGGCGCGGCATCGCGGCGGCCGCGATCGGAGACGTCAGCGTGGGAGCAAGGGTAGACATTCGCGCTGAATCTGCCTGCGCAACCGTCTGGGACTTCGCAGAACAGGCCCTGATTGGCTGTGCGCCAGGCGAGAGCCATCAGCAGCGGAGCGTGGCATGAACGGCGGCGCGTCCGGGCTTCGCATCGCGATTCTCACGCACTCCACCAATCCCCGGGGCGGCGTGGTGCATGCGCTTGCGCTTGCGGATGCCCTTGCGGAGCTCGGACATCGACCGGTCGTGCATGCGCCCGACCCGACAGGCAAGGGCTTCTTCCGCCGCAGCATCGCTTTGACGCGCTCCGTGCCTGCGTCGCCGGCCTCGGGTAACGTCGTCGCGATGGTCGAAGCGCGCATCGCGGATTATGTCAGGCATTTCGAAGATGCCGCCAACAGGCAGTTTGACGTTTTCCATGCCCAGGATGGCATCTCCGGCAATGCGCTCGCGACGTTGAAGCAGCGCGGCCTGATCCAGCGCTATGTCCGCACCGTTCATCACGTCGATGCATTCGGTGACGAGCGGCTCTGCGAACTCGACCGGCGCTCGATCGTCCACGCCGACGGCCTGTTTGTCGTCAGCCGGCTCTGGCAGGAGCAATTGAGGGCGGAGATGTCCCGCGCGGCGACGCTGGTCGGAAATGGCGTCGACACGGCGCGCTATTCGCCCCTCTCGACGGCCGGCGATGATGCGCTACGCGCCCGGCTCGGCCTTCGCGCAGGCCCGATCCTGCTGTCGATCGGCGGCGTCGAGCAGCGCAAGAATACGCTCGGTATTCTCGACGCCTTCCGGCAGGTGTACGCCGTACATCGGTCCGCGCAGCTCGTCATTGCCGGCGGAGCTTCGCTGCTGGACCATGGCCTGTATCGACAACAGTTCAATGCGCGGCTGCGCGACGCCGGACTGCCCGTCGATGCGGTGATCGAGACCGGTCCGCTGACGGATGTCGACATGCCGTCGCTGTATCGCCTGGCCGATGTGCTGCTGTTCCCATCCTTGCGCGAAGGTTTTGGCCTGGCTGTGCTCGAAGCGATGGCCAGCGGTGTGACGGCGGTGGTCTCGCACATCGCGCCCTTCACGGAATATCTCGGCCCCGACGACGTCGCCTGGTGCGATCCGCATCACGCGGGCTCGATCGCAGATGCTGCCCTCAGTGCGCTCACGGCCCCCCTGCGCTCGCGGCTGACCGCGAACGGCACCAGGGTTGCGCGGCGTCATGATTGGAGCCGCACCGCCATGGCACACGTGGCCACCTATCAGGCGATGCGCGAGGTGTACTATGCCTGAGATGCATTTTCACGTGCGCTGGCCCGATGAGCGGGTCGAGGCCTGCTATTCGCCCTCGCTCGTCATCAAGGATCATTTCGTCCCGGGCATGACCTATGCGCTATCAGACTTTCGCGAACGCAGCCGCGTTGCGCTGACCATTGCGGCTGAGCGCGTTCGTGAGAAGTACGGCTTTCTGTGCTCGCGTGCGCTCGGGCAGCTCGCACGGATCGAGGCTGCAGCCGCGCAATTCGAGGCCACGCCTG